>JADZAF010000064.1 GCA_020852755.1 Bryobacterales bacterium
CTGGCCCCGTAGAACAGCGCGTTCGAGCCACGATCCAGCACCACTCCCGGACCATGATTCCCGATGACGGTCCCGCCCTCGATCTGAAGGGACCCGCCGCCGAATACCCGCACACCCGCCCCGCTGGCTCCCACGCCGTTGGCCCAGATTCTGGAGCCCCCACCCAAACTCATCCCTGGGATGGGTCGCAAGCGATCCGTCAAGGACGCTGGAAGCTGAGGCGGAGCGACGCCCGCTGGAGTTCCCGACTGTCCGGCACCGTACACAGGGCGCTTTCTCACAACGCACCCGTGCGGTTATACTTCTCACCACATCCTGAAGAACCGCGAAAGGATCTTTGAAGGTCAGACACGATGAGAAAATTCAGCTTCGCGCTGCTGCTTCCGGCGGCGCTCGCCGCGGCCGCCGATAGCGGCGTCATCTTTCCCAAAGCCTATCCGCCGCAGAACGAGATCGTAGTCCAGAACATGGTTCCCATCCCCATGCGGGACGGCGTCAAGCTTTACGCCGACGTCTACCGTCCGGCCGCGCCGGGCAAGTACCCGGTGATCGTTTCACGCACGCCTTACAGTACCGAGCGCTATCCCAGCGCCTATGACGCCGCCGTCTTCTTCTCCCGGCGCGGGTACGCTTTCGTGTTCCAGGACGTGCGCGGGCGCCACGAGTCCGAGGGCAAGTGGGAACCCTTCCGCAACGACCAGGAAGACGGCTATGACACCATCGAGTGGGCCGCCGCGCAGCCCTGGTCCAACGGCAAGGTCGGCATGCAGGGAGGCTCCTACCTCGGCCACGTGCAATGGCGCGCCGCCATGGCGTCTCCTCCGCACCTGGTCGCCGTCTTCCCCATGGTGGCCGCCACCAGCCTCTACCACGACTGGATCACCCTCAACGGCGGCTGGCGCCTTTCGTTCAACTTCGGCTGGGGAGCCGTGCGCCAGGAGTCCCGCATCATGCAGAACACCGGCCCGCACACCATGGCCGCGGGTCCCGAGAGCATCAGCTACGAATCCGTGCTGTGGCGCCTGCCCCTGATGAACATGCAGGAGCTGGTGGGCCGCAACGCGCAGTTCTACCGCGACTGGATCGCGCACCCCGACTACGACGACTACTGGAAGAAGCTGAACGCGGAGGAGGTCTTCGAGCAGATCGGCGTTCCCGTCCATACCGCCGGCGGGTGGTTCGACATCTTCAGCCAGGGCACGCTGCGAGGCTATGCCGGCATGAGCCGGCGCGGCAAGACCGAGGCCGCCCGGCGCAAGAGCCGCCTGCTGATCGGACCCTGGGGCCACGGCTCCTCGCAGAAGACCGGACAGATCGACTTCGGGCCGCACGCGCACGTGGACGTCCACGCGGTCGAATTGCGCTGGTTCGACTACTGGCTCAAGGGTATCGACAACGGCCTGGACCGCGAACCCCCGGTGACCCTGTTCGTCATGGGCAAGGGCGTCTGGCGGCAGGAGAGCGAGTACCCCCTGGCGCGCACCCAGTACCGGAAAATGTACTTCGCCGGCGGAGGCAAGGCCAACACGCGCCTCGGCGACGGCCGCCTTACCTTCGAGGAGCCGCCGGCCGAGGCGCCGCCCGACCGCTATACCTACGACCCCAACGACCCCGTGCCCAGCCTGGGCGGAAACAACTGCTGCGGCACTCCCACCCCCGCCGGACCGCACGACCAGCGCCCCATCGAGCTGCGGCCCGACGTGCTGGTCTACACCTCGGAGATTCTCCAGAACGAGCTGGAAGTCACCGGGCCGGTCAAGGTCGTGCTGCACGCCTCCTCGGACGCGCCGGACACCGATTTCGTCGCCAAGCTCATCGACGTATTTCCGGACGGTCGCGCGATCAACGTCGCCGAAGGCATCCTGCGGGCCCGCTACCGGGAGAGCCTGAGCCGGCCGCGTCCGCTGGAGCCCGGCAAGGTCTACGAACTGGCCATCGACCTGGTGGGCACCAGCAATTCGTTTCAGCCCGGGCACCGCATCCGCGTGGACATCACCAGCAGCCACTTCCCGCAATTCGACCGCAACCCGAATACGGGAGAGCCCTTCGGCGTCAGCTCTAAGGTGCGGGCGGCCCGGCAGGCGATCTATCACACCAGGGCGCACCCGTCGCACATCGTGCTGCCGGTGATCCCGTAGGAAGCGCCGTCTGCTGCCGTTCGCGGCCGGGCCTTCAGCTCTTCCTGGCCGCCGCGAACACCTCGCCGATCCTCCGGGCGGCGATTTTCTCGTCGCCCGGCTCGTTCATGAAAACCGTCAGTTCGATCCCGTCCGGTGTGCCGCCCAGCACCGCCACCGGCGGATCGCCCTCCCGCAGCCGGGCGATCATCTCCCGGGCAGTGATGCCCAGGCCCGCTTCATCCCACTGTACGTGCACCCGGTGGACCCGGCGGGTACGGTCGAACGGAGTGCGCCCGGCCTTGACGCCCCCGATCTTCGAAAGGCTCGCGATCAGGAAATCCGCCTGGCGCGCGCACTCGCGGTCCAGCGCCTCGAAGTCCAGCCGGGAGTACTTCTCCGCCGCCAGCCACACACCCACAATCTCCTCGCGCCCGGCCTTCATGGGTCTTCCGAACGAGTCCGAGTGCGGGCTGGAGTTCCGCCAGGCCGCCCGGATCAGATCCTTGCGCCCGGCCAGGATTCCCGAGCACTGGGGCCCGCGCATGTGCTTCCCCCCGCTGACGCAGATCAGGTCCACGCCGGCCGCCGCCAGCTTCCTCAGGTTGTCCCAGGGAGGCAGCATGTTGGCCGCATCCACCATCACCGGAAAACCCGCCTTGTGCGCGGCGCTGAGGCAATCCTCCAGGGACACCGGGGTTTCATACTCCCAGTCGTGGCTGGTGCCGCCCAGGAAGTACATCATGGCCGTCTGCGGCCCGATGGCTTCGAGCAGCTCCGCCCGGCTGGCCACTTCCACCACGCGCAGGCCCACGCTCCGGATGGCGCGGTCGTAGACGTTCCGGTGCGCCTTCTGAATGACGGCCTCGGTCTTCATGCCGGTGAGGTCGGGCAGGCGGCGCACCTTGGCGACGTCCTCGCCCGCCACTATGGCGCAGGCGCCGAGCGTGATGGCGCCCGACGCTCCCGTGGTCACCATTGCCGCTTCGGTCCCGATCAGCCGGGCCAGGCGTTCACCCACCTTCTCCTGTAACTCCTGGAGCGGCACGTAGTGCTGCGAAGCCTGGCCCATGGCTTCGTGCAGCTCCGGCCACATTTTTGAAGCTCCGATCGTGGTGTGCGTACCCTGAAAGTTCACGATCGGCCGGATGCCCAGCCTGTCGTAGATGCCGGCCGGATCCCGCCTGGCTCCGGCCATCTTCGAAAACGGCCAGAACCCCAGGAGCGAGCCCGCTCCCGCCCTCTGCAAAAGCGTTCGCCTCGTAGTGTTCATTGAGTGCCTCCAAGCACCAGGCTGGCATCGATCATACGAAACAGGCGCCGTAGCCGGCAACGTAACTGCCACCGGCGTGTCCCTAGCCATTGCCGCGATGAGACGGGGTCCCTATGCCGAAGCCGGCGGCTCCAGAGCGTCCCGGGAAGTCCCGCTGACCGGAGGTACGTGCGCGGGGAGCGCCTGGTTTGTTCGGGAGAAATCCCGCCCACGGCGGCCGCCATGGCCGCGCGCCGCGCCGGGCAGCGGGCGGTCCGCTGGTGCGGATTCCGCCGGCCGGATTCGCTCCCGGGTCACCGGGTCCTCATCCGTGTGATCGCCTTGGCGGTTTCCCGCAGCCACGACACCGAACTCGCAACAGCCGTGCACCGCATCCAGTCTTCGAAGCTTAGGGCGGAGGTGGAAAACGCCTGCTGGAGAACCGGAACGTAAACGACGGCGACCTGAAGCGCCATGGCCAGGCCGAGCGCCATCCACAGCCATGCATTCGTGAATAGCCCCTGGAAAGCGCTGCGCCGGTCGGAACGCGCGTTGAAGACATTGAACAACTGAAAGATCATCAGGGTCGTGAAGGCCATGGTCTGCGCGTAACGCATATTTCCCGAGCCCTCGATCAGCCCTCCCGGCAGCGAAGCGTCCAGGACCAGCAGCGTCCCCGCGGCCATCACAACGGCGACGAAAAAGATGCCCGACCACATACGCCGCGTGATGACGCCTTCATCGGCCGGGCGCGGTGGGCGGTTCATGATGTCCTCGCCGCGCCGGTCCACGCCCAGGGCCAGAGCGGGCGCGCCGTCGGTGGCCAGATTGATCCAGAGAAGCTGGGTAGCCAGCAGCGGCAGGACAACGCCGCTCTCCTCCGCCTGCAAACCGATGACGTTGGCCAGGAGAACGCCGAAGAACATGGTCAGCACCTCGCCGATGTTCGACGAGAGCAGGAAGCGTAGAAATTTCCGGATATTCGAAAAGATCGACCGTCCTTCCTCGACCGCTGCCACGATGGTCGCGAAATTGTCATCGGCCAGAACCATGTCGGCAGCTTCCTTGGACACATCCGTCCCGGTGACCCCCATGGCGACGCCGATGTCGGCGGTTTTGAGCGCCGGCGCGTCGTTGACTCCGTCGCCGGTCATTGCGACCACCGCGCCCTCCCTCTGCAACGCCCGGACGATCCGCAGCTTGTGCTCGGGATTCACGCGGGCGTAGACCGGCGCCGTCCTGGCGGCCAGGGCGAGCGAGTCGTCGGACATTCCGGCCAGCTCGGCGCCGCTGATTGCCCTTCCGTTGCCGGCGATTCCCAGTTCCCGCGCAATGACCTGCGCGGTAATCGGATGATCGCCCGTGATCATGATCGGTCTGATCCCGGCGCTCTTGGCGCGCTCGACAGCATCCTTGGCCTCGTCGCGCGGCGGATCGATCATGCCGATCAAACCTGCAAACACCAGGTCCCGTTCCAATCGCCCATCGACATCCTCGATCTCGAACGTCTCCACGGGCACCGGCCGGTAGGCGCTCGCGAGAGTGCGCAAAGCCCGGCCGGCCAGCTCTTCGTTGATCGCCAGAATCTCCTTTCGCCGCTCGCCGGTCAGCAGTCTGGTCTTCTCCCCGATCAGTTCCTCGGAGCACCGCGAGAGCAGTACGTCGGGAGCGCCTTTGACAAAGACGAGCAGGCGTTCCTTCCGTTCGGCGTCGGTATGGACCGTGCTCATCAATTTGCGTTCGGAGGAAAACGGAACCTCCCCCACACGCTCGAAGCGCCTCCTCAGTCTTTCGCTTTCCAGGCCGGCTTTGCGCGCCGCAACCACCAGCGCGCCTTCCGTCGGGTCGCCCTGCACCATCCAGCGGCCGCCGTGCTGCTGCAATACCGCGTTGTTGGCGCGATCGGCCACTGCCAGGGCGCGCTCCAGTTCGGTGCGCAGGGCCCCGTCGACCGGCCCCCCTTCTTCCCTCTCCACTTCACCTGTGGGAGCGTAACCCGTGCCGCCGAGCCTGACTCGCCCGCTTGCCGTCACGACCGTTCGCACCGTCATCTCATTCCTGGTGAGCGTGCCGGTCTTGTCGGATGCGATGACGTTGGCCGAGCCGAGGGTCTCAACGGCGGACAGGTGGCGCATGATCGCGTTTCGCTTTGCCATGCGCTGTACGCCGAGAGAAAGGACGGCCGTCACCACGGCGGGCAAACCCTCGGGGACCGCCGCCACCGCCAGCGCGATGCCCAGGATCAGCACATCCAGAATCGCCGGCCAGCCGCGAACGTGCTCGAAAAGGATGATAGTGGCAATCATCACAACTGCTATGGCGATGACGGCGAACCCCAGCGTTCTGCCGACGCGGTCCAGTTCCTTCTGCAGCGGCGTCCTTTCATCCGGCGTTTCCCGAAGCATCCCGGCGATACGGCCCATCTCGGTCTGCATGCCCGTTGCAACCACGACTGCACGGCCCCGCCCGTAGGCCACCGAGGTGCCGCTGAAGATCATGTTGTCCCGGTCTCCCAGCGCGGCGTCACCGGAAATGGGAGCCGAGTCCTTGGCAACCGGCAGGCTTTCCCCCGTCAGCGCCGCCTCGGCGGCCTTCAGAGACGTCGAGTGAAGCACGCGCGCATCCGCCGGAACGGTGTCGCCTTCCTCGACCAGGATGATGTCGCCCGGCACAACCTCTGCGGCCGGCACGCTCCGGCGTTCGCCATTCCGGATGACCTTGGCGTGCGCTGCGGCCATCTGTTTCAACGCGGCCACGGCGGAGGCCGCCCGGGATTCCTGCAGGTAACCCATGGCGGCGTTGAGCACCACGACGGCGAAAATCGCGATCGCTTCGTAAGGCAGCGCCGTGTCGCGCTCGTATACCCACAGCCCGGCCGAGACGGCGGTTGCAGCCAGCAGCAGGATGACAAGCGCGTCCTGGAACTGGGCCAGGAACTTTCTATAGGCGGGCACGGGCTTGTCCGCCGCTAGTTCGTTCCTGCCGTAGCGCCGGAGTCGCCCCCGGGCCTCCTCCTCGCTGAGACCGCGATGCCCGTCGCTCCCGAGCGCGGCGAGCACCTGTTTCGCTTCCTGCTGATACGGAGATTCCCGGGTCTGCGCGTTGGTCATGGTTCCCCCACTCTCCTGCACGCCGAAGGCGTAACGCTCCTGCTGCAACAGCAGAACCGACAAAGATCAATAGCACCACGCATTCAGACCCGACATCAACTAGCTCGTACCTGCAATCGACGGGCGCCCTCGAGCCGCACATCGCCAGGGAGCCGCGCACGCCGCACACCTGCGCGCCCGGAGAGTAGGATCCGCGACCGATCACCGATCGCGTGTTGCGCGGTCGCACAGCCCGGCGCCTCGGGTGAATGCGGAAGACCGGCCTCCCGGCAGGAAAACCTCGATGGGTGACTCGACGGCGTGCCTTCAGGCGGTCCGGCGCAACGCCGCTTGCACCTCGATGCGCGACAGGAGAGACCGCCGGAGAGCTGGTTCATCGGCCAGTGTTGCAGCCACGCGTTCAGCCACTTGAAGTGCCCGTGTGCGCGCCTGCTCGCTTTCCTGGCGACGTCCACGAACGGCTAAGACCCTCGCCCGGGTTGCATACACCTGCCACTCCTCGTTCGGAATGTCACAGCCGTCCAGAGCTGCCAGGGCGGCCGAAACGTGCTCGCAAGCGCCGCGATTGTCGCCTTCCTCACTCGCAATCTCCGAGAGCATCCGGTATCCCCGCGCCGCGTAACCATGCGCCCGGTGCTCCTGTGCCAGCTCAATGCTGCGGCTGACAAGGCATTTTGCACGCGCGTAATCGCCGCGCCGGAGCGCGCACGACGCCTGACCCTGAAGCAGCGGGAAACGGTACTCAAATCCAACGCCTCCGGCCTCGACAATGGTGGTCAGGCGATCAAGGGCTTCGGATGCTCCATCGATGTCGCCTGCCCCGAGACGAGCGAGTCCCAGCCACAGGAGGGCGTTCTGCGTCAGATCATAGCCCATCATGATCGGCTCACAAACGATGCGCTCGCATATCCGCTGGGCTGTGTCAAAATCGAATGCCTCGATCGCTGCGAAGGCTTGCTGGGACTCCAGCATGAACCGCTCCAACAGGTGATGGTTTGTGGCCGCCATTTCCGAACCCTCTCGCGCGATCCGGAGGGCCTCGCCCAGTCTGCCGCGGTGTATCGAGCCGGTGATCAGATTATGGGTTGCGACGAAGTACTGATGAAAGCTGCCCGCCCTCCGGGCGCACTCCCTGGATTCCTGAGCCACACGGCAGCCTGTCACATAATCCGACGCGCCGTTTCGCACAAAGGACTCCATCCATAGAAAACGACAGCGCGTGGCAGCGTCCGCCACAGGCTCCATTGCCGGGCGTGCGGCATTTACAAGTTCCTCCAATTCCTGATTCCACCCGAAGAAATAAGTCCAGGCTCCGCCGTGATACGCGTCGACGAGGGCGGCGAGAACCGGATCGGCTTCGGACTTGAACCGGCGGGCCTCCTCGATGGCTCCCAGGGCGCGCCTGCAATCCAGAAAGCCCCATGGCATGACGCTGTCGAGCAGGGCCTTCACCCGGCGGTTCACATTTCCCGTCCGCAGTGCGTGGGCATCCACCTGGGCGAAGTCGGCCGCCGAGCCCTCCAGATCCATGGTTGACAAACGCATGAGCGCCCGCTGCTCCAGGAGGTCCATACGTAGGGATGATGATCCGCCATCCCCGGCGTCCCCGAGCAGGTCTAGCGCCCGCTCAAGATGGCGCGCTGCCTCGCGATTCGCAAACCGCCCGGCGGAGCCTTCAGCGGCCAGGCGAAGCAACCGGATGGCCTTCGCGTACTCTCCCGCGAGTTCGAAATGCGCCGCCAGTTCGGCCGCCACGCGTTCCAACTCGGAGGAATACAAATCCTCGATGGCATTGCCGAGCGAACTGTGCAGGCGCGACCTCCGGCCAGGCCGCAGCCGTCTGTACAGCGCCTCCCGGCAAAGCACGTGGAGGAAGGAGTAGCGCGCGGACTCCGCTCCGCCGGGAAGGCGGACCGGCTCCGCGGGTTTCAGGAGCACTTGCCGTTTTGTGAGAGCCTCGCAACAGTCCTCCACCTCGGCCTGGTCGCGGCCGAGAGCGCGCGCAATGCTTGCCGTTCGGAATATTTCCCCTTCCGCGGCCGCGGCCTCCACGATTTCCCGCTCCGCCTGGGTCAACTGGCCGGCCTGGAGCTCAAACATGTTCTGCAGCGTGTCCGGAATGATATTACGAATCCGGGCCTGGTTCGCATCGACGCCGCCCGACCGTAACAGTTCGTCAACTACACAGGTCAGAAACAGCGGATTCCCGCTGGTGCGCCGGTGGAGCGATTGGACCAGCTTAGCGTCGGCATCCGGCGCGGAGAGGCGATGGGCGAGGTAGTCGCGGATTTCGCTCTCGGTCAGATAGCTTAGCGGCAGCACGCGGCACCGCCCGTGGATCTCCATCTCATGTCGAACCCGGTTTAGCGGATGACTGATTCCACCGAGTTCAGCGGGGCGGTAAGTGGCCAGAACCATCAGCTGTGCGGGAGAGGACCGGTTAGCCATCGACGTCAGAAGATCGATCGTGGAGGGGTCGCTCCAGTGAAGGTCCTCGATCACCAGGACAACAGGGATGTCCGCCGACAGCCGCTCCAGGGCGTCGGTAATCTCACGAAGCATCCGCTCGCGGCTCGTGCCGAAGACCTCGTCACGCAGCTTCACGCAGTCCTGAAGCGAAACCAGGGATGGCATGTGCAGGAGCCACGTCGGAGCATGAGTCCGCAGGATACCGGACAGGCGTCCCCCGAGCGCGCGGCTCAACTGTTCCAGCGCCTCGAACACAGGAAGGTAAGGTTCGCCGCTGCCGAACTGTTGCAGGCACCGGCCCCGGCACACCAGCGGTTGTCCCGGCCCATTGTCCCTGGATGTCAAGCCAAGCAGCCAATTGTCAACCAAGGCAGTCTTTCCGAGACCAGCCTCTCCTGTAATGAAAACAACCTGGCGTATGCCTTGCGAAGCCTCTCTAAAACCGGCGTCCAGCTGGTCGAATTCGTGTCAACGCCGGTTGAAATTTCGCCATTCCGCCGGTCGAAAATTCCCCACCCCCGGCGAGGTGGTGGTTGACGGTTCCGGCCGACCGGTGCAGCATGGAGGTCGGCCGGTGAAGCGGAGGCGGGCTC
>JADZAF010000065.1 GCA_020852755.1 Bryobacterales bacterium
GGCGGTCGCCAAACGCCTGAAAGAGGCGTCCGCGACGCCGGGCGCCATCGCCGGCAGCGAGCTTGAAACCGCCGAACAGGCCGCCGAAGCCGCCCGCGGCCAGGTACGGGCCGCCGAGGCGGCGCGCAAAGCCGCGCTGGCCGCCGTGGAGTCGCTGGAAAATGTGCGGTCCTATCTGCGCATCACCGCTCCCTTCCACGGCGTGGTGACCGACCGCATGGTCCATCCCGGCGCCCTCGCCTCTCCGCAAAGCGGCCCGCTCCTCCGCCTCCAGCAGGTGAGCCCGCTGCGCCTCGTGGTGGCCCTTCCGGAAGCCAGCTACGCTGCCGTCTCGACCGGCATGCGGGTGCCCTTCCGCGTGGCCGCCTGGCCCGGCCAAACGCTTCACGGACGGGTCTCCCGCATCGCCCGTGCGGTGGACCCGAAGACTCGCACCATGGCCGTGGAACTCGACGTCCCCAACCCGGGCGGCCGCCTCGCCCCGGGGATGTTCGCCGAACTCGACTGGCCGGTCGCGTCGCGCAGCTCGCTCCTGGTCCCTGCCACCAGCGTGGCCTCCACCACCGAACGTGTCTTCGTGATCCGCGTGCAGAATGGCCGGGCGGAATGGGTGGACGTCGAGCGCGGCGCCCGCTCCGGCGACCTGGTGGAAGTGCGCGGCCCGCTCAAGCCCGGCGACTGGGTGCTGCGTCGCGCCAGCGACGAAATCCGCCCCGGAGTTTCGGTGACAGGCTACTCAACCCCCAAACCCGGCGCTTCGTAGCCCGCAGCCCATGTCCCGCTCTGCGGTACGAACTTCAGGTGGAATGGTGCAGAATTGGTAGAGAGGCGCCATGGCGCTCAACATCAAGAATCCCGAAGTCGAACACTTGGCATCCGAAGCTGCCGCCCTCTCCGGCCAGTCCAAGACAGAGGCCATCCGCCAAGCGCTCCTTTTCCACAAGCGCCGCCTCCTCCTGCACCGTGGAGCGGCCACCAGGGAGGAGCGCCTGGATGCTCTCTTGCGCAAACGCGTTTGGCCATCCCTGCCCGCTGACGTCCGGGGGCGCCCGATTCTCAAAGAGGAGCGGGAGCAGATTCTCGGCTACGGCCCGGAAGGCGTCTGACGCCGATGATCCTTGACGCCTCGGCGGTTCTGGCGATCCTGCTGGAGCAGCCCGGTTCCGACAGCCTGATCGCGCGAATCGCCGCCGCCCCCCTCCTCGGGATCGGCGCCCCGACCCTGCTCGAAGCCGCCACGGTTCTTTCCTCGCGTCTGAGCCGCGATCCCCGGCCCCTGCTGAGCGAGCTCCTCAGGGAGGGCGAGATCGAAGTGATTCCCTTCACCCGGGAGCACTGTGAAGTCGCGATCGATGCCTTCGAGCGCTACGGTAAGGGCAGGCATCCCGCAGCACTGAATTTCGGAGATTGCCAGGCCTACGCCTGCGCCAAGGTGGCTGGCATGCCTCTCCTGTTCGCGGGCAACGACTTCAGCCAGACCGACGTACTGAGCGCTTAGGTCCCCGGCGCGGCGCGCGGAGATCCACGCGCCGCCTCGGTCTTACGGTCCAGCGCCCCCATTCCCGGGGGCGCGCACGCCTGGGCCCTACCGGCTCACCACCGGCTTGCCGTACTCGTCCAGGTGCGGATACGGCCCGCCGATCCGGAAATCGTCCAGAATGTACTTGTCGAACTGCGGCGTCGGTTCGAAGTAGCCCGGAATCCGCAGGTGCTGCTTGACCACTTCCTCGTTCAGCTCCACCCCGATTCCCGGCGTGTCGGGAACCGTAATGTAACCGTTTTGAATAATCGGCTTCTCCGGCCCTGTCACCAGATCGCCCCACCAGGGGATATCTACCGCGTGATTCTCCATGGCGACGAAATCCTTGATGGTGGCGATCATGTGCACGCTCGCCATGCACCCCACCGGCGACCCGGCAAAGTGGATCGCCGTCGAAATCCCGTACAGCGAAGCATAATCGGCGATCCGCTTGGTCTCCCGGATGGCGCCCGAGGTCAGCGGATCCGGATGCACGATGTCCAACGCCCGGTTCTCGATAAAGCCCCGGAACCCTTCCTCCAGCCCGAACAGCGATTCGCCCGTGGCGATCGGACTGGTGGTGGCTTCCTTGATCTCCTTGTATGCCCGCCAGTCGAGCGGCGCGTCGCCGCCGTAGCCCCCGGTATGCACCTGCAGCGGGTCCTCGACCCAGGCCAGTTGATAGGGCTCGAAGGCGCGGGCGTAGCGGATGCTGTCGTTCACCGTCAGCGCGCCGAAGTGGTCGGCCGCCAGCGGCACGTCGTACCCGATCCCGTCGCGCACCGCCGCCAGGTACTCGCACAGCAGCTTCAAGCCTTTCTCCGTCGCCACCCGGTGGTCGTTGACGGCGCCCGGAATCTTGGCCACCAGCCGCGTGCCCAGGTCCATCTTGAAGAACGTGAAGCCGTCCTTCTGCCGCCGCTTCAGCCGGTCCGCAAAAACCTTCGGATCGTCGGTCTGGGGCGTGTCGCAGTAGATGCGCACGCGGTCCCTGTACTTCGATCCCAGCAGCCGCCACACCGGCACGTTGTACACTTTGCCCGCGATATCGTGCAGCGCGATGTCCACCGCGCTGAACCCGCCGCCCGTCCGCCGGTGATTGGCGAACTTGCGCAGGCCGTCCAGAATCGGCTCGATCTGCAGCGGGTTGCGTCCCACCAGGTGCGGCTTCAAAACCAAGGCCAGGCCTTCCACCCCGGCGTCCCGGACCTCGCCCAACCCGTACACTCCCTGGTTCGTATCGATGCGTATGATCGGATAGTCGTAATTCGAAGCGATGCGGCAGGCCCGCATGTCGGTGATCTTCAACTGGCTCGGCGCCGACATCTTGTTGACGCTGCCGGTCTGCCGCCGTTGTGCGCTGCTCTTATCTTCCGTCAGCTTGAAAGCCGCGCCGGCGCCCAGCGCGCCGAGAAGCTTCCTCCGGCTCATGCTGCTTCCCATATGATGCTGCTCCTTCCTAAGAAAGTTCGGTGTCCTATTGTTATATACCACCCGCGCCGGATTTGCTCCGGCTTGCCTCGACCCGTCCGGCGGTGCGATCATCTTCTGTTCGAGGTTTCCGGATATGAAACTGGCTCGTTTTACCGTCGTTTTCCTATTGGCTCTGGCCATCTCCTTCGCCCAGGCGCAGCCCGCCAAGAAGCGGCTGCTGTGCATCGGCGCCAGCAAGGGCTTCCAGCACGACTCCATCTCCCACGGCATGGCGACTCTCTGGAAGCTCGGCCAGGAATCGGGTCTGTGGGAGACCTACATCCGCACCGATACCCAGCTCATCACCAAGAAGAAACTGGGCGCCAACGCCAAGAACCTGGACTATTTTGACGCCGTCTTCTTCTACACCACCGGCGAACTGGATATGGACGAGGAACAAAAGGCCGCCCTGCTCTCCTTCGTGCGCGATGACGGCAAGGGATTCATCGGCGGCCACAGCGCCGGCGACACCTTCTACAAGTGGCCCGAGTACGGCGAGATGGTGGGCGGCTACTTCGACGGCCACCCCTGGACCCAGCCCATCCGGGTCATCGTGGAGGACCGCGCCTTCCCCGCCACCCGGCATCTGCCCGCCACCTTCGAGGTCCGCGACGAGATCTACCAGTTCCGCGACATCTCCCGCGAGAAAGTGCGCGTCCTCATGACCGTGGACGTCACCTCGGTCGACCTCACCAAGAAGGGCGTCAAGCGCACCGACAAGGACTTCGCCCTCGCCTGGGTACGGCAGTACGGCAAGGGCCGCGTCTTCGTCAACGCCCTCGGCCATTTCAACGATGTTTGGGACATGCCCGGCATGCAGAAGACATGGCTCGAAGGCGTCAAGTGGGCCATGGGCCTGGTCCCGGGCGACGCTACGCCGCGCCCCAAGCCGGCCAACTGATGCGCCCCCTCGTAGCCGCTGTTCTCCTGGCTTCGCTGGCCGCCGCTCAGGGCCTGCCGGTGCGCGGCATTCACCTGAGCGCTCCCCGGGCCGACGAAATGGATCTGGCCGTGCGCTTCATCCGCGAGGCTCTGCCCAAGGAAGGCGTCAACACCCTGGTGCTGGAGTTCGGCTACCGCTACCGCTTCACCAAACGGCCCGAGGTGGCCGAGCCGGACGCCCTTTCGCTCCAGGACGTGAAGCGCCTCGTGGCCGCCTGCCGCGCGGCCAATGTCCGCCTGATCCCCCTGATCAACATGCTGGGGCACCAGTCCTGGGCCAAGTCCACCCACGCTCTGCTGCGCTCGCACCCCGAGTTCGACGAGACCCCCGGCCGCTACAAGGGCAACGAGGGCATCTACTGCCGCAGCTACTGCCCGCGCCATCCGGACGTGCATGCCGTCCTCTTCGACCTGATCGACGAGCTGGCCGAGGCCTGCGAAGCCGATGCCTTTCACGTCGGCATGGACGAGGTCTTCCTTCTCGGCGAGAATGAGTGCCCGCGCTGCCGCGGCCGCAACAAGGCCGACCTGTTCGCCGGCGAAGTGCGCGTGCTCCGCGATCATCTGGCCAAATCCAAACGCACCCTGTGGATCTGGGGCGACCGCTTCCTCGACGGCGAAACCACGGGCATCGGCAAGTGGGAAGCTTCCGCCAATGGAACCGCTCCGGCCCTCCGCATGGTGCCGAAAGACATCGTGGTCTGCGATTGGCACTACGAAGCGGCCCACCCCACCGCGCCCTACTTCGCGCTGGAAGGATTCCAGGTGGTCTCTTCGCCCTGGCGCAAGACCTCGGTCGCCATACGGCAGCTGGACCTCGTTCGCGCCACGCGCCTGAACGCCAGCCCCGCCGTCGCCGCCCGTATGCTCGGCATGCTGCAGACCACCTGGTACGGCTTCGGCCGCTTCGCCAAAGGCTACTTCGGAGAAGACACTTCCGATACGAAGGTGATGGAAGCCGTCAACTGCTTCCGCGAACTGTTCCGCGAACTCCGCCGCCAGCCCTGAACCGGATAGAAGCGTTTCGCCCGCCTCTCAGGTCACGATCACGTGCGGAAGTGCGTTGGCCTGAACCGCACCCACGAACACGTCGTAGCGGTACCAGGCACGGCCTCCCCTGCCGGGTACGTCGGCGATAACCGCGACCGGGGCGGTGATATGCTCCTTTTCCGCATACCGTACCTGAGGAGGTTCCGATGGGCTGAGGCCCAGCAGGTCGGGCGGCAGTTCCACCCGGATGTCCCCATCATTGCTGGTCCACCGGATCTCGTCGCCCCCGGCCACCTCCAGGGGGTTCTTATTCAAAACGGCGTGACTGCCGTCGGTGAGGGAAACCACGACTAAGTGCCTGGTCATCGCACGGCTCCTCCCAGTCTGTAGTGCGGGTCACATAGATTCTTATTTCGTCGCCAGCCCGCTGCGGTTAATTTACTACGAGATCCAGGCTATGAATAGAGAAAAATGACGGCAAGCCGGCTCGCCTTCCCGGGGATGCGGCTTTCTCACCTTGCCGTGCCGGCACTCGCGCCGCCGCGTGCCCGCTCCCAGCCGGCCGCCTCACGCCGCCCGGTCCACCGCCTGAATCAGCGCCCGGATGTACCCGTAGCAGAACGCCATGTACTCGCCGCCGGTCTCGCTGGGAGAAGCCACCGCGTGATCCGGTTGAATCATGTAGGGGTAGCCCGCATCCCGGTATTCCCGCATCGCCCTGTACATATCGACGTCGCCCTCGTCGATGCCCACTTCCATGAAGTCGTCCCGGCGCCCGCGTATGTTGCGGAAATGAACGTTGAAGATCTTCTTGCGCTCGCCGAAGTAGCGGATCACGCCGTAGATCTCCTTGCCGGGGTCCCGCAGCATCTCCGACACCGTTCCCTGGCAGAAATTCAATCCGTGATAGGGGCTCTCTCTGATCGAAACAAACTTCTTCAAACCCTCCACCGTGCCCAGCACCGCCGTCACCCCCTGGTATCCCTCCGGCGGCACCGGCGAATCGTTGGGGTGGCACGCCATCCTTACTTTGTACTCGTTCGCCACGGGAATCACGCGGTCGAGAAAGTAAGTGATCCTCTCCCAGTACTGGTCCGCGTTGACCACGCCGGCGCGAGTCAGGGGCGGCTCGGGACGCGCCTCCTTCAACCGGTATGTGGAGTAACTCGTATCTCCGCGCCCCGGAGTCCGTCCGGTGCGCAGCACGCCCAGCAGGCTCATGTTGTACTTGATGCACGGTATCCCCGCCGCCGCGCAGTTCCTGATCATCATCTGCACCTGCTCGATGTCCCGGTCGCGCTCCGGGCTCTGGCCCAGCATGATGGCGGGATGCCGCTCCCGGTCGATGTGGCTGGACGGCAGGAACGGAGGGTTGAGCACGTCCACCGTGATCCCGTACCTGCCGGCCGTCTCTTTCAGCCGGTTCAGCTCCTCCACCGTCGCGTAGAGCCGGCCTTCCCCAATCCGCGGCGACGCCACCACGTTCCGGATTCCCCAGCGGCCCAGCGACTTGAAAACCTGCTCCGGATCGCGGCCGGCGCGCGGCCCCCGCCCCTCGACGCCCGCCCCAGCCGGGCGCTCACCCGCGCGCATCCATGGCGGGGGACCGCCCATCACGGTCGCCCCCACTTTCATCAGCGCCCGCTTCGAGCCGGCGGCGGCTGTGCTTGTCTGGGTTGCGGACACGGCTGCGAGCGCGCCCGAGGTGACGAAATGGCGTCGGTTCATGAGTAATTCCCCTTTTTCTCTGGTGCCTCCCGGAAACCGGCAACCCGTACATCATGCTCCCCGCCGCGGCGGCCGCGCGAGCCCTGAACCCTATCCCCCGGCTCCCTCCGGCCGCGACCGCTTTCCCGCTCTCGTTTGCCCGTTTCCGGGCCGCGGCCGAAAGGAGCAGTTCAACCCCGCGTCCCGGGGCTATACTCCGCCGGAGAACGCCCTATGAACCTTTCGCTCCGGACCATCGCGCTGATCTTCCTTGTCTGCTCTCCTCAGGCCGCGCCGGCGCAGGCGGTGATCGCGGTCCTGGGCATCGCCGAAGAGATCGCGCCCTTCGAGAAGCGGCTCCGGGACAGCCGGGAGGTCGCCGTGCAGGGCTATGTCTTCCGGCTTGGCGTTCTGAACGGCCGGCAGGTGGTGGTGGGCCGTTCAGGCGCCGGCAAGGTCAACGCCGCCATCGTCACCACCCTGCTCATCGGCCGTTTCGAACCCTCCGCGCTGCTCTTCTCCGGCACGGCCGGGGCCGTCGACCAGGCCCTGCGGCCCGGCGACGTGGTGATTGGCGCGTCGGTGGCCCAGCACGACGTCGGGCTGCGGACACCCAGGGGCCTGGAAAGGCGCGGACTCCGAAATGCCGTCACTCGCCGGCTGGATCCCCTGCTGGTTCCGGCGCCTCCCCGGTTGCTGGCCGCGGCCAGGCGATCCGCGGCCGAATTGACCCTTCCCCCGGTCAGGGACGCCGGGACCGCGCGGGCGCCGGCAATCGTCGAAGGCGTCATCGTCACCGGCGACGCTTTTCTTACGGACGTGCCCCTGCGCGACGAGCTCCGTTCGAGCCTCAACGCCGCCGCCGTCGAAATGGAAGGAGCCGCCGTCGTCCAGGCCTGCCGCCAGTTCAACCTCGAATGCCTGGTCATCCGCGGCATCACGGACCGGGCCGACGGTCAGGCCCTGTCCAGCTACCGGCAGTTCCTCCCGGTCTCCAGCGAAAACGCTGCCGCGCTGACCGCCGCCATCGCCGGCAAGCTCGAAACGCCCCCTACACCACATCGATGAGGATCAGCGTGATGTCGTCCTGCTGCGGTTTCGACGCCGGCTGCCACCGCCGGATCTCCGACAGCACGTTCTCCGACAACTCCCACGGCGGGCAGGCCTGGCTGCCGCGCACAACTTCCTCCAGCCGTCGCTCCCCGAAGGGCTCGCCGCCGGCATTTTCCGGTTCCGTCACCCCGTCGGTCGCAAGCAGGAAACGGTCGCCCGCCGCGAGCGGTATCGAGCAGACCGGATACCCGTCGTACTCCGGACTCACGCCGAACAGAAGGCCGTTGCTCTCGATGGCGTCCAGCTTGCCCTGCCGCCACCGCAGAAGCGGCGGGTGTCCCGCGCCGGAATACAAGGCCTTCCCGTCCTCCATGTCCAGCCACAGGTAGGCTGCCGACACCAGGCGCCCCCGCAGCTGCCCTGAAAGGACCCGGTTCAACCCGCGCAACACCGCCCCCGGGTCGCTGGCGCGGCCCGACACCGTTTGCACGGCCACTTTGACCATGGACGCGATCAGCGCGGCCGGCACGCCATGCCCGCACACATCCGCCACCAGCAATCCGGCCCGCTTCCGGTCCACCGGGAGGAACTCGTAGAAATCGCCCGCCACCTCGCTCATGGGCCGGTACACGGCGTGGATGAGAGCGCCCTCAAGCTCCGGAGCGCCGGCCGGGAGGATCGCCGTCTGGATCTGCCGCGCGATCCGGAGTTCCTCTTCCACGGCGAGCAGGCGGCGCTCGTTCCCCAGTACCAGTTGCAGCGCCGCGTAGCCGAAGGAGAACAGGAGAACGCCGAAACCGAGGTGGTCCAGAATGCGGGGCGTCCCGAACCCCAGGGGACGCGACAGGCTGTTGTACAAGGCTTCCACGGCGAAAACCAGCATCCCCGCGGCCAGCACGCCCCGGTTCGGAAGCGCCAGGTACTTTCTCGACAGTCCGGGCAATGCGACCACGGTGCTCAGCACGCCCAGCAGGTCGGCCGCCAGCAGGTTGTTGTAGAGCGGCCACCTGCCGTCCGAGCCGGTGACGACAAAACGGCCAAGTCCTCCCGCCGCGACCGCTAGCCCCGTCCACATGGCTGCCCTGAGCAGCACCCGCAGCCTGCCAAGGCTCAGTTCGTAAAAGGAGAGCAGGGCAAAGACGATGAGCACGTACAGCATGGCCGTCCTGAGGAACGGCACGGCAGTCCGGAACCCGCCCGGCAAAGCCGCGACGACCGCCTCCAGATGGCTCAATTGCATGGCGCCGTACAGCCCGCTCCAGATCCCCAGCCACGCGAAAATACGCGTCCCCCTGCGCCGGTGCATCGCGGCGATGGCGCAGGCCGCCAGCCCGATGAACAGAAAAACGGACCCGGCCATGATGTCCGTCACCTGGCCGCGCAGCAGCGCCTGCACCGGATCGCCCAGACCAGCACCTCCTGAAGGACCTCCCAACATACCAGAGCCCCCGACTCTCCGCCCCGCCGCCGGCCTGCCCCGGCCTGAACCTCTCTGGCCCGAAACGCACACCCGAATCCCAATTCCGGACAGAAGCGGCTCCGCAATCCCCCGTTAACCCTTACTTTCGGGGGCAAGCGAAATGCTTATCCGTGGATATGCCGGCGCTCCTCCAAGACCTTCGCTACGCCATCCGGGGGCTGGCCGCAAACCGGGGCTTCACCGCGGCGGGGCTGCTCGTGCTGGCCCTCGGGATCGGAGCCAATACCGCGATTTTCAGCGTCATCAATGCCGTATTCCTGCGGCCCCTGCCCTTCGATCCCGACGCACGCCTGGTCGAGATCCGCCAGACCCAGGGCGAGCACCAGTGGTCGGTCAGCTACCCGGATTTCGTCGACTGGCGCCGTGAGGCGCGCGCCTTCGACCAGATGGCCGCCACCAGCACCTGGCCGGCCACCCGGACGGACTCCGGCGAGGCCCACCGGCTGGAGGTCGCCTTCGTTTCCGACAACTTCTTTCGCACCCTCCAGGTCGCGCCCGCCTCCGGCCGCGGCTTCACCCCGGAGGACGACCGGGAAACCTCGCCTCCGGTGGCGGTTGTCCGGCACTCCTACTGGCAGACAATGATGGGGGCGGACCCGCTCGCGCTGGGGCGCACCCTCACCCTGGACGGGCGCGCCTACACGGTCGTCGGCGTTTTGCCGGCCTCCTTCCGGTTTCACCGCCTGGCCGATGTCTACGTGCCGTTCGCCCAGTGCATCCAGTCGAAAGGCATGAACCAGCGGGGCAATCACAACAACGTCCAGGTGATCGCGCGCTTGAAGACGGGAAACGGCATCGGGCAGGCGCGCGCCGAAATGGACACCATCGCGCGCCGCCTGGCAGCGGTGTATCCCGCCACCAACGCCGGCATGGGCGTATCCCTGACCCCTGTGCGGGAGCTTCTGACCGGCGACGTGCAGCGCTCCCTGTTTGTGCTGTTCGGCGCGGTCGTCGTGGTGCTGCTGATTGCCTGCGCCAATGTCGCCAGCCTGCTGATCGCCCGCTCGGCCGCGCGCTGGAAGGAGATCGCGGTCCGCGCGGCGCTGGGCGCGAGCCGCGGGCGGCTGGTCCGGCAGCTGGTGACGGAAAGCGTGGTGTTGGCCTGCGCCGGTGGGCTCCTGGGTCTGCTGGTGGCCGGCTACACCTTCGGCTGGCTCGTAAAGATGCTCCCCTGGGGATTCGAGCGGGGCGACGTGCGAATCGACGCCACGGTGCTGGCCTTCTCCTTCCTCCTCTCTTTGTCGACCGGCGCCGTTTTCGGGTTGGCGCCGGCCTGGCAGACCGCCCGCGCTCCGCTGTCCGCCATCCTGAAGGAGGGCAGCCGTGCCGGCGCTTCCGGCGCGCGCAGCCGCTTGCGGCAGATCCTGGTGGTGGCGGAAGTCGCGCTCGCCACGGTCCTGCTGGCTGTCGCAGGGCTGCTGTTCCGCAGTCTCTGGGAGGTGATGCGGGTCCACCCCGGCTATAACCCGGAGCACGTCCTGGCGGTCCAGCTCTCCTGGCCGGCGCAGGGCCCGGACGTCCGCCTGGCCGGGTTCTACCGGAGCCTGATCGAGCGCATCGAGGCCCTGCCCGGCGTGCGCTCGGCGGGCGCCGTCTCCCCTTTACCCCTGGCCGGCGATGCGGCCATCGCGACTTTCCACGTCCTGGGAGCGCCGCTGCCCGAGCGCGGCCATTACCCCGAGGCCCGCCGGCGCGTGGCCACCCCCGGGTATTTCCGGACCATGGGGATCCCGCTGCTGCGAGGCCGCATCTATACCGAGGCGGACGGCGTCATGCCCGCCGCCCGCAACACCCAGGAATTTCTCGCCTGGTTCCTTCAGGCCAACTTCACCGCGGTGATCAGCCGGTCCATGGCCGAGCGCCACTGGCCGGGCAAGGACCCTGTCGGACAGCGGTTTCAGTGGGGCGCCGGCGACAAGAAGGGACCCCTGGTCACCGTCGTCGGAGTGGTGGGTGACACCCGCAATTTCGCCCTGGACCGCGCCGCCGAACCGCATTTCTATCTGCCGCCGTTTCAGTTCCCCGCGGCCATGGCGCTCACCATCCGGACCGAAGGGGATCCGCTGTCCCTGGCCGCGGCCCTGAGGAGCGCCGTGAAGGAACTCAATGGCAGTGTGCCGGTCACCCGCGTCAGCACCATGCGGGAGATCGTTGCCGGTTCGATCTCCGGCCGCCGCAGCCACTTGTTCCTGGTCGGGCTGTTCGCGGCCCTGGCGGTGGGCCTGGCGGCGCTGGGCATCTATGGCCTGCTCTCGTTCGTGGTCAGCCAGAGAACGCACGAGATCGGGGTCCGTATGGCGCTCGGCGCATCCGGCCCGGAGGTTCGCGCGATGCTGCTCTCGCAGACCGCGCTGCTGGGCGGCGCCGGCATCGCCCTGGGGACCGCCGGAGCCATCGCCGCTACCCGGGTGCTGGAGAGCATGCTGTATGCCGTTCGCGCCACCGACCCGGCCACGCTCGCCGGTTCGGCCGCCGTGCTGTTCGGCACGGTGCTGCTGGCCAGTTACGTGCCCGCGCGCCGCGCCACACGCATCGATCCTCTCCTGGCGCTGCGCTGCGACTGATCCCGGCGCCGGCCGTTCCATACCGTTTCCCGGCCGGAGAGGCGCTCTCCTGCGGCTATGCTATCCCTATGCGTCCATTGCTGCCCCTCGTGCTCGCACTGCTGGTTTCCGCCGGCGCGTCTGCCGGCGCCGAGCGGAAGGTGATACGCCCGGAAGGATACAACCGGGGCCTCCCGTTCACGCCCGGGATTCTGGTCGGCGACACGCTGTACATCGCCGGCTTCAGCGGCGAAGATCCGCAAACCGGCGCGGTGCCTCGCGACTTTGAAACCGAGGTCAAACAGGCGCTGGAGAAGATCGGCGTGATTCTCAAGGCCGCGAATATGCGCTACTCCGACGTGGTGTCCGTCCAGGTCTATCTCACAGACATGAAGCTGTTTGAACGGATGAACGCCGTCTACCGCGCGTATTTCCCGGAGCCCCGCCCCACCCGCACCATCGTCGGCGTGGCCCAGCTTATCGGTCCGTCACGCATCGAGATCACCGCAACCGCGCAAAGGTAGGCTCCGGCCGGCACACGGCGTGAGCTGTCGGCCGTAGCCGCCATCTCCGCCCCGGAGCGCGCCCTCGCGGCCGCGGCTCAGTAAACCGAGCCGCGCGCGCCAGCAAGCGGTTCCGGATACGGGCTGAAGTCCGGCGCGGCCTGAAGGCCGCCCCACCGAAGGCCGAAGCGCAGGGGCGCTGACCCAAAGTGAACGGTGTTGGGCTAGAACGTCACGGTGTAGAGACCGCCGCCGGGAGGCACTTGGATGACTACCAGCAGTTGGCCGGTCTTCGGGTTCAGCGAGTAATCGTAGTTCTCCCGCAGTGTTGTCACTTGCCTTCCGTCCGAAACCGTCACCGTCACCGCGTGGGTGGAACCGTCTGCCGGAAGAGGCGCCACCACCCATGCGACATCCTGCTTGAAACCGCTGTTGGGAACCTCCACTGTCAGCGACCGTCCGCTGACGCTGTGCCGCAGTCCGCTCACCGCCAGCCCGAGCCGGTTGTCACCCAGTACCCGCGGCTCGAAGTCCTTGAAACCGTCCGGCGGGAAGTCGAGGTACAGTGACGAGATCTCCCGGTCCCTCACGGCCATCGGAAGCGCCAGGTTGCGCCCGGTGTGCGGACCGGAGCCTTCAGGGGGCACGAAGGTGTACAGGTACGCGCCGGCGGGCACCGCGAAATCCGGGAAGCGCCGCGCTTTGAAAGGCGGCTGCAGCACCCAGGTTCGGCCTGTAGTCACGCTCTTCAACTCGGTACGGGCTGGTTTCAGAATCGCCGCGTTCCACAGCGCGGCATTCAGAACCATGCCACCGGTCCCGGCGGCAAAGCGCTGGAACGTCGAAGCAACCCCACCCGAGCCACCCGTGTCCAGAGTTAAGCTGCACAGGTTGAAGTTCTCCTTCCACACGTTGCCCTGCAGTACGGCGGTGGTGGAACAGGTGTAGCAGTACACGCTGCAGTCCACGGCGGCAGGCAGGATGTGCGCGCACGGCGCCGGGCACAGGTACCCTTCCTCTCTGTGCAACGGCTCCACGATTGTGTCCAGGATGACCCGTGAACCGGGAAAGCCGGTGATCCGGCTGTTCAGCGTAAACCGGGATCCATCGGACGACGGCGAGATGACGCTGTTCACCCGGGCCTGAGCCAGCCGGTCTTCGATCAAAACGACCGGTGAAAAGGCGGTTGCTTCAGGCCCGGAAATCAAGTGAACGTTGATCTCCGTCAATGCGTCCGGCTGGATGCGGAAGCTGGGGATCACGTCCTTGAACGTAACGCCGCCCGCATGGGGGCTGTCCGCCGCAACCGACGCCTCGATCGCGTAGGTCGCGTCAGCGGGAACCAGTTCATCCAGATAAGTAACTTCCTTGAATGTCTTCCTGTAGACTCCGTCCGAGATCGTCAGGGATGCAGGATGTGGTTGCCCGTTGAGCAGGAAGTGTGCTTTTAAACGTCCGTAGCTTACAGCGCCCGCAGCGTGCGGAGCATGGCAGGACAGAAGCAGGGCGGCAAACACCCCGGACAGGCCCCGCTCAGAACGCTTGGTCATCGGCATCCTCCACGGTGCGATTCCGGCCGCGTGCGTGAGCCCCTCTCACGGACTCGCTTCTTGCCGGAGGTTTCGCTTCCCTCCGGCTCGGCCGGTTGAAGGATAGTGACGGCGGGACAGCCGGCGTTGCACCTTGATGCTGCAAGGGAAGGCTCGGCGCTGCCCGCGCGCCGGAACGCTTCGCGGAATCACGGATCGAGATCACCGCAACCGCACAAAAGCAGGCTCCGGCCAACTCACGGAGTGACCGGCTGCGCCACTCCTGTGCTCTTTTCATAAGCGTCCGGGCAACCCAGCCCGCCGGTACACAACGCCAAGGCTGTTGGCCGGCCCGCCGTTGGGCGGATTGATGCCCCAGAAGGCCCGGATTGGACAGGCGGAGGAAGGCGTGCCGGCTCACGGCCGCGGCCGCCATCTCCCCGGAGCGCGCCACCTCCACAGAGCCCGGGTGGGTTCAGCCTGAAATGGAGAGAGGGCGGTCTCCGCCAGTGAGCATTGGGCCCATCGGGCGGGGATTTCAAGGTATGACGGTCTACCTGTCCGATGTGGCTTCTTAGAGGAGCGCAGACGCGAAGCCGCCGCGCTCTGTTCATCGTCTCGACGAGCCCGCCGGACTATCCCTCTGCATGGTTGCGCCCCCGCAGTGCCGCTTCCGTTTCGCCCGGCGGAACTATTGTGGCGCCGGCGCCCGCGCGGTCAACTTCCGAATAACCCATGACTCGCCACTCGTGTCCAAATTAGCAGGAGATGCCGGAGATCTACGGCGGCATGGCCGTTCAGCATGAGGGGTGAAGCCTCTGGTAGTTTGGGTTCAGTTCCGGCAAAGAACAAATCCATTCGACCGGGGA
>JADZAF010000066.1 GCA_020852755.1 Bryobacterales bacterium
CACCGCTGTACCCGGAAGCCGTCCTCGTTGTTCGAATTGTCGGTCCAGGCCAGGTTCACCTGGTTCGACGAAACCGCCGTGGCCGAAAGGCCGCTGGGAGCCGCCGGAACACTCGGGGCCGCCGGCGGCGTGGCGTCGGCAATATTGGACGTACCGGACTCGCCGCCCGCGTTATAGGCCAGCACCCGGTAGCGGTACAGGGTGCTTCCCGAAACCGAAGTATCGCTGTACGCCTGCGCGTTGGCCCCCGGCGTGGCGACGGTCGAGAAGTCCGTGCATCCGGCGCCCGTGCACCGCTGTACCCGGAAGCCGTCCTCGTTGTTCGAATTGTCGGTCCAGGCCAGGTTCACCTGGTTCGACGAGATCGCCGTGGCCGAAAGGCCGCTGGGCGCCGCCGGAACCGGCGGCGGAGCCCCGCCACAGGAGGGGAACTTGAACGATGCGATGCGCGTGTTCCAGTTGAATTCCCCGCTCGGCGCGGCGGTGTATTCGCTGGTGAACCAGAAGGTGCAGTCGTCCACCGGGTCCACCACGATGGTGCTGTAGTCTCCCCAGCGGTTGCCGGTCGCCAGCTGGATCCCGCCGCCCGCGGCGATCGACTGCTCGGCCTGCAACTGCCCCGCGGGGTCCCCCGCTTCCCGCCCGGTCACGTAGATCGAGGGGTAAGTCGAAGCGCCCGACCGGCTGTAGCCTACCCCGATGTTGCCCGCCTTGTCCATGGCGATGCTGCCCATCCACCGGAAGTTGCCGTCGGCCGGCGCGAAGGTGCCCTGCTGCTGCACCACCGGCGTCCCGTTCGGGTTGCGCAGCTCGTACCACCGCACCCCGGTCTTGTCCCCGTTGGCCGCCACCGTGTGATTCGCCGCCAGCGACTCGTGCGTGCCGAAATTGCGGTAGGCCAGCCGGTACATCAGCCGGTCGCCGATATCGTCCAGGTAATTCGCCGAACTGGTCCCCGGCTGCGCCACGCACTGCCGCGAGGCCACGCAGGGCTGCGCAAAGGCATTCACCGGGATGGTCGCCGGTCCGCTGAAAGTCGAGGCGCTGGGGTTGGCCCAGTTCACCGCGAACTTCCATAACCGCAGCGCATTGCTGCCGATGTTCAAAAAGTAGTTCGGCGACCCCGCCGGGGGCGGCGTGCTCCCGTCCAGGTCCGACGGCAGCAGGCCGCTGTAACTCGTCGAAAGCTGGAAACAGACGCTGCGCGCCGCCTGCCCCATCAGCATCTGGTCGCGCTCGTATGCGCACGCCCGCGCACCCGAAAACAGGATGCCGCGCCGGAACATGTTGTAAGTCGCGTAGTAGCCGTCCGGCCACACCGAAAACTTCGGATAGTCGTTCAGATCCGTCGAGCTGACCAGGTAGTCGTACCGCGCGTAGGAGCCCAGCGGGTCCGGCGTGGTGGATACCGCCACGCACTGGTGATACCCGCCGCTGATGGCGAACTGGGTCAGCACCCACCGGTCGGCCAGCTTGTCGTACAGCACGATCGGGTCGCCGTCATTGGTCGTTTCACAGGCCCCGCCGAAACCCTGCCACAACTGGTTGCCCGCGTACGGGCCGCCCAGCGTGTTGCCGCTCTTGTCGAAAACCACGTAGTCCACGTTCACCCACTGGACAACGTGGTTCGGTCCCACCGCCATGGTGGTGTCCGGCGGAGCGTAGTAGACGGTATAGCCGGGGAAGCCCTTGCCCAGGCCCTCCCAGTTCCGGTCCGCGGCCGCCGCCGCGGGTCCGCCGGTCGAGTCCTGCAGGCCGGGGTCCGGCGCCGCCGGATCGCCCACCGGAGCGGGAATCGTCTTCAACGGGATTTCATGCTTGGCCGCGAAGGCCTGCCACTTCGGAACCAGCTTGTCGAGACGGTCCGAAATGTCGTGTTTGTACGGGTCGGTGACCACGATTACGTATTGTTCTTGAGCGAGCGCCGTGGCGCTGGAAAGCAGCGCGGTCAGGGCGAGCGCGGATAAGGCACAGGATCGTTTCTGCATGCGGTGAACCGGAACTCCTAACGGCTTGAGAATGGACTTTCCCCTCAAGTACCCGGCCTGGGAGCCGGTTGCTTGTATCATAACCTGGAAACCGTAAGGGAGGAAACGGTTCAATCCGCGATATTTCTTAGCGGCAGCCGGTTTTCGACAGGGCCCCGGCGTACGGTATCATACGGAATTCGTGACTGGGCTTCCGCGATTCCTGGCCTCGGCTCTCGTCTGCGCGGCGCTGGGGGTGTTTTGTGTGTCGCTGCACGAGCTGGGTCATGTGGTTGCCGGTACTCTGCACGGCGGCTCCGCCGGCGCCTTCACCTTCGCCGGCTCCCGTCCCCGCGTTTACCTCCAGGGCGCCTTCACCCGGGGTCAGAAAGCACAGCAGGCAGCCGCGGGCTCCATCCTGCTGATCGGAGTGTGCCTTCCGGCGGCCGCGCTGCTTCCCAGGCGCCGGCGCTGGACCATGGCTGCCGGAGTGCTCTGGTTCTTCGCCGGCATTGAACTCCTGGCCTGGCTGATCGCCGCCTGCCTCTATCCGCACGGGCCGCATAACGACGTCTGGAAGTTCCTGGCCTTCTCCGGCGTGCGGCCCCCTATCGTGATCCTGATCTGCTGCTGCCTGGCGGCGCCGTGGTGGTTGGTCTTCCGCTCCGTGCGGCAGACCTCCGAATCCAGGTAACCGCTCCACCTTTCCCACCCGCCTTCGCCCGCCTCTGGATGGTCAGGTGCATGGGGTAAGCGGAGGAGTTTCTCTATGAAGCGCATTCTGAACGCCCTGGCGGCGGTAGTGATTGCGGCGGGTCTCGCCGTGCTCCCTGCGTCCGCCCAAGTCAGTCCGGATACGGGCGCCACTCCGGATTCACCCGCGCCCATGGCGCCCTATGCGAATCCCCGGCACGATGACGGCGGATTCGACTATGGCTGGCTGGGACTGATCGGGCTGGCCGGGCTGCTGGGGCTTTTCCGCAAGCACGACCACCGGGAAGACATACGGCCCGGAGTCAACCCCCGGTAACCGGGGCTGCCGGGACGTCCGCCGCTGCATCCCGCGCCCGCGGCTCCGGAGGCAGGCTTTCCGGGCCGCGGCCCACGGGAGTGGTTCTGATTTCCTTTCGCTCCCGCTTCTGTCGAACGCGGGGCCGGCGTGATTCTCCGGAAGCCGTTCACCCCCGCCGGCCACCTCGTCCCTACCCCCGCACTTCGCAGCCTTCCGGCGCCCGCATGGCCGCCGCCAGGAAGTGGACTACCCGGGCCGTCATAACCTCCGCGTTCCCGAGCTTGCACAACCCCCCGGAGATGAGCTGCAACTGGTCGGAAGCCCGCATGGTGTGGGCCATCACCCCCACCATGAAGAACAGCCGCCAGTAGATCTCCTCCCGCGAAAGCTCCGGCAGCGCCCGGGCGAAAGCCCTGTAAAACCGCTCCGCCACCTCGGTCATTTGCTGCATGAACAGCATCCGCACCAGGTCGCCCGATTCCCCGTACATCAGGCCCACCAGCCGCATGAAGACCGGGCCGCCGCGCTCCTCGTCCTCCGCCAGCCGGAAAACCGGAGCCAGGAACGCCTCCAGCACGCACTCCACCGGCGGCGTCTGCTCCTCCCTCAGTCGCAGCTCCAGATCGTCCAGCGCCGCCAGCCGCTCCCGGTTCAGCGGCTCCAGCCGCCGTGCGAACACCGCCTTGAGCAACTCCTCCTTCGAACGGTAGTGGTAGTGCACCGAGGCCAGATTCACTCCCGCCTTCGCGACGATGGTCCGCAGCGAGACTCCCGCGTACCCCCGCTCGGCAAACAGCCGCTCGGCTGCGTCCAGGATCCGCTGCTTGGTGTCTTTAGCCATGTCGTTAATCCAGCCGCTTGTGGAAGCGCAGCGCGCTGCCTCCCATGATGGCCGCTCCGAAAACCGCCATGGCCGCCATCTGCGGCCACAGCACTTCCATTCCGGTTCCCTTCAGGAAAATGCCCCGCACGATCTCCATGAAGTAGCGGATCGGGTCCAGGTAGCTCAGCCACTGCACCGGCAGCGGCATGTTGCGGATCGGAAACGCGAAGCCGCTCAGCATGAAGGCCGGCATGAAGAACATGAATGAGGACATCAGCGCCTGCTGCTGCGTGTTGGAGATGGTGGAAAGGAACAGGCCCGTGCCCAGCGACGTCAGCATGTACAGCGCCGAGGAGGCCACCAGCAGCAGCAGGCTGCCGCGCAGCGGCACACGGAATACCAGCAGCGCCAGCGACGTCACCAGCGCCATGTCCACCATGCCCACCACGCCGAAGGGCAGCAGCTTGCCTACCATCAGCTCCATGGGCCGGATGGGCGTCACCATCAGCTGCTCCATGGTGCCGATCTCCTTTTCCCTTACGATCGCCATGGCCGTCAGCATCAACGTCACCAGGCTGATGATGTTCACCACCACTCCCGGCACGAAGTAGTTGCGGCTCCGCAGGTCGGCGTTGAACCACACCCGGCTGCGCGCCTCCAGCCCCGGCTGCGCGCTGCCGCCGCCGCCGGCCTGCGCGGCGAAGCGGCCGATCACCTGGCTGGCGTAGCCCGCCACGATGCCCGCCGTATTCGAGTCCGTACCGTCCAGCAGCACCTGCACCGCCGCCGTCTCGCCCCGCTCGATTTCCCGCGCGACACCCGGCAGCACCCGGATCACCGCCTGGGCCTCGCCACGGTCCAGCACCGCCTGCGTCTCCGCCTCGCTCTCCGGCGCGGCCACTACCTCGAACCGGCGCGATCCTTCGAACGCCGCCCGCAGTTCCCGGCTGGCCGGCGTGCGGTCCCCGTCGGACCATCCGATGCGGGCCCGCTCCACGTCCATGTTCACCGCGAAGCCGAAGATCACCAACTGGATCAGCGGCGGCCCCACCATCAGCGCCCGCATGCGGGGATCCCGCAAAGCCTGCCGGAACTCCTTCCTGACGATCTCCCGAATCCGCCGCCACGTTCCGTTGTTCATCCCGCCCTCATGCCAGTTTCTGCCGCAGCTTCCGCGTGGTCGCCGCGAACACTACCACCCCGTAGACCGCCAGGAAGAACAGCTCGGTCCACAGCACCGCCGGCCCCACGCCCTTCAAGAAAATCCCTTTGAGCATGGCTACGAAATAGCGCGCCGGCACGATGTGCGTCACCACCTGGATCACCGCCGGCATGTTCTCGATCGCGTAGACGAACCCCGAAAGCAGGAATGCCGGCAGGAACGATGTCACCATGCCGACCTGCGAGGCCAGCAGCTGCGAGCGGGTCACCGCCGAGATCAGAATGCCCCACGAGAGCGCCCCGAAAGTGAACACGCAGCTGGTCGCGAACAGGAACAGCAGGCTGCCCCGCAGCGGCACCCCGAAGATCAGGGTGCCCGCCCCGATCGCGATCAGCGTGTCCGCCAGCCCCAGCACGAAATAGGCCGACAGCTTGCCCAGAGCCAGCTCGAAAGGGCGCACGGGGGTCGAAAGCAGCTGCTCCATCGTGCCGCTTTCCCATTCCCGCGCGATGGTCAGCGAGGTCAGCAGCGACGCGATGATCATCAGGATCACCGCGATCAGCCCCGGCACGATGTAGTTGCGCGATTCCAGGCTCTCGTTGTACCAGACCCGCAGCCTCGGCTCCACCGCCGCCGCGCGCGTCCGTCCCGCCTTCAGGTTCCGCGCTTCGGCCAGCAGTTCCAGCCCGTGCAGCTGCACGACGCTCTCTGCGTAGCCCAGCGCGATGGAGGCCGTGTTGGAGTCGCTGCCGTCCAGCAGCAGCTGCACCTGGGCCGGCCGGACCTGCGCCAGATCGCTCGAGTAATCGTCTCCGATCACCACCCCCAGCAGGACCTCGCCCCGGTCGATGCGGCGCTCGATCTCGCCGTACCCGTCCACCTGCCCCAGGATGTCGAAGAAGCGCGATCCCCGGAACCGCTCCACCAGCGTCCGGCTCTGCGGCGATCCGTCCTGGTCGTACACCAGCGTGGGGATGCGGTCCACGTCCAGCGACAGGGCATAGCCGAAGAACAGCAGCAGCACCAGCGGCAGCGCCAGGGCCAGAACCAGGCTGCGCGTGTCCCGCAGGATGTGCAGAAACTCCTTGCGCGCCACCGCCGCCGTGCGCCGCCATGCGTTTCGATTCACGCTCCGGCCTCCTCCCGCTCGATCATCTCCACGAACACCTGCTCCATCGACGGCAGCCCCGCCTGCCGCTTCAATTCCTGCGGCGTGCCCAGCGCGATCACCTTGCCCCGGTACATCAGCGCCAGGCGGTGGCAGTACTCGGCTTCCTCCATGTAGTGCGTGGTCACGAACACTGTCTGGCCCGCTTCGGAAAACTGGTAGATCAGGTCCCAGAACTCGCGCCGCGCAATGGGGTCCACACCCGAGGTGGGCTCGTCCAGGAACAGGATGGGAGGGCGGTGCAATACCGCGCAGCCTAGCGCCAGGCGCTGCTTCCATCCCCCCGGCAGCAGGCGCGTCGGCATGCCGCCCTTGTCCTCCAGACCCGCCATGCGCATCACGTAGCGCTTGCGCTCCTCCCGCTCGGCCGCGGGAACGCCGTAGATCCCGCCGAAGAACTCGATGTTCTCCTCTACCGCCAGGTCGTCGTAAAGCGAGAACTTCTGCGACATGTACCCGATGTTCTGTTTCACCTGCTCGGATTGAGCAGCCACGTCGAAGCCGTTCACCGTGGCCCGTCCCGAGGTGGGGCTCAACAGCCCGCACAGGATCCGGATGGTGGTCGACTTGCCCGCTCCGTTGGGCCCCAGAAAACCGAAGATCTCGCCCTGCTCCACGCTCAGCGAAACCTGGTCCACCGCCACGAACTGGCCGAACCGCTTGGTCAGGTTGTCCACTTCTACGGCCTTCATCGCGACTCCTTCCGGATCAGGCCGATGAAAACATCCTCCAGCGAGGGCACGATCTCCCGCACCGCGCACGCCGGGACTCTCTCCCGCACCGCGCCGACGGACGCGCCCGGTCTCAGGAACATGTGCAGCCTGGCCCCCGCCGGCGCCACGCTCATCACCCCTTCCACTCTCTCCAGGGCCGCTCGCACCCGGCGCTGGTCCTCGCAGACCACTTCGTAGCAGGTCTCCTCCATCCCCTTTTTCAAAGCCTCCGGCGTGTCGCAGCGGATCAGCCTGCCGTTGTGCAGCAGACCCACCCGCCCGCAGCGTTCCGCTTCGTCCAGGTAGGCGGTCGTCACCAGCACCGTCAGCCCGTCCTTCACCAGTCCGGTCAGGATCTGCCAGAAGTCCCGCCTCGACACCGGGTCCACCCCGTTGGTCGGTTCGTCCAGCAGCAGGATCCGGGGGTGATGCAGCAGCGTGCACATCAGCGCCAGCTTCTGCTTCATGCCTCCCGAGAGACGCCCTGCCTGCCGCTTCATGAACGGCGCCATGCGGGTCATCTCCAGCAGCCGCGGCATCAGCCGCTCGCGCTCCGTCCGGTCGATCCCGAACAGGTCGGCGTAGAAAACCATGTTCTCTTCCACCGTCAGGTCGGGGTAGAGTCCGAAGCGCTGGGCCATGTACCCGATGCGGTCCCGCACCGCGTCCGGATGCCGGGCCACGTCGTAGCCCGCCACCAGCGCCTGCCCCGCGCTCGCATCCAGAAGATTGGCCAGCAGGCGCAGCGTGGTCGTCTTCCCGGCCCCGTCCGGCCCCACCAGTCCGAAGATCTCTCCCGGAGCCACCTCGATGTTCAAGCGGTCCAGCGCCGTCAAAGCCCCGAAACGCCGGGTCAGGTCCACGGTCCGGATCACCGCGCCTTCAGCAGCCACCGCGACCCCCCTGGGCCTGCCGGCCCTCGCGACGAACTCTCAAACTGCCACCAATTTCCAAACTGCGACCAGCTTCCAAACTGCCACCAGCTTCCGCGCCGCGACCAGCTTCCGCGCCGCGACCATCTTCCGGGCCGCGACCAGCTACCGCGCCGCGACCATCTTCCGCGCCGCGACCAGCTTCCGGGCCGCGACCAGCTACCGAGCCGCGACCAGCTACCGAGCCGCGACCAGCTTCCGCGCCGCGACCAGCTACCGAGCCGCGACCAGCTTCCGCGCCGCGACCAGCTTCCGCACCACGACCAGCTACCGCGCCGCGACCAGCTACCGAGCCGCGACCATCTTCCGAGCCGCGACCATCTTCCGAGCCGCGACCAGCTTCCGCACCGCGACCAGCTTCCGCACCGCGACCAGCTTCCGCACCGCGACCATCTTCCGAGCCGCGACCATCTTCCGCACCGCGACCATCTTCC
>JADZAF010000067.1 GCA_020852755.1 Bryobacterales bacterium
GCCTTCGGGCTGGAAGAGGGCTTCGTAAATCTGATCGACAACCAGGCCGTCGACTACCTCCAGCCGGATATCGTGGCTTCCGGCGGCATGCTGGAGGTCAAGCGCATCGCGGACTACGCCGACACCAAGGGGATTCCCATCGTCATCCACACGGCCCTTTCGCCGATCGGGCAGATGGCCTCGGCCCACGTCGCGGCGACGCTCCCGAATTTTCTGGTGTGCGAGCACCACGCCGTGGAGATGCCCTGGTGGGACGACCTGGTGACCGGGCCCTCGAAGCCGATCGTCAACCGGGGCTTCGTCACTGTGTCCGATGCGCCCGGCCTGGGGGTGGAACTGAACGATGCGGTCGTCAAGGAACACCTGCGCTACCCCGAGTACTTCGAGCCCAGCACCATGTACGACCGGTACACCGTGGGGCCCATCGTCAACCTGGGGCCCTATCCGCACCTGGACGACAACGGGAACATGGTCAACAGCCGCTGAGCGGGAGGTTCAATGCTCACGCCAGTGCTCGCCTGCCTGCCGCAGGATCGACGCCGGGTGGCCGGGCCTGCAGGACGAAAAGTTCCGGACGGTCCGGATCAGCGACCGCGACGCTGACCGCATCATCCGGGCTGTCCGGAAAGCCGGTGTGAAGCAGATCGATTATTTCGTGGTCACTCACTACGACCAGGATCACGGCGGGAACGTAGCCCGCACGGCGGCGAAGATGCCCGTGCCCATCAGGGCGTTCGTGGACCACGGCGACGTGATGTCACAATCCGGCGAGGCGCAGGAAGTCTATGCGTCCTACAGGAAGGCGCTCGGGGATGCCCGGCGGCTGATCGTGAAAGCGGGCGACCGGATTCCGCTGGCGGGAGTGGACGTGGTGGTGGTCGCGTCGGCCGGAGCGGTTCTGAAGAGCCCGCTTTCGGGTGGCGGCGCCCCCAACCCGCTCTGTTCGGGCGAGCCGGCCAGGCCGAGTCGGGGAGAGAACCCGGCGTCCATCGGTCTGGCGTTCACCTTCGGCCGGTTTCGCACCATCGATCTTTCCGACTTGCCGAAAGCCATTGAACGCGAGCTGATGTGCCCAAACAACCCGGTGGGCACGGCCGGCCTGTTCCTGGTCAGCCACCACGCGTTCAACATGTCGAACCTGCCCCTGCTGGTGCATGCCCTGCAACCGGTGGCCGCGGTTGTCAACAACGGCGAGCGGCATGGCGGGCAGGCCGAGGCGTGGCAGGCTGTCCGCCAGTCGCCGGGCCTGGAGGACATCTGGCAGATGCATCTCACGCCCGCTGCCGGCGAGCGCAACAACGCGCCAACCCGGTTCATCGCCAACCTCTCGGAAGCGGGCTGCCGGGCGCACTGGATCAAGGTCTCCGCCCGGCGGGACGGATCGTTTCGGGTCACCAATACCCGCAACGGCTTCAGCAAGACTTACCGGCGGCGGGGGTAGGTTGAGCGGACCGCGAGGATGCGGGCGCTGGCGCCCGGCGTCTCGCGGTTATAGAAGCCGACCGTGGTGTTCAGGCGATAGCAGTAAGCGTCGCCGGGTTTGGCGGGGCGGCGGTTCTCCACCCCGTCCACACCCCCGCCAGCCACCATCTCGCCTTGGCCGTCCAGCAGGATATAGATCTCCTCCTCGCTGTCGTGCGCGTGCGGGAAGTTGGTTCCGCCCGGGGCGAAGTTCATCATGAAGAGGCTGCTCACCACCTGTCCCGCGATGATTGTGTCGCCGCGCGTGCTCGCCGCGTTGCCGATCATCATCTGGTAGAGGGTGGAGGGTGGGTGCCCGCCCGCCACTCCCTTCTTCACGTCATTGAGATTGGCGATCAGCAGCTTGGGAGGCGGCGTCTTATCGGCATTGGGCGGAAGCCGGAATCCCATGACCAGGAACCGGCACTTCGATCCCGAAGTCTCCACACCGTGCCGGATCCCGGCCGGAAGATACATGAAATCGTCCTTCTTTAGCGGGTACTTCTCCTCTCCGTAGAGCAGCCTTCCCCCGCCCTCGAGAACCACGTAGATCTGTTCTTCCGCCTCGTACGAGACCGCCTTGCACGCGCCCTTGCGGTCCACTTCGGCCTCGCCGTAGCGCACGATCCCGCGCACGATGCTGCGGGCGGGGTCGCCCAGGCCGAAGATGGCCTTGTAGCGGCAGGTATCCGTGGTGATATCCGACGGCGTGGGCTTGATGGACGGCACGTGGCCGTAAAGAAAGGTCGGGGCCACTTCCCGCCCGGCCCCGGTCGCAAACGAAAAAGTCAACAGGAAAAGCGGCAGTACTCTCATGAACTTGTTCCTCGATACGTCATCCGGATTGTCCACTTCCCGTCTTCGTCGTAGTGCGTCCAGGCGCCTACGCGCCGGAAACCGGAGACGATGAAATCATCGCACATCAGCGTCGGTTCAAAGTAACCGGGGTAGCTCCGGTGCGGCGCAGTGCAGCACCGTCGCAATACTCGCACCTGCCGGCCCAATCCCCGCTCCGCCTGGTCAACGGTGTCTTCGGGACGTCTTATCGTCGAGGAACGGCGCCACAAGGCTGGCCTTCGGTAGTCCATTTGAAGCCGGGACTGCCCGGTGCAAGGCGATAGTCGCGCCGGGCGGCGTTCCGAAATCTCGGCTTCGCGACCACAGAGTGAGCGTCAAGTCCGCTGGCGGTCCGGTAGGCAGCCAACTGGTCGGCAGCGAAGTTCCGGCGCAGAAAACTGAAGAGCGGGCCGGTCTTCTGAAACCAGAGGTTGTAGTCGAGTGTCATGCCCGCGCGCCAGTCGGTGTCCATGCGCAAACCGCTATCCGTGGAGTCGTAGAAGATATTGTTGCGCACCACAAACCCCCGGGTGGCGGCGGTGTTGGAGTAAAACATCAGGTGACGGCCGTTCCTGTCGGGACGCTGGTTGTGACCCCAGCCGCCGCCAGCATCCACGCAAGTGTTGTGCTCGAACACGATATTCTCGGTTCGCGCTTCGGCTGGCCGGTTCCAATACTCAAAGGAATACTCGGCATTCCAGATGACATTGTCGCGATAGATGATGTCCACCTGTTCGGAGCTGGAACTATTCCCTTGATTGGTCAGTGCGGCATCATAGATTTCCCACACCCGGCACTGCTCCACCAGGTTGCTCCGCGCAGCACCCCAGAATTCGATGCCGTTGCCAAAACGCACCGGCTTCCCGTCGGGCCGGGTGAGCTGATGCCCACCACCGATGAAAGACACGTCGCACCGCCGCACGGTGATATTTCCGGTGTCGCCGCCGCCGATGCCGTGCGCGGCGCCGTAGCGCAGGTGCAAATCCTCAAAGATCACGTACCGGGCGCCGCGTTGATCGATGATGTGCTTCTTCAGCGCCAGCTCGATGCTGCGATGCCGCGTGGTCGGCGGCTTCCTCGAATAGAGCCAGACCTGCGTCGCCGCCGCGTCATACCAGTAATCGCCATCCTGGAGCAGGTCTTCGCGGCGCCACTTCTTGACGCCGCACAACGGGCCGTGGTCGAAGATGATATTTCCAACGTCCACATCCAATTCTTCCCCGGAGCCCGGTCTCGCCGCGGCACGGCTCAAGTTCTCCTGTACTTCATTCGGTCCCTTCGGCGGACGGGTAGTCCACAGATTGTTTCCGGCGCTATACCAGGCGTCCGGCCCGTCTTTGGCTACCGATGCCTGAAGGATGGGCCTGGCGCCTTTACCATAGGCCCCGTAAGTCACGGGCCGGCCCGCCGCGCCGCTCTTCGGGAATAGTTGGCCGCGCCACAAATTGCCGCGCTTGAACAGAATCCTATCTCCTGGCTGAATAGCGGCGGTATTCACGCGCTCCAGGCTCCGCCAGGCGGTCTTCGGAGACAGCCCATCCGCTTCGTCACGGCCTGCGGAACTGCTGACATAGTACGTGGCAGTCGACGGAAGGCCGGCTTGCCGGGCCATGGACGCTGGAACACACAAGGTTGCCAAGGCCGCCAAGACAAGAAGGTGACTGAACTCCTGATATCGCGGGACGGATTCGATGAGTACGGTCATGGTCATACAATACGCGGGGCGGTTCCCAGGCGGCCGGTCGTGGGCCGGCACGACCGCTTCAGGTCAAATCGCCGCCGGCTGAGCGGCAAACTACTCTTGTGGCGCAACTACCGCCCCTCGGTCACCTTCCGGAAAACCCGCAGCAGGTTGCCGCCCAGAAACTTGCGGATGCGCTCCTCGGAGTAGCCGCGGCGCTGCATGGCGGCGGTGATCATGGGGAGGTCGCGCATATCGCGCATGCCGCGCGGCAGGGTGGGGCCGCCGTCCAGGTCCGAGCCCAGCATGACGTGGTCTTCGCCCACCATCTGGATGGCGCGGTCCACCACGCCGACCCAGTCGTCCGGCGTGAACTTCAGCTCCTCGGGCGCGGGCACGCCCACCATGGGGAAGCGCGGCGCCATCATCTTGTCCACGTCGTAGATCGAAAAGCTCGCGCCCTTCTTGCGCAGCTCGGACGTGTCCCAGAAGGCCTTTCCCTCATGTTTCGAGCGCCAGTCGAAGACCTTGCGGTTGTGAAACTCGTTGCCGATGTGAAAGCCGATGACGCCGCCTTTGGCCGCCAGCTTCTTCAGCAGGTCGTCGGGCATGTTGCGCGGGATGTTGTTGAACTCGCGCAGGCCGTGATGGGTGGCCAGGATAGGATCCTCGCTGGTGTCCAGCACCTGGCTGATGGTCTCGTCCGAGGCGTGCGAGACGTTGATCACCATGCCCAGCCGGTTCATCTCGCGCACCACCGCGCGGCCGTGCTCGCTCAGCCCGTGGAACCTGGGCGGAGCGCAACAGGAATCGGCGAAATTGTTGGCCCAGTTGTGCGCGGGCAGTTGCGCCGAGCGCAGTCCCAGCTTGTACAGCATGCGCAGCACACCCAGGTCGCCGTCCAGGTCGAAGCCGCCCTCCAGGTCGAGCACGGCGGCGATCTTGCCGGAAGCCGCGATGCGCTCCACGTCGGTGGCGGTGTAAGCCGGCTCGATCTGTTCCCTGTTTTTCTCGAGCTGCCGGTAGGCCAGGTCGATCAGGCGCAGGGCCTGTTTGGTCTCGAAGCGGCCGGCATAATACTCCTCGGGAATGTAGAGCGAGAAGAACATGGCGTCCACGCCGCCCTCGCGTGCGCGGGGCAGGTCCACCTGCCCGTTGGGCAGGGACTGGCCGATGTCGCTCCCGTCGTAGAGCTGGCGGGTCATGACGTGTACGTGGGCGTCGAAAACCAGGGCGTCGCGGTGCAGGTCTCCGGTGGCGGGCGGCCCCTTGGGCGCGGCGCCCTGCGGGCCGCTGGTCGAGCAGGAGGTACTCATAAGGGCGAGGAACAAAAGCGGCAAGGCTAGTCGCATGCGATTATCTCCCGGTATCTGCCACCCGATTGTACCCGAACCGGTTGGCCGCATGGTAAGTTTGGCACTGATGCGCAGACAGGTCCGCTTCCTTTCGGCCGCCGAAGCCGTGCGCCTCATCCCGGATGGCGCCACGGTGGCCACCAGCGGTTTCGTGGGATGCGGCCACCCGGAGGAACTCACCGCCGCGCTGGAGGAGCGCTTTCTGAAGGAAGCCGCGCCGCGCGGCCTCACCCTGATCTACGCCGCCGGGCAGGGCGACGGCGGGAACCGGGGCTTGAACCATCTGGCCCATGAAGGGCTGCTGGCGCGGGTCATCGGCGGGCACTGGAACCTGGCGCCCAAGCTGGGCCGGCTGGCGGCCGGAAACCGCATCCAGGCCTACAACTTTCCCCAGGGAGTCATCTCCAAGCTGTTTCGCGAGATCGCCGCCGGCAGCCCGGGGCTGCTCAGCCGGGTCGGCCTCGGCACCTTTGTCGACCCCCGCTGGGGCGGCGGCCGGATGAACCCGGCGGCGCAGCGCCAGCTGGTCGAAGTCCTGAGCCTGCGGGGCGAGGAGATGCTGTTCTACCACACCCTTCCGGTGGACGTGGCCCTGCTGCGCGGCACCTCCTCGGATTCACGTGGCAACATCTCGTTCGAGCGCGAAACCATGACCGGCGAAGCGCTCTCCATCGCCCAGGCGGCGCGCAACTCCGGCGGGCTGGTGATCGTCCAGGTGGAGCGCCGCGTGGAAGACTACACGCGCGATCCGAAATCCATCTCGATTCCCGGCATCTTCGTGGACGTGGTGGTGGAGGCGTCGTCGCCTGTGTTCCACCCGCAGACCTTCGACGACTGCTACTGTCCCGGCTACGTGGAGGCCGGCTGCGCCGGCCGGGTGCCCATGCCGCGCCTGGAGTGCGGGCCCCGGCGCTACATCGCGGCGCGCTGCCTGGAGGAACTGCGCGGCGGAGAAATCGTGAATCTGGGCATAGGGATGCCGGAGGGCATCGCCCGCCTGGCCCACGAGCGCGGCCGGTTGGGCGAGGTGGTCCTCACCGTCGAAGCCGGCGCCATCGGCGGCATTCCGGCCGGAGGGTTGAGCTTCGGCGCGGCGCTCCACCCGGAAGCGATCATCGATCAGCCCTACATGTTCGATTTTTACGACGGGTCCGGCCTGGACGTGGCCTTCCTGAGCATGGCCGAGTGCGATGCCGCGGGAAACGTGAATGTGAGCAAATTCGGCGGCCGCATCCCGGGCACCGGCGGGTTCATGAACATCGCCCAAACGGCCAAGCGGGTAGTGTTCATCGGAACCTTTACGGCGGGCGGGCTGGAGACGCGCTTCGATGAAGGGGGCCTCCGCATCCTGAAGGAAGGGACCGCCCGCAAGTTCGTCCGTGCGGTGGAACAGATCACCTTCAGCGGCGCCCAGGCGCTGCGCGCCGGGCGGCCCGTGCTCTACGTGACCGAGCGGGCCGTCTTTCGCCTCACCGGGGACGGGCTCGAGCTGATCGAAATCGCGCCCGGCATCGGCCTGGAGCGCGACGTTCTGAGCCTCATGGACTTCCGGCCGGCGGTGAGCCCCGAGCTCAAACCGATGACCCGGTCGGTCTTCGAAACCTGAACAATCTCTCTACCTCCCGGCCGCGGCTCGGAAACGCCGCCCCCCGAACTGCGGCTGCTGCCGTTGCGAGGCCGTGCACATGAACGGCCGGGGACATGGGTAACACTTTAGACCGGCGACATCGGTAACACTTTGCTCGCCGTAGCGCCCCCCAGTTCTCATTGCAGCATACCAGGGTGGCCCCCAGGCTGGTCGCTGAGGCCGA
>JADZAF010000068.1 GCA_020852755.1 Bryobacterales bacterium
GAGCGGTTCGGGAACCGCGGCTGACCGCGCACATTTCAACGCCTTCTACTGGTGTCGGTTCTTCCCTGGCTCCTCGCCGACTGGCCTTGTGGTGGATGGGCAAATTGGACACCGGCCCGGCCGGCCAATGCCCCGCGTACTGAGCCGCGACTGCAAGGAGCGGTTCGGGAACCGCGGCTGACCGCGCACATTTCAACGCCTTCTACTGGTGTCGGTTCTTCCCTGGCGCCTCGCCGACTGGCCTTGTGGTGGATGGGCAAATTGGAGAACAGCCCGGCCGGCCAATGCCCCGCGTACTGAGCCGCGACTGCAAGGAGCGGTTTGGGGACCGCGTTCCGGACCTTGGGCCGCGGCTGACCGCGCGCATTCAGGCTATATTCTGAAAACGGAGCCGATTCGGACTATGGGCCGTTTTCAACGCCTTCTACTGGTGTCGATTCTTCCCTGGCGCCTCGCCGCATCCGCGGGCGAGGGCTCGCCCCAAACCCTCGTGGAGGAGATCCGGTCACACAAGGCGGGACTGGCCTTATGGTGGATGGGCAACTCGGGATGGCTCATCAAGTCGGATGGCGTCCTGATCGGAACCGACCTGGATCTTGAACCCGCGGGGAAAATCCAGCCGCCCCCGGTGACCGCGGCAGAGCTCGCCGGGCAGCTCGACATCGCTTTCGTTACCCACCATCACGGCGATCACTTCAACCGGCCTACCCTGCGCGCACTGGCCGCCGGGCGGTGCTCGTTTGTCCTTCCGAGGACCTGTGCCCGGTTCGCTTCGTCTCTCGGAATTGCGGAGGAGCGCATCGTCATCCCCAAACCCGGCCAGCCGTTCGAGGTCAGGGGTATTCGCGTGGAGCCTCTCCACGCCATTCACGGCAACCAGCAGTTCACGGTTCTCACGCGGGAGCCGGACTTTGTCGAGTCCCTGGCGAGCAACTGCGGCTACGTGTTCCATATGGGAGGAAGACGCCTGCTCCAGCCGGGAGACTCGGTGCTCACGGAAGAGCACCTGGGGCTGAAAAACATCGATGTCCTTTTTGTCTCGCCCACGGTGCATAACATGTACATCGACCGGTCACAGATACTCATCAACCAGCTGGAGCCTTCGTACATATTCCCGCAGCATTTCCTTACGTACCGGGAGACGGACGAGAATATCTTCTGGACCCGGGGCTACCCTGACGAGCTCAAAATGCGCCTTTCGCGTACCCTCCAAGGCCGGTACCATAAACTCAAACAGGGCGAGAAGTTCGTCATCCGGTAACGGAACCGGCCGGGTCCTGATCTGCCGCTGAGCGTTGCCGGAATCCGCTTTGCGCGAGGTGGTCATGAAAGCTGCCGCGTTCGTTATCCTGGGGGTCGCGCTGCTCGAGGCCCAGACCTCTACGTGGCGTCCCGTATACCTGGGGAAGGATTCCATGGTGGCCACGGCCCACTATGCGACGGCCATGGCGGGTTACCGGATGCTGGCGCAAGGCGGCAACGCCGTGGATGCCGCCGTGGCGGCCTGTTTCGCGAGCACCGTGGTCGAGCCCAGCCGGTCCGGTATCGGCGGGGACGCTTTCATACTGATCTACCGGGCGAAAACCAGGGAAGTGCTGTTCATCAACGGCGGGGGCTGGGCGCCCAGGCGCGCGACCGTGGAATTCTTCCAGAAGCGGGGCGGTCTGGAATCGGACGGCCCGTTGAGCCCGGTAGTGCCTGGAGCGCCGGCCGCTTTGCTGCTGGCCCTGGAGAAATACGGCAAGCTCTCGCGGGAGCAGGTGCTGGCTCCCGCCATCGAGCTGGCGGAGCGCGGATTCGCAGTCAGCGAGAACCTGCACAACGTGCTCCGCAGGAACACTAAACGCCTCCGGGCGTTCCCTTCTTCGCTGCCGGTCTGGTTTCGCGGCGGCGAGCCGCTAGGCATGGGGGACGTGGTCGTCCGGAGGAACCTGGGCCAGACGCTGCGGCGCATCGCATCCGGCGGACGCGACGGCTTTTACAGGGGTCCGGTTGCGGCGAATCTGGTCGCTTTCCTGGCCAGGCACGGGGGCATCCTGGATGCCTCGGACCTGGCCGACTTCCAGGCTGAAGAGGCCGCGCCGCTGCACATCCGCTACCGGGGCTACGACGTCTACGGTGTCGGGCTCCCGACGCAGAGTCCGGTGATGTTGGAAGCCCTCAAGATCCTGGAAGGCTTCGACCTGAAGACCATGGGGCACAACTCGGCCGACTATATTCACCATGTCGTCGAAGCGCTCAAGCTGGCCTTCGCCGACCGGGAAGTGCACATCGGCGATCCGCGTTTCGTGAAGAACATTCCAATCGGAATGCTGCTGTCGGACGGCTACGCGGCGCGCCGCCGGCGCCTGATTCGCACAGACCGGGCCATCGACGGCACGGCGCCGCCGGGCACGCAGGCCGGCGGCGCCCCCCTCTATGCGCGCGGACGCGGCAGCATTGTGGAACTGAAGGGCGCCGCGGCTTTTCCCGGCTGGATTGAGAGCTTCACCACCCACATCGATGCCGTCGACAAGGAGCGGAACATGGCCACCATCACCTCCTCTGTGGCATCCGACTTCGGAGGCGCGATGTACGTGGACGGCGAAGCCGGGGGCTATTTCCTCAACGACGTCCTGGCGCGCTTCCACCTCGATGCGGCGCATCCGAACGGCATCGCGCCGCGCAAGCGTCCCCGGCAGACGCTCAATCCCGTATTGGTGCTCAAAGACGGCCGGCCATTGATGGTCTTCGGAAGCCCGGGCGGGGACACCCAGGGCCAGTCGCAATTGCAGTTCTTTCTCAACTACGCGGAGTTCGGCATGAATGTGCAGCAGGCGCTGGAGCAGCCGTATTTCGCCACGAATGCCTATCATCTCTCGTTCCATCCGCACCCGCCCGGCAAGGGCTTGTCGGTCTCACAGCGCATTCCGAGCGAGGTGCGGGACGAGCTGGCGAGGCGCGGTCATCTGGTGCGCACGCATTCCGCCATGGGGGTGGGAAGCGTCAAGGCCATCCTGGTGGACCCGCGATCCAAAGTGATGATGGGCGGCGCGGCGCCGGCCACCGATGCCTACGTGATCGGCTGGTGATCGACTGGCGCGCCCTGGCGGCCCGGGACGCGCCATACGCAGCGCGGGTGACCGGAGCGCGCCACTCAGGCGGCCGGGAAAAGCAGGCGGAACGAAGCGCCCTCTCCCGGGCGGCTGTCCACCGCAATGCTGCCGCCGGAGGCCCGCACGATGCCCGCCACCACCGAAAGCCCCAACCCCCGGCCCATTGCCTTGGTGGTGAAGAAGGGATCGAAAATCCTGGCGGCCGTCTCGGGGTCGATCCCGCAGCCGGTGTCGGAAACGGTAACGCGGCCGTAGACGCCCGCCGGCATCCCGTCTCCGTCGCCGCCCAGCGTCTCCATGCCGGTCCTTACGGTAATCGTCCCGGGCTTCTTCTCTCCGATCGCCTCGCCGGCATTGATCACCAGATTCATGAGCACTTGTTGAAGCTGGCCGCGATCACCGCGGATAGAAGGAACACCGGGCTCGAGATCCAGCCGGATCTCAATACTCTTGGGAACGGACACGCGAAGCAGTTCAGCCGTGTTGCGCACTAACAGCGAAAGATCGATGTCGGCGCACTCGCGGGCGCCTTCGCCGGCGTAGGTGCGCAACTGGCGTGTGAGATGACCCGCCAGTTCGGCGCCGCGGATCACCTGTCGCAGCATCGGCTGCCCGTCCGGCGGGACCATGTCTTCCAACAGGCTGGCGTTTCCCAGAATGCTGGTCAGCAGGTTGTTGAAATCGTGCGCGACGCCCCCGGCCAGCACCGCCAGGCCTTCCAGTTTCTGCGCCTGCCGGATCCGCTCTTCCATCCGCCTGCGCTCGCTGCTGTCGAGTTCCAGGATCAGGAAACCCGTTGGTTCCCCGCCGGCGCGGCAGGCCGCCCAGCGGCTCCAGACCCCGACTACCCGCCCGTCGCGCCGGCGCTGCCTGAGTTCGGCCTCCCACACCGACCGCGTGCGCAGCGCACGCCCGATCTCGGGAAACCTCACCTCGGGCTCGGTGGAAAGCAACTCCGCGTAGTTGCGTCCGCGCGCCTCCGCTGCCGTCCAGCCATAAAGGTCCTCGGCGCCCCGGTTGAGGAATTCGATGGAGCCATCAAGGCCGGTGGCGATGATCGCGTCCCGCGCCAGGTCGACCAGAGCGGCTTCCCGCTGCAGCGCGGCGACCATGCGCCGCCGTTCCTCGGCCACTGCCACGTACTGCGCCAGTGTCCGGAAGAATTCGAGCTCATCCCCGCCAAACCGGTCCCGGGAGCGAGTGCCGAACGAGAGAGTGCCGAGCAGCCGCTCTCCGGCCATGAGCGGGTTGCAGGCATAGGCGCGCATGCCGTAGCCGCGCACCAGTTCCACCTTGGGGTCGTCGGACTGCTGTACGTTTGAAACCGCCAGGGGCCGGCGCAGGAGTGCGGCCGTTCCGCACACCGCCTGGCCGAACTCCAGGCGGCTGATGGCTCGCGCCTCCTCCTCCGGGATTCCAGAGCACGAGGCCAGGTACATGGCATCCGCCCGGTCGTTGACCATGAAATTGAAGTAGGCGTGCAGATCCAGCGCCGGCGCGATTCTTTCGTAGACGCCGCGGACCAGGGCATCTCCGTCCCGGGCGGTCAGCAGATGTCCGGCGGCATCCGCGAGCAGGCGCAGCAGGTCGGCCCTCTGGATCGTTTCCGGAGAACCACTCCCAGGATGAAAATCCCACTGCGGCCACATTGCGGACGCCATACCGCCATCGTAAGGAATGTTCGGGCAACGCGGCGATCTTAATTTCACCGGCAGGGGCGACTGCGTATGCCGGCTCACTGTTTCCATGATTGAAAGGGGGTCCCGGGCAGAGTATCATCCAGCCAGATACCAAGCCTGGAGGGGCCAACATGGAACGGATCGTCTCGAAGATGCTGGAGGAGTACGAACGCGGAACGGTGAGCCGGCGCCGCCTGGTGCACAGCCTCGCGGCTCTACTCGCGGCGCCGCCGGCGCAGCCCGCCGCGTCCACCTTCAAAGGTGTGGGGCTCAACCACATCGCTGTCCGCGTAGCGGACATTCCGCGCTCCCGCGAGTTCTACCAGAAGCACTTGGGGCTGCCGCTGATCAGCCAGTCGGAGACCAGCTGCTTTCTCAGGCTGGGCGATGAGTTCCTGACCTTCTTCCGCAACGAGCGTCCGGGACTGGACCATTACTGCATCGCCATCGAGAATTTCCAGCCGGACGCGGTGATGAGCACGCTCCAGCGCCAGGGGTTGAAGCCGCGGCGTCCCGCAGGCACCGACCGGATCTACTTCCCCGACCCGGACGGCCTGGAGGTACAGCTGTCTTCGGCGGACCACATGGCCTGACGGCGGCGCCCGGGCGCCCGCGCCTGGGGCGTGCTATTTTCGGAAGACAAATGCTCCTCTCGCGGCGGGCATTCCTGGCCGGAAGCGCCGCGGTTCGTGTGCCCCAGCCCTACTTCGACCTGCACCCTTTCATCCGCGAGCATCCCAAGGCGGTCTTCATTCGCCGCACGCACGTCCGGAGCAAGATGGACGGAGCCGCCAAGCTGGGGGAAGGCCTTGCGCTCAGCCGGGAGATCTTCGTTCCTTCCTCGAAGCCCGGCATTCCGGTGGGTCATCGCATCGTCCTCAAACCGAACAACTGCGCGGTCACCGACAAGCAGCGCCCGGCGGAAGAGAACTGGGGCACCGGCACCGATCCGCAGTTCTATGAAGGCCTGGTGCTCGGCCTCAAAGAACTGGGCGTGCGCCAGTTCCACTTCATTGAAGCCAACAATTACCATCTGTGGAACCTGCGCGGATGGGTGGACATCAACGAGCGGCTCGGGATTCATATGAACGAGCCGGACAGGCGCGCGCGCGATTTCAGGGAAGGGCGCGGCATGACCTGGTCCGAAGTGCCTGACCCGGTAGTCTTCCGCCGCATCCCTCATTTCGCCCCGGTGAACGAACCGGGCACCTGGCTGTTGAACATCGCCAAATGGAAGGGCAGCGAGATGTGCCTGAGCCAGACGGCCAAGAACGCGCAGGGCCTGGTCGTGCTGCCCTATGTGCGCTTTTGCCACGGATGGAAGATGGTGACCGGCGTGCCGCCTTTCATGAAGGCCGACATCCACCGGCGGGCGGAGGGGCTCCTGAACCGGTTCTTTCAGCAGCACCGGCGGGCCGGCTATGCCCGCTATGACGCGCCCTGCGCCTTTACTCCCATGCATCAGGAGATCTGGGCGCAGAAGACCTGCGACAACCTCAGTGTGCTGAAGACCGGGCTGGCCATGCTGGAGGGCATTTACGCGCGCGACGGCAACGGGTTCCGCGCGGGCAACGACGTCCTGGCCAACCTGGTGATTTTCGGCAGGGACCTGTTCCGGGTGGACGTCATCGGGCTCTACCTGGGCGGCCACGAACCGGGCAACGTCAATCTGCCGCGCATCGCGCGCGAGCGGGGCCTCACGGACACTTTCAACCCGTGGGAAATCCCGATCTACGAGTGGACCGCCGGAGGACCCGTCGCGCGAAAGCTGACCGATTTCGAGCGGGTCCCGCTGCCCACCCCGTACCTGCCCCTCGCGGGCGAGCCGGAAATGCACCTGGTCAACGAGCCGTTCGACTACGGCCGGCACAGGTGAGCGTCACCCCAGGCGGCGGAACAGCCAGGCCGAAAGCAGCGCCAGGCCGGCCGCCGCGGAAAGCGTCGCCGGAAAGCCGAAGTGCAGGAAGGCCCAGCCTGCTCCCGCCGCCGCCAGCGCCTGCGCCCCGAACATGGCCAGCGAGTTGAGAGCGGAAGCGCCCGCGCGCTCCTCCGGTTTTACCCGGTTCATCAGCAGGCTGAACATGCCGGGCTCGCACATCACCTGGAAGGTCATGAACCACGCGTATATCGCGGCGGCGGCGGAGAGGACAGGGGCCGCGGCCAGCGACGCCAGGGCCAGCGCGGCGGCCACTTGCAGCATCGCGGTCCCGCGCGGCAGCCCGGTCCTGGCCAGCAACAGCGGCGCGGCGGCAATGCCCAGGGCCTGCACGCCTTGCGCCGCCGAGTAGATTCCGCCGATCTGCTCCAGCCCCGCTCCGAAGCGTCGCGCGAAGTAGGCGTTGAAGAAGGGGTTGAAGGCTCCGACGGCGAGGCTCCAGACAGCAAAGGCCGCGAGGTAGCGGGCGACGAAGCGCCCGCTGGGGTAAAGCCGGCTCTCCGTCGCACCGCCGCCGCTGAGCGCAAGCCGCGATAGCGGAACCAGGCTCAGCAGTGAGATGGCGCACCCGCACAGGATGGCCGCGGTCTTCGCTCCGGCGCCGGTTTGCGCGAGGCCCGCCGACGAAATCCATCCAGGGAGCCGGCTTCCCAGGAATCCGCCGGCTATCCCCGTGGCAATGCCCGTGCCGATCCACAGGCTGAAACCGGCCGGACGGCGCCGCTCGTCGGTGAGGCTCGCAACGGAGGGCGAAAGCGAGGTCATCCACAGGGACAGCGCCAGGCCGCCCGCCACGGCGCCCGCCAGGATGAACTCGGGCGATGCCGCCGCCGCGCGCAACGCGAACACCGCAGGGGTGAGCGCCGATCCCAACACCAGGGCCTTCTTCAATCCGAAGCGGCGGGCGACCGGCGGCATGAGCAGGGCGCCCGCGGTGTTGCCCGCCAGCATGGCGCCGTTCACCGCCCCAAGAAAGTCCTCCCGGAACCCGAGGTCCAGCAGGAGCAGGTTGTACAGCAGGACAAAGACGAACACGCCGAAGCCGAAGGTATTGGCGGCGATCAGGAACAGCAGAAACCGCCGGGGCGCCGTGCCGCGCCCGAGAAACCAGGCGGCCGCTTCCATAGCCAGGCCGGGGAGCACGCGGACGTGATGGCCGAAACGGCGCAGAACATGGAGGCCGTAGCGCAGCATCCTCCGGACGCGCGGCGTGGGGGTAAAGGGCGAGTCCACGGGCGCGGGCAGCCGCAGCGGCGCCAGCCGCCTGCGCAGCACGGCTCGTTTGCCCTTGGCCGAATCCACCAGGCAGAGATGCAGCCAGATTTCCGACTTGTTCGGGCGGAACTGCGTTTCCAGCGGCGCCGCCGCGTACAGGTCGGTCCACCGGCGGATCGCCGCCGGCAGCGCTTCCGTCTCCCGTTGCGCCTCCGCGGGCAGGAGGCAGCCGAACCAGCGCCGCGCGAGTTCGAAAGCGATCGCCTCCAGCCCGCGCAGTTCCGGGGCGTGCAACTGCTTCCACCGGCTCCACCACGCGTCATCGCCCCTGCGCACGTGGAGGAAATGCGCAATCTCGTAAACGTGCAGCGGAGAGGCGCTGCCGCGCAAGAGGTGCCGCAACAGGTGCAACGAAGCATAGCCGAGCAGATCCGCATCGCAGAAAGTCACGACCCGCCGGCCCCCCACATCGCGCCATACGCGCCGCTCCCAGAATCCGGCCAGCCCCGGCGCCCCGAAACACTCCGTCTCCTCATCCCACAAACGGAAGTGCAGATCCACGGAAGGCGGGATCTCGGGATCGAAGAGATCGCCCTTCCACTGCCAGCCGCTGCGGCGCACCATGACCGGCAGGTGATCGGTGGGGAAGTTTTCCAGGCCCGGCAGCGGCTCGTAGCCCAGTTGCAGAATGCGATCGCGCGCGATGTGCAAGCCGGAGCCGGGGCAGTAGAGGTCAATGTCGTAGTGCATGCGGACATCGGGAGCCGGATTGAAGTCCCCGCCGTGCGCGAAACCCTTCAACAGGACGTAATCCACCTGCGCCGCTTCCAGGCGGGAGACGATCTCGATCAGGGCCGACCGCAGCTTCCCGAGACGCTGCGCATTGCGGGCGCGGTCCCGCTCGATGCGGTCTCGGATGCGGGCGGGCAGATCCGGCCCCCGGAGGTGTGCGAGCAGCAGGGCAAGGCGGGCGCGGGCGGCGAAGGCCAGCGCGCGGTCCCACTCGCGGCCGCTCAGCAGGTGCAGCGGCTCCGGATCCGCCCTATGGAAACTCAAAGCCGCGACGACTGCCCGGGCCCAAGGGGGCAGACGCGCGAAGGCGCCGGGAACGCCGGCGGTCTCAACCAGCATCGCCCAGCAGGCGCTCCAGGCAAATCACGGCGGCGTCCAGGCTGCTGTAGCGCAGCTCGAAGGCCGGCCTCGCCGCCAGTTTCTCCAGGGAAGCGCACTGCTCGCTCCACGCCCGGGGCTCGAGGACCGGCAGCCCGGCCCGCAGGCGGCGTTTCGCTTCCTCCGGCGCCACGGGGTTCAGGCTGGCCTCGCCGCTTTCCCAGCGGTTGAGGAAGACCAGGAATTCGGCCTCGCAGGTGACCGCTGTCCGGACGCCCGCCAGTTCCCGCGTTCCGACTTCGATGGAAGGCTTGCCGTTCTGCGCCGTCTTGGATGTGAAGGTCCGCAGTTCCGGAAATAAGCCGGCAGCGGTGTCGCGAAAGCGGAAGTGATACGGCTTGCCGACCAGCAGGCGCGCCGCCCCCGCACGCACCAGCGAGGCGACATCGTCGCTCAAGTACGTGAACCCTGCTTTGGCGCAGGCGTACGCGAGGGTGCTCTTGCCGGCGCCGGGGCCGCCGCACAGCAGCACGCCCCTGCCCGCCAGGGCCACGCAGGCGGCGTGAACCGGCGTGAAGTAGAGGGTGGTCAGGATCGAGTAGGCCATCGCGTCAGTGAAGAACCAGCGCAGGTAGTCCGGGTCGGCGGCCGTCTCCGCGGCCAGACAGGCGAAGGCGAATCCGCGGCGCAGGTCGCAGACGGCGAAATTTGCGGCGTTGAGAACGATGCTGAACAGGTGCTCCCGCGCCTGAAAGACCGGAGCCCCGTGCGCCCCGGTGGACAGCTCCGGCGAGACGGTCACCCGCAGCCGCACGGGCGGCCGGTCAAACAGGCGCGGGAACAATCCCCAGCCTTCCCGTACCGCGTCGATGACCCGGGCGCTGTTAGACTGAATCTCGACCGGGCAGCCCAGCGGAAAGAAGGTCGCGGCCTCAGGCAACTCGAGTCTCTGGCCGAGAGGATCGAGGATCTGCGAGTGCGGTGAGCCGGGCCGCTCCATGGGCCGCGTCTATTCCCGGACGGCGATGGTCACCTGATCCGAGGTCGTGATCCCTTCCAAGCGGATCTGCAGCGGGACCGCGCTGCCGGCTGGGGCATTGGAGGGCACGATGATGTTGATCTGGTTGACTCCCGGAAATTGCGGCGAGAGCCCCGCGAAAAGGACTTGCGCCTCGACGCCGCCCACCGTCACTACAGGCCTGACCACCGCGTTACGGATCGCATCCAGGGATGCGTGCCCGTCCTGCACGGGCGGATCCACCGGTCCCAGCCCGTTGGCGTAAATGATGATCGCCGCTCCCCGCCTGGCCGGCTGGGCGTTTACGCCCGGCACCGACCCTTCGGGCTGCGCCAGCGATCCGTCGTCATTGTTCACCGCCACCGCCGGCCCGACGCCGGTACCCGGCAGGGTGAAGATGCCCGGCGAGTAGCGGGCCACCTGCACGTCGCGGGGCTGAGAAGCGTTGGAGCCGCGCCGCACCACCACCGAAGCCACGCCGGAATCGGCGCCCGAGGCCAGAGTGCCGGACGGAAGCTGCGTATTGATTTGCCCGGGCGAGACGAACAGGATGGGCGCGGGCGTGTCGTTGAAGGTCACCGAGACGTTCGCCAGGGACGTAGACAGGGGAACCGAATCGGCCACCACCAGCCCGTCCGCCAGTTCGGATCCGAAAATCGCGACCAGCGATCCGGGCGCCACGGCATGGCCGGCATTGCCCGCTTTGACGTAGCTGGCCGCGTTGAGCACTCCCTCCTCAGTCACCGACGGAACCTGCGCCACCGCCAGTGGAAGCAGGGTCACACAAACGATCGCCCCCGGGACGAATCTCATGGCGGCTCCCTCTCTTCGATGCATCAATTATAGTGGAACCCTGCCGGCGGGACTCACTGCGGCTGACTGCCTGCCTGCAGATTTTACTTCTGCATCGCCCCGCCGTGTATGTTGGCGCGCTGTAACTTGTGCAGGGCCTGCTGCGGTTTCAGCCAGGTCGGCGCAGCGGCCATGGCGGCGCGCAGGGCTCGTTCGGTTCCCGCTGCATCGTTCTGAGCCGCGCGCAGCATGGCCAGGCTGTACCATGCGTTCTGGCGGTCTTCGGCGGTGGTGGTGGCCCGCGCGCCGGCGTCCAGCGCCTCCTGCCAGGCCATAAGCCGCAGCGGCAGATCGGGAACCTGGCGCGCGGCCCTGGCCATGCTGCGGGAATACCACAAGTCCGCCGAGAAGCCGGGCGGAGCCCAGTCAAGAGAAGCCCGGTACTCGCGCGCCGCTTCCCGGAGGTCTCCCGCGTCCAGTGCTTTTCGAGACCGCGCCAGGGCCCGGTCGGCTTTCCAGAGCCCGGCGCAAAACCATGCCAGGATCGCCGACAGGACCACAGCCGCGGCCGAGCGCAACGGCCTAGGGATCTTCCTCGGGCGCGCCGCCGCCGGCATTGCAGGAGTGACAATGAGCCAGGATGCGGTAACCCAGAATACGAGTGCGGTGGGCGCCACGAAACACGCGAACTGGTGAGCCACTGTCATGGCGGCAAGACCGCCACCCAGCGCCGCCGTCACAGGCTGCACGCTACCCCGCCGCACAAGCGGCCCGAGGCCAAGCACGACCACGGCAGCCAGCACCGCCAGTCCCGGCACGCCCTGCGAGGCCAGCGCGTCCAGGAACATGTTGTGCGGCGACTCGTGATAGAAATCCGGATAACGGGCGGAGAGTTGAGCGGACTGGAAGAGGGGGAATACGGTCGCGAAGGTTTCCGGACCAGCGCCCGTCCACGCATGCGCCGCGCACAAGCGCAGCCCATCCTTCCACAAAATCAGCCGGGCCCCCCCCAACGGATCTTCACGGTACCAGCGGGCGCGCGCACGCAGTTTCAGGCCCGCGGGCGAGTAGTAGAACAGGCCGGCCGCGAGCGCCGCGACGGCCGCCAGTGCCGCTGTCCGCTTCCACCACCGGGCGGACGGCCTCCGGCCGGCGGCAAGCCAGAAGACCGCGCCGGCTGCCAGGCCCAGCATGGCGCCGCGGGTGCCGCTCCACACGATCGCTACAGCACCCAACGCAGCGGCGGTGAAACCGGCGGCGCGCCATCCGCGGCGTGCGTCGGCCGCGGCCACCGCCAGGGCGGCAAAAACGGCGCCCAGCAGCCAGTTGGCGAAGTAGGTCGCATAACCCAGCGGACCCGGAGGGCGGACGATGGTCCATTCCCCCTCACCGACGTGATACGCGCGGGCGGGCAAGACCGGATCGACCCCGAAGTATTGCAGGATTCCGTAGGCCGCCGCGATCAGGCCGGCCGCCGCCATCCACCGCAGCGCGTGGAGCCGCGAGCCCGCGTCCAGACGCGCGGACGCCCAGGCGACAATCAATAGCGCGGTCCAGGTGATGAGGCCCATGCGCCGCCAGTTGGAACCTCCCAAGGAGAGCGCGGGGGAGAGCGACAGAGCCGTGGCGGCGGCCAGCGTGATCCACTGCAGCGCGGCGAGCGCCGCGAACCGGCCCGCCGGCCTCGGGCTGCCGCGGCCGAGCCAGAGCGCGCCGATGCCCCCGGCCGCGATCGCCACGATCTTCGGCGTCACATCGAAGTAGAAGAAGTACCCCGGCGCTATGGCCAGCGGCGCCAGCGCCAGCAGCGCGCCCAGCAGTACCGCCATGGCTCTACGGTAGCAGCCGCGGAGGTGAGCGCCGGCACGGTCCTTGTAAAATGTGCCGCCCGCCTTTTGTTCCGCCATTGACACTCGTCACCGACCAGCCGTATTGTCGAGACAAAGGCAACTGGGATGGGAGGGGCGGTATTGAGCGCCGGGGAGGGAATCCGTGTGACTCTTCCGGGCCGGATCAGCTACCTGCTTCTGAAGCGCGCCCTGGACATAGCGGTTTCGACAGCGGGCCTTATCCTGTGCGCGCCGCTGTGCGCTTGGATCGCGCTGGTCACCTGGCTTCGTACGGGAAGCCCCGTCGTGATCGGTCAAACTCGTGTGGGCCGGGGAGGCCGCCATTTCCGGCTATACAAGTTCCGCACATTGCCGGTGGAAACTCTGGCCGACGGCGACTGCCGCTGGCTGGCCGGCCCCGCCGATCCGTGGGGCTGCTTCCTGCGAGTCTCCGGTCTGGATGAACTGCCGCAGCTTTGGAATGTGCTCAAGGGGGACATGAGCCTGGTGGGCCCGCGCCCGGAGCGCCCGCACTTCGTGGAGCGGTTCCAGCGCGACGTGCCGGCCTATGCCAGCCGGCATCTGCTGCATGCCGGGATGACCGGCTGGGCGCAGGTGAACGGTTGGCGCGGCGACACTTCCATCGCGCGGCGCCTGGAATGCGACCTGTACTATTTGAGGCACTGGTCGCTGGGCTTCGACCTGCGCATTCTCTGGATGACGGCGGCGGGCCTGCCCGGGGCTGTGCGCCGCGCGGCCGCCGGCGGCGCTCTCGATGTCCGATCCGTTTGAGCCGCCGCTGTTCGCCGCCTTCGTGAAGGCGCGCTGGCGCGTGCCGGTCTTCGCCGCCGGCGCCGCGGCGGCCGTGGCTCTGGCGGGCAGCCTGATCCTCACTCCGAAATACACGGCCAGGGTATCGCTGATCATCGAGCCGCCGGCGGCCGCCGACCCGCGCGCCTCCGTCGCGGTAAGCCCGGTGTACCTGGAATCGCTGCGAACCTACGCGCACCTCGCTTCCAGCGATCAGCTGTTCGCGCAGGCGCTGGAGCGGTTTGAGCTCCGGCCGCCGGGAGCGAGCCGGCCGATCGAGCAGCTCAAGGAAAAGGTGCTGCGCGTTTCCATGCCGCGAAACACGCGGGTCCTGGAGATTGCCGTGACCTTGCCCGACCCTCTCAAGGCTCACGCGTTCGCGCGCTTTCTGGCGGATGAAACCATGCGCTTAAGCCGTGCCGCGAGCCGCGCGGGCGACGAAGACCTGCTGGGATCCGCGCGGCGGGACGCCGTGGAGGCACGCCGGCAGTACGAAGAGGCCGACCGCCGGCTCCAGGCAGCACGGGGACGCTCTCCCGGTCCAGCGGAACTGGAAGCCGCATTGAAGCGGCTGGCCGAGCAGCAGGTCGAGATCGAGCGCCTTCACCTCTCGGCGGAACTGTCCATCGCGGACCAGGAGGAACGGCGCAAGGAGATGGCCGCCGCATCCGACCGGGCCTGGGAACTGGGCCAGTTGGACGCCCGCATTCGCTCCACGCGAGCGCGTGCCGCGCGTTTGCGGGAGCAGGCGGCCGAACTTCGGGCCGAGACCGCGCGCACCGAGAAGCGCCTCTCGGAACTGCGGGCCGCGATCGAGAGACTGGGCTCGCAGGCTCAGTTCCTCCGCAACAACATGGAGCTTGAGCAGCGCCGTCTGCGCGAGGTGCAGACGGCCGCGGATTTCCGCGGGGAGCGCATCAGCCTGCTCGATCCGGGGGTGGTTCCGGAACGGCCCTCGTCGCCCAACCTGCTGCTGAACCTGGTGGCGGCCGCGGGCCTCGCGCTGGCGGGTTCGTTCGGATACCTGACGCTGGCGTTCCTGCTGCGGCCGGCCGCCCCGGCAGCCGCCCGGCCCATGCCCCGGATGGTGGCGAAATCGTGAGTGTCCGGATAGAGCCCGATTCGCAACCGGGAAGTGACCAGGGCCGATTGAAAACCGGCGCGCGGGTTGAAAACCGGCCCTGCCATGGCTGAGTTGCTTACCGCCGATCGCCGCCGGGAGGTGATCCCGGCGCTGCTGGCCGGCTCGCTGGCGGGGCTCCTGGCGCTGGCTGGCCGCCCTCAGCTCCATTGGGCACTGCTGGCGGCGCCAGCGTGCGTGCCGGCCGCCTGCTGGATCGTGTGCGGCCCCGCGCGCTGGATACCGGCGTTTCTGATGGCCGCGCTTTTGCTGCCTCCGCTGCCGCTGCCGTGGGGCGATTCCGGCGTGCATCCGTCCGCAGCCCTCGCGGCGCTCGGAGTGTGGGCCGGCCTGGTGCGGCCCGGCCTGTGGCGGGTCCCCTCGGGCCTGCTGCCGCTCGCTCTCGTCACACTGTTCTTCATCCTGCTGTTGAGCGTGCCGGCGGCTGCGATTCACTCCGGCCTGACTCAGGCGGCCGGAAGCCTGGCGCGCGTGGGCCTGTTCGGCATCGGAGTGTACCTGTATTTTTACGTCTTCTGCGGACCGGGCCGCATCCTCGACCGGGCCGCCCTGCTGAGGCTGATCGTCCGGGCCGGCGCCGCTTCCGCCGCCTTCGCCGTCCTGGATTTCCAATTCCAGTTCCCCGCCCCGGCGCGCTTCGCGGAGCAGTTCGTATGGCTCTCCAGCGGAATTCTGCGGCGCGCGCAGGGAGTCTTCTACGAGGCCAGCACGCTGGCCACCCTGTGTGCTTTCCTGCTCACGCTTCTGGCCGCCATTGCGCTGCTGCGTATGGCCGCTCCGCTGGGCCTCAGCCGCGCCGCCCTGATCCTCGCCGCGCTCATCGCCGGAGCCGCATTAGTCCTGTCCTTCTCACGCGCGGCGCTGGTGAACCTGGCGATCGCGCTGGCCGCCCTGCTGGCGCTGCACCGTAGCCGCCTGGACGTGAGCTGGAAGCCCGTGGCCCGCATCGCCGCTTTGGCCTTGTTGGCAGGCGCGGCGGTGCTCGCCGGCCTTGCCTGGCTGGCGCCCGATTTCACTCAGGCCTACCTGCTGCGCCTGGCGTGGAGCGGAGAGTTCTTCTTCTCCGAGCCCAATCTCATCCTCTCTCGCCGGCTGGAGAGCTGGCGGCTGCTGGCCTTGTTCATCCAGCAGAACCCGCTCACGCTGCTTTCCGGCATCGGGTACAAGACGCTGCCTTACACCGAGCACTTCGGCCGCCCCGTCGTCGCCGACAACATGTACCTGAGCCTGCTCCTGGAAACCGGCATACCGGGACTGCTGGCGCTGCTGCTGCTTCACGCGGCGGTCTTGTCGGAGAGCTACCGGCAGGCGCGCAGCGCGGATTCGCTCACCCGGCTCTGCGGAACCGCGATCTTCGCGTTCTGGTGCGGAGAACTGGTGCAGATGGGGAGCGGCGACGTGCTCACCTACTGGCGGATCCTCCCGGTCATCTTCGTAGTGCCAGCCCTGGGGGCGCGCGATGAACATCCTGTTTCTTGACCAGTTCTCGGAATGGGGCGGCGCGCAGCGCTGTCTGGCCGACCTCGTGGAGGGCGCCCGGCGGAGGCTCTGGCAGCCTCATGTGGCGCTTCCGGGCGGGGGATCCCTGGCGGTCCACCTGCTTGCGCGGGGGATTCCCGTGCATGAACTGCCGGCCGGCCGTTATTCACTGGGCGCCAAAACGGCGGCGGAAGCGCTCCGTTTCCTCGCGGATGCGCCCCGGCTGGCCCGGGCGATCCGGCGCCTGGCGGGTTCCACCGGGGCCGACCTGCTGTTCGTGAACGGCCCGCGCCTCATGCCCGCCGCGGCGCTCGCCCAAACCGGGCTGCCGGCAGTATTCCACTCGCACAGCCTGGTCACCGGCGCCGCGGCCCGCGCCGCCGTCGCCTGCGCCCTGGGAGCCGCCGGCGCGGCCGTGGTGGCGGCCAGCCGGTTCGCCGCCGCGCAATGGCCCGGCGCTCGCGTCATCTACGGCGGCGTCGAGGGTCCGGCCGCCATGCCGCCCCCGCAGCCGGCGGGCGGGCCCGCGCGCGTGGGCATGATCGGCCGTTTCGCTCCGCAGAAGCGCCAGCGCGAGTTCTGCCAGGCGGCCGCCATTCTCGCGTGTGCCGGGGCGGGTATCCGGTTTGTCCTGTGCGGCGACGCCATCTTCGGCGATCGCGGGGCCGAGGCCTACAAGGAGCAGGCGCTGAGATGCGCTCCCGGCACGCTGAGTTATGCGGGATGGCGCGACTCGGTCTACGAAATCCTGCGGGACCTCGACCTGCTCGTGCTGCCCTCCGCCAATGAAGGCGGAGTGCCGCGAGTCATTCTGGAAGCGTTCGCCGCGGGCGTCCCGGTGCTGGCCCGCGACTCGGGGGCCGTGCCGGAAGCGATCCGCGAAGGCGAAAACGGCTTCCTGCTTCGCTCTTCGGAGCCTGCGGAGATCGCGCGCCGGATCGCCGAGGTCGTCTCCTTACCGGACCGGCTGGCGGGCGTGCGGGAGCGCGCCCGGCAACTCTGGCGGGAGCGCTTCACCGCCGATCGTTTTCGCGCCGAGATGCTGGCGTTCCTCTCCCGCCGCGCAGCCCCATTTGCCGCTTCGCTCCGCCTGGCAGGCGCCCGGGCCGGAAGAGAGATCAGCGGTTGACGGCCCGGTCACTCGAGCCCGCCGCGCAGTTGAAGCGCGGTCCTGCTCCGGGCCCTTTCGCCCGCCAGCGTCCACAGAATCACCGCGCAGATCAACGGCATGGCTGCGAAACCAGCGAAGACCGGAACGTAGGACGCGTGATCGATCACCCAGCCGGTCAGCAGTGAGAAGACCATACCGCCGAAACCCGAACCCATGCTGGCGATGCCGAAGATCGACGCGGTGGAAGAACTCGGGGCGACGTCCGCGGGCATGGCCAGCAGGTTGGCACAGCACCCCGTATAGCCCATCATGGCCACGGAAACCAGGACGATCGCCCAGCGCGCATCTCCGGCCAGGACCGCTGGAAACGCCGCCGTCATCAACAACGCGAAGATCAGCACGGCCGTGTTGCGCGCTACCGCCAGCCTCCAGCCCATCCGCAGCAGCCGCGCCGACACCCAGCCCCCCAGCAGGTTGCCCACGCCCGCCACGGCAAACGGAATCCAGGCGTAGGCTCCGATCTCCGCGAAATCGAATCCGCGCGCCCGCCGGAGGTATTCGGGAAACCAGAAAATGTAGAAATACCAGGCCGGGTCGAGGAAGATCTTCGCTATGGTGAACCAGCGGACGAAAGGCGTTCGCAGCAGTTTCAGGAAGCCGTGCCGCACGGCTCGTGGGGCGGCGGCGCCGGGCGCGGCGGGCGGCGTCCGGTAGACGCTCCACCAGAGCACCAGCCACAGCAGTCCACTCACCCCCACGGCCACGAAGGACGCCTGCCAGCCGTGGCGAAGCAGGATCCACACGATCAAGGGCGGCGCCAGGATCGCGCCGATGGATGAGCCCGCGTTGAAGAGGCCGGAAGCAAGAGCGCGCTCCCGTTCCGGAAACCATTCGGCCACTACCTTGACGCCCGCCGGCCAGTTCCCCGCTTCGCCCATCCCCAGCAGGAAGCGGAAGACGCCGAGACTCCAGGCGCCGGAGGCAAAGGCGTGCAGCAGCGTCGCAACCGACCACCACAGGATACAAACCGCGTATCCGAGTTTCGTTCCCAGCCGGTCGATGAGCAGGCCGGATACCCCGTTCATGATGGTATACGCCAGCATGAATGCGAAGATGACCGCGCCGTACTCGGTGTTGGTCATCCGGAACTCGTCCCGCAGCTGCGGCGCGACCACGGAGAGCGCCTGCCGGTCCAGGTAGTTGATCACCGTGGCCAGGAAAACCAGCGCGATCATGGCCCAGCGCAGCCGGTGCGGCGTTGGGACATCCGTCGGGACCTGCAGCGGCGACATGGACCCATGGTAGTCGATCGGCGGACCTGCACCCGCCCTGCACCCGGGGCATCTCGAATCTGCGGGATTTCCGGATCCCCGAGGTGTATACTCGGGGGGTTTCGCTGTATCAGGAGCCCCTCATGTTCCTACGCCGGCCCCTTCGTCCTCCTGGCAGCTTGTCCCGTGTGGCGGCCGCCCTTCTTGCCTGCCTCGGTTCGCCGGCCGGGGCGCAGACCATCCGCTGGGCGCGCCAGTTCGGAACCAGCGGCACGGAAATCGCCTACGCCGCCGTCGCCGCCGACAACAGCGTCTATGTGGCGGGTGAGATCCTGAACGGCGCTTTCCCCGGCTCTGTCAACGCAGGAGGGCGGGATGGCTTCGTCGCCCGGTTCGACCCTCAGGGAAACCTCGTTTGGATCCGGCAATTCGGCTCATCCGGCGAGGACACGGCCCTGGGGCTCGCGGCCGCCATGGAAGCGGTGTATGTGGTGGGCCGCAGCACGGGGGCGCTGGCGGACCAGGCCAGCTCCGGCGGGACGGACGCTTTCGTGCGCAAGTACAAGCCTGACGGCACGGAATCGTGGACCCGCCAGTTCGGCACCCCCGGCTTCGACGAAGCGCTGGCGGTGACTGACATCCCCGGCGGCCTGTACATCGCGGGACGAACCAACGGCGTCTTCCCGGGTGAGAAATCCTTCTCACCTGGAGCCGACGATGCCTTCCTGGCCCGCCTGGACGAGGACGGAAACATCTGGTGGATACGCCAGTTCGGAAGCGACGGCGGAGACCGTGCCCATGGCGTCGCCAGAGACATCAGCGGCGTGTACGTCGCGGGCTACACTCAGGGAGCCCTGGCTTCGCCCCCCGCGGCAACCGATGCGTTCCTGCGCAAGTACGATGACACGGGGAAGGCGCTCTGGACCCGGCAGATCACCTCCGGCGGAAACGCCAGGGATGTGGCCTACGGCGTCGCCACGCGCCACTCCAATGTCTACGTCTGCGGAGAAACCGCCGGCATCTTCGCCGGCCAGATCCGCGTGAGCGGCGCCGACGGCTGGGTGCAGAGCTACGACCCGGAAGGCAACCTCCACTGGACGCGCCAGTTTGGAACGGTGAACGACGACACCGCCTACGGAATCGCTGTCGCAAACTGGGTGTACGTCGCGGGTGTCACCGGAGCCGGCGACGCGATGCTGCAGAGGCTGGATCTGGAAGGTAATCCCTCCGGATTTCTCCAGTTCGACCCCGCCACCTCCGACTATGCCCTGGCGGTGGCCGCCGACGGCACAGGCGCTTACCTGGCGGGAACGAAATCCGGTGACTCTCTGGGACAGGTCTCCCTGGGGGGCGGCGACGCTTTCCTCGTCAAGATTGCATACCCCCCGCTCATCACCGGTGTGGGAGACGCTTTCAACGGTCAGGCCGGGCTGGCGTCTTCCACCTGGATCGCGCTCTACGGAGAGAACCTCAGCAGCACCACCCGCACCTGGGACGGGGCCATACAGGGGAACCGGCTTCCCCAATCCCTGGACGGGGTGAGTGTGACGGTCAACGGCAGTGCAGCCACACTGTATTTCGTCAGTCCGGGACAGGTGAACATCCTGCCGCCGCTGGACGAGACAGCGGGTGAGATACAAGTGACACTCCGCAACGACTTCGGGGTCAGCCCGCCCGTGCAGGTGCGCAAGGTCGAGTTTTTGCCGGCATTCTATGCTCCTTTCGGAGACGCCCGCGGGCTGTCCGTGACCGCAGTGGCCCTGGACGGGATGCTGCTCGGCACCCCCGGACTGGATCCGCGCGTGGGCCGGCCCGCGCGGCCGGGTGAACTCGCGATGTTCTTTGCCACCGGATTCGGCGCTACCGTTCCGGCAGTCCCCGCCGACCTGACCTTTCCCGGCGCGCCTGCTGTCGCCGTCCCCCCGCGTATCACCATCGGCGGTAAGGACGCGGTCCTGGTCGGAACCGGGAACCTGGTCAGCCCGGGCTTATACCAGTTCAACCTCGTCGTCCCGGACCTCTCCGACGGCGACCACCCGGTCATGGCCGAAGCCGGTCCGGCGAAGAGTACCGGTTCCGTTTTCCTGTCAGTCCGAAAATAGTCCATCTCGGATCCAGTCCGGCGGCAGGCCGCCGCTGAGCCTCGCGAGCGCGGTGATACGCGTTACCTGGAGGAAGGCAGGGATGGTCTTCCGCACAGATTGAGAAGGGAGAGCAGAACGATGAGCCAGGTGCTGGCCGTGACGCCGGACCCTTCGGCGGCGGCGGAGAATGACGGTTGGATCAGGATCTTTGACGGCAAAAGCCTGGAGGGATGGCAGGCCCTCTCCAATCCGCGCGTATGGCGCGTGCTGGACGGCGTCATCCATGGGCAGGACACCGGGTCCGGCGGCGGCGAATCGCCCGAGAGCCTGCTGTTCTATACAAAAGCGCAGTTCCGCGACTTCGAGTGCAAAGCGGACATCAAGTTGAACCACGGCGGTATCTCCTCCATCTATTTCCGGACTGCCTTTGTGCCGGGTTTTGCACCCGCCTACATCGCTCAGGCGAACAATACGGGTCCAGGCCCGCGCACCGGCAGCCTGTACGGTCGTGTGGACATCAGCGAGCAGCTCGTACCGGACAATACCTGGTGGACCCAGCACGTCGTCGCCGTGGGCAACCACATCCGCATCCTGGTTAATGGAGTGGAAACGGTGAATTACTTCGACCCGGACAAGACTTATACCGAGGGTTACATCGCACTGCTGCACTTCTTCCCGGGGACGGTGGTGGAGTTCAGAAACCTGATGATACGACGGATGAGCGCCGCTACTGTTTAGCCTGAGACTGGAAATCCCCGATTTGCGGGCAGACAACCGCGCCGTGCGAGTCCGGCGCTCCGCCCCGCGGCAGCACCGCACCCGCACGCGCGCAACCTGTGGCCGGTTGGGCGATGCGGGCCGAGTCGTACACCAGCATGTCGATGCCGAAATCGATGGATTCCAGACCAACCGGTGCGGCGGGGAGTGAACCGGGTCGAAACCGGCGATTGCTCAGATGCTCCCAGCCATCTGTCGCATCAATCGGAAGATAACCACGCCGGTTGCACGGTCAGGCAGTATACTGTTGCTGGTTACAGAAACATGACCCGCCGCGATTTCGCACTTGGAACGACGCTGGCCGCCGGGCGCCCGGCCGGGGCGCAAAAGGCGGAGGCGAACATCAGGCCCGGCCTGTACAGCATCACCTATCTCGGCCTCTGGTACCGGGGTGACGCGCTGCCTCTGGAGCAGGTGATCCGAAGGGCCCGGCAGTTCGGCTACGAAGGCGTGGAGATCGACGGAAAGCGGCCGCACGGCGACCCTCTGGACATGCCCCGCCGGCGCTGCCGCGAACTGAGCCGGCACGCCAGGGAGCAAGGCATCGAGATCTATGCGGTGGCGGCCAACAACGATTTCAGCAGCCCCATGCCGGAGTTCCGCGAGGCCCAGTTGCTGTACGTGCGCGAGTTGATCCGCATGACGGCGGACCTGGGCGCAAAGCTGCTCCGGGTGTTTCTCGCGTGGCCCGGCGTGACTGCCCGTCCGGAGGGCGGAGGCCGCTACGACATCGCCCGGCGGGTCTGGACCGAGACCCATAGGGAGTTCTCCGCCGAGCGCATCTGGGACTGGTGCCGCGAGGGAATGGCGGAAGCGGCACGCTGCGCGAGCGACACGGGAGTCACTCTCGCCCTGCAGAATCACGCGCCCGTGGTCCAGGGTTACCGCGACGTACTGCGGATGGTGCGGGAAGTCGGCTCGCCTCATCTGAAGGTCTGCTTCGACCCACGGCTGGAGCATGGGATGGCTTCCCAGGAGGTCGTCCGCGCGACCAGGGAGATCGGACCGCTTCAGGTACTCTCGCATTACGGCAACGAGTACACCGAGGCGGATGGCCGCATCGTTCTCAAAGAGGACGAGAACATCGCCGCCCAGGTGGAAGGCCTGCTCGACATCGGATACCAAGGCTACCTGGGCTTCGAACTCTGCCATCCGCTGCCCGTGGTTGACGGCCGCCTGGTGGGCATCGACTTCGCGGACCGCAACGCGGAGTTGGCGGCGCGATCCCTGCGCGAGACCATCGCCGAGGTCCGGAAACGGCGGGCGGCCTGAGCCGCCGCCGGCGCTACCTGGGGATGACGGGCAGCAGGATGTGCGAAGCGCGGGCCGCGTCGTGATGTATCGTATTGACGGCTTTCCGCAGGCTGCGGTGCTGGTTCAGCGGCTCGCCGGTGTTCGGGTTCAAATCGAAGCGCGGGAAGTTGCTGCTCGAAATATCGACCCGGATGCGGTGGCCGGCCTGGAACACGTTTGAAGTCGGATAGAGCTTGATGGTGATCGGGTAGACCTCCCCCGGTTTCATCAGTTCCGCTTTTTCCAGGGAATTGCGGAAGCGGGCACGCAGGATTCCGTCGCCGAGCAGAAGGTCGAAGCCCCCCGGCCAGTCGCGCGACGGCGGGTAGACGTCCAGCAGCTTGGCGGTGAAGTCGGTGTCGGGGGCCGAGGAGGAGATCCACAGCTTCACTTCGATAGGGCCGGTGACTTCGACATCGGCCGTGAGCGGCTCGGTCTGGAACACCAGCACGTCGCGGCGCGCCGAGAGCGGCAGAGAGTCGCGGCAGTTCCAGATGTGCTCGCCGCATTTCTGGTCCCAGGCCCCCTGCAGCATGATCCCAACCGCCGATGAGATGTTGCCGCCGATGGTGGGCACCGGGTTGCTCGGATCGAAGTCGTACGTGGTCCGGCCGGCCGCTTCGCGGGGTTTGTCGCTGCTCAGGAGGCCGTCCGCGTGCAGGTAGTAGGGGGTGAAACGCGTGCGTGCGAGCGGCCACTCGCGCTCGTTGCGCCAGGCGCCGCCGTGCTGGAGGCGCCCGTCCTCCCCTTTGGCCCCCGTGCCTCCGCCCATGACGAAGATCTTCACGGGCGCGTCATTCTCCACGCCGTTGGCCGTGTTTTTCAACCAGCGGTCGAACCAGCGCAGGCGGAAGGCCTGGCCGTCGATGGCCGCGGTCTTGCCGAAGTCCACCTGCCCGTGCGCGGACTGGGTGTGGGCCCCGTGGATCCAGGGGCCGAGGATCACTTTCTGCGGGCTGCGCTTGCTGCGCGCCAGCGCCATGTAGCTCATGGTGGTCTGAAGCCCCCAGGAGTCGTACCACCCGCCGATGAGGTACACCGGGATGTCCTTGTAACGCCCGATCTGATCCACCACTCCGAACCCCGGCTGCTTCCAGTAAGCGTCATTTTCACCGTGTCCCATGGCATGGACCAGCCAGTCCTCGTATTCCGGCGCCAGCCGCAGCGGCGTGGCGCCCTTGCGAACCGGCAGGTTGGCCAGGTACTCGCGCACCTGCCGGTTAGCGGCTTCCAACACGGCGCGCGTTCCGGGATCCCGGGACGCGCGGCTTCCGCCGGCGGCGTTCAGGAAGATCCAATTCAGGAAGCGCAGCTCGAAGGCGCCGCCGTTCCGCATGCCGTGATAGCCCGCGTTAGACACCGCGTCGACCGGCACCATGGCCTTCAATCCGGGCGGATTGGAGAGGGCCAGGGCGTGCTGGGTGCCGCCCACATAGGAGGTGCCGAGCGTGGCGAAGCCGCCGTCGCTCCAGGGCTGCTTGACGATCCACGACGCGGTGTCGAAGCCGTCATTGGGGTCGTCGGTCATCATGTGCCAGACGCCTTCCGAGCCGTAGCGCCCGCGGGTGTCCTGCGAGATGCAGACGTAACCCCGGCTGATGAAATAAGGAGCCCAGCCGGGACCGGACCTGTCCTTGTTATACGGGGTGCGCTCGAGAATCGCGGGAAACTTGCCCTCCAGCGGCGCGCCGCCGCGGGCGGGAAAGTAGATGTCGGTGGCCAGGCGGACGCCGTCGCGCATAGGCACCATGACGTTCCGGGCGACGACGAAGGCGGGTTCGGTCTGCGCCAATGCGGAAGCGCACAAACACAACAGGGGCAGGAGACGCATAGAGCGATTATGGCCCAGACGGAGTGAATCAGGCCGTGCGCGGCGGCGGTATATTCAGACATGCGCTACTTGGCGGTTGCGCTCGTACTGGGCGGCGTGGTTCCCGCGACGGCGCCCTCACACCAGGCGGGGAGCGGAAACAGGGCGGCGGTCGAGGAGGTGTTGAGCGGCAAGCGCAGCGAAGCGAACGCGGCCTGGTGGGGTTTCCGCGAGGACGACGCCACCGAAGCGCTGCAGGCGGCGATCGACTCGGGCGCGAAGCGAGTGGTGGTGCCGTTCCAGCACGCGCCGTGGACCGTGCGGCCCATCCGGCTGAAGGGCAATCAGGAAATCGTCTTCGAGCCCGGCGTGCTGGTGCTGGCCAAACGGGGCGAGTTCAAGGGCCGGGGCGACAGCCTGTTCACCGCGGCCGGAGTTTCCAACCTGACGGTTCGGGGATACGGCGCCACCCTGCGCATGCGCAAGAAGGACTATCAGTCGGGCGCCTACGAGAAGGCCGAATGGCGCATGGGCATCGCACTGCGCGGGGTCAGGAACGTACTCATCGAGGGCCTGCGGGTGGAGAGCAGCGGCGGGGACGGCTTCTACGTGGACGGGGACGGCAGGCTGCCATTCAGCGAGAACGTGACGATCCGAAATTGCACGGCCCACGATAATCACCGGCAGGGCATCAGCGTAATCAGCGCCGCGAACCTGCTGGTGGAGAACTGCGTTTTCTCCAGCACCAGCGGGACGGCGCCCGAAGCGGGCATCGACCTCGAGCCGGACGCACCGGAGCAGCGCCTGGTCCGTTGCGTGATCCGCAACTGCGTGTTCGAGAACAACCGCGGCCACGCCATGCTGGTCTACCTGAGGCAGCTGAGCCGGAAGTCCGAACCGGTTTCGATCCGGTTCGAGAACTGCCACGCGCGCATGGGCGCGGCCGGCATGATGCCGGAAGC
>JADZAF010000069.1 GCA_020852755.1 Bryobacterales bacterium
ATCCCGACCAGCAGGCCCTCGCTTCGGGCCAGGCGCCGGACCATCTCGTAGGCGTCCTCGGTTTCCACCCAGACGATGCCATCGGCCAGCGACGCGTCGTAGATCCCCGGCACGATCGAGGTCGGCAGGTGCTTCATGCCTTCGAGTCCATGAAAGCCGCTGGCCGGCTGCACGGCGTAACAGGCTACTCCGGGTACGTCGCGCTTCAGCCGCCGCGAAACCCCGGTGAAGGTTCCGGTGGTGCCGACTCCGGTCACGAAGTGGGTGATCCGGCCGCCGGTCTGCGAGATGATCTCCGGCCCGGTGGTCTCGTAATGCGCCCTCCAATTGGCCGGGTTGTTGTACTGGTCGGGGTAGAAGTAGGCTTCCGGATCGGCCTCGTAGATTTCACGGCAGCGCCGGATGGCCCCGTCGGAACCTTCCGCCGCGTCGGTGAGAACTACTTCCGCGCCATACGCTTTCAGGATCCGCTTGCGCTCCACGGATGCGTTGGCGGGCAGGCACAACTTGACCCGGTAGCCGCGAGCGGCCCCGATCATGGCGTACGCGATTCCGGTGTTCCCGCTGGTGGCGTCCAGGATCACCCGCTTCGAACTCAGCCTTCCGGTCCGCTCGCCGTCCAGAATCATGTTCAGCGCGGGACGGTCTTTGACCGAGCCGCCCGGGTTGAAGTACTCGGCCTTGGCACAGATCTCGATGCCCTGCAGACCGGCGGCGATGCGCTCCAGGCGGAGCAGGGGCGTATTGCCGATATGGGTGAGGACGGACTCCGCCCGGGTGACGGTGAGGCGGGCGGCAGAGGCGACCTGGGCCATAGCGACTCGTGGGGGTTGCGGACACCGATATCCGTTGAAAAGAAAGCGGGAACCCAGCAACCCTGTAGTCATTTTAGCATTCCCGCAATGTCTGTCAAGAAAAGGGGGATTTGGTCTGATATGTATGCTGGGGGCCGTTGGAAACGGGGTTGCTGCCTACAGTCAGGGAGGTGTTTCCATGCGATTTTCTACCGCCATCCTGGCGTTCGTGGCGGGAGTCGCCCTGACCGGCTGCGCCGAACGGCAGGCTTCGATCGGGTCGACTCCTGCTGCCAGGGCGGCCGTACCGGCTCAGCCCGGCTTGATTCCGGAGGGCGCCACGCTGCCCATCCGAACCGAACAATCGATAGACACGGACCGCGCCGTTGAGGGCCAGACCTATGCGGCCGAAGTGACGGCCGACATCATGGACGCCACCGGGAGAGTGGCGATACCGAAGGGCTCGGCCGCCACGCTGGCCGTAACCGACGTCGGATCGGGCGGCCTGGTGACCGGCCCGAAACTGGAACTGACGCTGCAATCCGTCACCGTCCGGGGGAACCGCTATACGGTAACCAGTCCGGGAATTGAGCGCACCTCCGACCGTGCCGGCCTGGGGGCCAACCGCCGTACAGCCACTATGGTGGGCGGTGGAGCGGCGCTGGGGACGCTGATCGGCACGATTGCCGGCGGCGGCTCGGGCGCTGTGGCGGGGGCGGCCATCGGCGCCGGCGCCGGCGCGGTGGCGCAGGTGCTGACCAAGGGCGACCGGGTGCAGGTGCCCGCCGAAACGGTGCTGAACTTCCGCCTCGATCAGCCCATGCAGTTGCAGGGCTACCAATACTGACGCCGTTTCGAACCGCGAGGCCGCCTCGCCCGGCGGCGGACGGTCTCGCGTCTTTCCTTTCCACACCGGCCTCACCCCGTTCCCTTTCCAAGCCGCATCGGGCGAGAATAGGAATTTGCACCGCCCGGTCCGTCGATGATCATCAGCCGGTATGTATTTCGGGAAGTCGGTTCCAGTGCGCTGATCGGCGCCGTCCTCTGCACCTTCGTCATTTTCCTGCAGCAGAGCGTGGGGAAGCTGTTCGAATTGCTGGTTCGCAGTTCGGCCGGACCGGAGACCGTGGTCTATCTTTTCGTCCTGGCGATGGCCCCGGTTCTGCCCCTGACAGTGCCATTCGGCGTCCTGGTCGGGATTCTGATCGGCCTGGGCCGGATGTCGGCCGATGGCGAGATCACGGCGCTGCGGGCGGCCGGCGTCTCCAGCCGGAAGGTGATCGCCCCGGTGCTGTTCTTCGCCCTGCTCGGCACGCTGCTGGCGGGCGCCGCTTCTGCCTGGCTCACCCCCCTGGCGATCCGGGAAACCTATCGCATCTTCAACCGGCTGGCGGCCGCGCAGTTGACGGCCGAGATTCAGCCCCGGGTGTTTGAGGAGCAGTTCCCCAATACGATTCTGTACGTGGGCGACGTCAAGCCGGGACCGGTGGTGCTGTGGCAGAACATCTTCCTGGCCGACCTGACCCCGCCGGAACAGCGCACGAGCGGGCTCGGCCAGCAGGGGCAGGGGCCTCGCATCACGGTTGCCCGGGAAGCAATCGCCATTCCCGAACCGGAGCACAACCGCATTCAGTTGTCGCTTCGGGACGCCAGCACCCACGAAGTGGACAAGGACTCCAGCGGTTCCCATACGGCCTTCCCCAAGGGCGACCAGGCCCTGCAAGCGGCGCCCCCGTCGGAACGCCGGGCCCGGGCCTTCAGCGAGATGGACATCCGGGAATTGCCGCGCCACGCCCGCAGCTCGCCGGACTGGATCGAGGCGCGCATCGAATTGCACCGGCGGCTGGCGTTGCCGCTGGGCTGCCTGATGCTGGCCCTGGTGGGCATCCCGCTGGGCGTCTCGTCCCGCAAAGGCGGCCGCTCGGGCGGCTACGTGATGGCCATCTTCCTTTCCTTCTTCTGCTATTACCTGGCCTTCATCAGCCTGATCGGGCTGGCCCGCCAAAAGGCTCTGCCGGTGGAAGCGGCCGCCTGGACTCCCAACCTCACCTTCGCCCTGGCCGGGCTGGTTTTTGTGGCCCGCATGGAGCGCCCGGGCGACCGCGACATCGTGGGCGCCGTGCGCAACTGGCTGGGCCGGGTCCTGAGACGGCTGAAGCACCCGCTGGCCGCGGCTCCCTCCCGCTCCCAGAACGGCCAGCGGTTTCCGCTGCTGCCGCAGTTGGTGGACAATTACGTTCTCTCCCAGTTCCTCTTCTACTTCGCCGTGCTGGTGTCGGCCTTCGTGCTGATGACCCATACCTACACGTTCTTCGAGCTGCTCAGCGACATCGTGAAGAACAGGATTCCGATGTCCCGGGTCTTCACCTACCACGTGTTCCTGACCCCGAAACTCATCTACGACACGGTTCCCGTGGGAATCCTGGTGGCCGTGCTGGTGACGTTCGGGGTCATGACCAAGAACAACGAGGTCACCGCCTTCAAAGCCTGCGGCGTCAGCCTGTTCCGCCTCTCCCTGCCCGTGCTGGTGACGGGCGCCGCCCTGAGCGCGGCCCTGTTCACCTTCGATTACTATTACGTGCCGGCGGCCAACCGCATCCAGGATGCCATCCGCAACGAGATCAAGGGGCGGCCGGTCCAAACCTATCTCCGGCCCGACCGGAAATGGATCATGGGGAACGGGCCGCGCATTTATTACTACCTGTACTTCGACACCGCTGAAAACGTCATGGTGGGGGTCAACGTCTACGAGCTGCGTCTGCAGCCTTTCCGGCTGGTGAAGCAGATCACGGCCGAGCGCGCGCAGTGGCAGCCCTCCATCGGCAGCTGGGTTTTCCAGAACGGATGGGAGCGCTCTCTGCGCGGTGTCAAGGAAACCGCGGTGCGCTCCTTTCAGGCCACTACCTTCCCCGAACTCGACGAGCCGCCCAGCTACTTCCTCAAGGAAGTCAAGCAGGACAAGCAGATGAACTTCCAGGAACTGGAGCGCTACATCCAGGACCTGCAGCAGAGCGGTTTCGATACGGTGAAGCTGCGGGTCCAGATGCACAAGAAGTTCTCGGTTCCGCTGGCCGCGCTGATCATGGGCCTGATCGCGGTGCCTTTCGGCTTCCTGGTGGGCAACCGCGGAGCCATGGCGGGAATCGGGGTGAGTATCGGGGTGGCCATCGTCTATTGGGGCGTGAGCCAGCTGTTCGAGCAGATGGGAAACGTGAACCAGTTGCCGCCCGCGCTGGCCGCCTGGTCGCCGAACGCGCTGTTCTCGCTGGCCGGGGTCTATCTGCTGCTGAGGATGCGGAGCTAGGCGTGCGGCTCGAAGACAACCCGGCCCTGCGGCGCGAGCTGGAGTATCACGAGCGCCTGTACGCGGGCTTCGCGCAGAAGCACTTCGCCCGGCCGGCGGTGGTTGCCCTGCGGGAGCACATGGCGGCCCGTATCCTGCGGGTAGCCGGCGCGGAGCGGGGGTGGCGGGTTCTCAGCCTCGGCTGCGGCCTTGGCGATACGGAACTGCTCATCGCGCCCCGAGTAAAGGAACTGGTGGGGATCGATCTCTCCCCCGCCGCGGTCCGCCAGGCGCAACAGGATGCCCGGCGCGCGGGAGCCGGCAACGCGCTGTTTCGAGAAGGGACGCTGGACACGCTGGACTTCGAGCCGGGCTCCTTCGACCTGGTGTTCGCCGTCTTCTTTCTGCATCACCTCGACGACGCCTCATTGGAGGGCCTCCCATCGCGGGTTGCGCGGCTGCTGCGCCCCGGAGGCGTCTTCTATTCGCTCGATCCCAGCAGGTACCGGCTCTCCGGCGCGGTAGGGTCGCTGCTGTTTCCCGGGTTGATGCGGCGGTATCAAAGCCCCGATGAACGCCAGTTGGATCCCGGAGTGACCGCGAGGATCTTCAAGCGGCACGGCTTTTCCTGCCGGGCGGACTACTACGACTTTGCCTCGTCACCCCTGGCGGGGCTGCTACCCGGGTGGCGCGCGGGCTACCGCGCGGCTCGTGTTCTCGATGAGCTGCTGATCCGGGTACCCGGGCTGCGGCGCCTGGGCAGTAATTTCGAATTAGTCGGCCGATTGTAGACGGCCCGCAGGTTTCAAAACCCGCCCCCACAGCGCAGCACGGCCGGAGCCGGCCTTGGCCGGCTTTTCCGGTCACCGCACGAGCGGCGCAATCACGCGATCCAGCTCGGCGTCGGTCCACTCCCGTATCTGCACGTTGCGATGCAGCGTCCAGCGCTCGATGTGCTCCACCCAGCCGCCCGGCGCCACGGTGCTCACCGGACCGAGAGTCTCCAGTTCCAGGAAGTCGGCATTGGTGAACGTTTCGAACGAGCAGCCCATGTCCGGGTACTGCTTCGACGGATCCGCCTGGTAGCGCTTCACGAACAACTCCGATCCGAGCAAATAGGCCCCCCAGGTGTCGGCATTGAACGAGCCGAGCTTCTGGGGCACGCGGTTGTTCGGGTCCTGCCGCAGGGTCAGGTACTTCCTGGTGAACTTCCAGCGCGGATCGCTGAGGTCGCTGTAAGCGGACATTACCAGGGGATTGGTGGGCGCCAGCATCTCAGGATGGGTGCCGCGGGGCGGAAAGCCGTGAATGCCGGTGCCGCCCGGGGCCATCATGGTGAGCGCCCAGGGCGCGAACTCCAGCGGCCACAAGGTGGCGTTCCGGATACGGTGCAGCACTTCCACGCCGGTCCCCGAGGGCGCCATTTTGACGACGATCTGCTTTTCGAGGCCGGTCTGCGTCTCAACCGGCTGAGTAGCCTCCAGAACATCCCCCTTGACCACGATTCTGACCGGCGAATTGTCCGGAGGGTAGGTGCGGACCGGATCCTCCGGCGCCGCCCACACACGGTGGCCGCCACGGGTCTGCCAGGCCGGTTCGCCGGACTTGCCCATCTGTTCGGCGAACTCCTTGAACAGGTTCTGGCCGTTCACAAATCCGTACCGCATGATGCGCGGGCCGATGTCGCCGGTGATCACCAGCTCTACCTCTCCGTTGGTGACGCGGTAGCTGTTGGGCCAGCCCTGGTAGTTGATCTTTTCGATTTTGACTGCCGCGGTTGCGCTCATAACAAGGCCTACAGTGAGAAAAAGAACTCGAAGCATCGAAGCTATTATGGCGCAGATCACCCGGCCGGGCGGGCCGGCGCGGCGGCCGGGCTACAATGGATTCGCTATGGCAGGACTGAAAGGCAAGAAGATCGCGATCCTGGCGGAGAACCTCTATCAGGAAATGGAAATCTGGTATCCCTATTTCCGCTTCCAGGAAGCCGGCGCCGAAGTCGTGGTCCTGGGGCCCAAGGGCGGAGAACTCCGAACCAGCAAGCTGGGCTACCCGGTGCGCTGCGACAAATCCTGGGACGAGGTGAGCGCGGCGGATTTCGACGGCCTGGTGGTGCCCGGCGGCTACGCTCCCGACCTGATCCGGCGGTACCCCAATGCCGTCAAGCTGGTCCGGGACATGGACGCCCAGGGAAAACTGGTGGCGGCCATCTGCCACGGGGCCTGGGTCCTGTGCTCGGCCGGCATCCTGCGGGGCCGGCGGGCCACCTGTTTCTTCGCCGTGAAGGACGACGTGGTCAACGCAGGGGCGCAGTACGAAGACCAGGAGGTGATCGTGGACCGCAACCTGGTAACCTCCCGCAAGCCGGAAGATCTGCCGGCCTTCTGCCGGGCCGCCATCGAGGTGCTTCAGCCGGTTACGGCAGCCGCGGGATAGCCTGGCTACCAGGCCGGAGCGGCCGTCCCGTCGGACTCCAGTATGTGGGGGGCCCACGCCAGGGCCACGAGCTTCACCGAAATATCGGCCTTCCTGGGCCGGATCTCAACGGTTTCCAGACTCTCGGTCACTGGATCGAGTTTGGCCTGCAGGGCCGCCGTTTCGTACTTGAACTGGGCATCCAGGTCGGCCAGTTGCTGTTGCAGCGCCGCCAGGCTCTCCGAGGCCCGTTCCACGTCCTCCGATTCTTTCCGGATGCGGCCTGCCGACCGGGCCGCCGTGGCCGCCCGGCCCAGCGTGCTCGTCGAGATGGCCTTGCGGCCCAGGAAGGCCCCCAGCAGGGTGGCTCCCACCGAAATGGCCGTGCTGAGCTTCTGCGAGCTGGCCTGCTGGGCTTCGCGCTCAATGGCCTGCTCGGCCCTGCGGATGCGATCCTGCAGAGCCGTCATCTTCGGCGCGTATTTCTGCCGCAGACTCTCCGCCGCCTGGTCCCGCGCTTCGCGCGAGGCCTGCTGGAGCCGCGCACGGAAGTCCCGTTCGGATTCCCCGGGCGCCGACACCATCTTCGCGCCGGCGCTCCGCCACAACTCGACCTTCTGCGTCTGATAGAGCCAGGTGGAAAATTCGCGCGACCAGGAAGCATAATTGCGCGGGTTCGCGGCAGCAGGCGGAAGCTCGGCGTAGGCGGCCTGTTCCTCCGGCTGTGTCTCGAGGTCGGAGACGGGCTGTTCGAACGCGGCCGCCTGATCCCAATCCAGCGCCACGGGGCCGGTGGAGAGAGGAGCCAGAAACGCCAGGTCGCGATCCACGCTGGCCTTCAGCTTCGTGTCCCGGAAGTGAACTTCGGCGGCCCCCAGCAGCAGGGGGCGGTACAGCACCCCGCCTCCCGGACTTCGCCGGCCCAGGGGCAGGTAGTGCTGCGGAATCCCGGGCGGGAGTACGGGCGCCGCGCCGGCCGGCTCAGCCTTCACCGCCTCCGGCCTGGCCGCTGCCGCGGGCGCCGCGGGTTCCGCCGCGCCGCTCGCCCTTCCGCCCATCAAGCTGCGGATCTGCGCTCGCGTCAGGGGACCTCGCAGGTAGGAGAGCGCCCAGCGGGTCTGGAATACCACCGGCGCATCCTCGTGGACATTGTGCAGCAGGAAGACGCGGCTGCCCAAGGCCGAGAGAAGGCGGTCCATCTTCTGGCGATCCACGCTTCCGGGCGCTCCCGGCGCCGCGCCCTCCAGCCCGTCCAGCACCCGCGCCTTGTCGCGCTCGGTCTGCAGCCGCCCGATCAGCCAGGTCCCGGCGTTCGCCAGTCCCTTGTAATCGAGGTCCACCGGATTCTGCGTGGCCAGGACCAGTCCCAGGCCGAAAGCGCGGGCCTGCTTCAGAAGGGTGAGCAGCGGCTGCTTGGACGGTGGGTTGGCCACGGGCGGCAGATAGCCGTAGATCTCGTCCATGTAAAGGATGGCCCGCAGGCTGCTGCTGCCGGACTGCGACCGCATCCATCCCACCATCTGGTTCAGCAGCAGGGAGACGAAGAACATGCGCTCGTTGTCGGCCAGGTGGGCGATGGAGAAGATGGCCACCCGCGGCTTGCCCCTGGGGGTGTAGAGCATCCGGCCGATGTCCAAAGGTTCGCCCTCCAGCCAGGCTTCGAACCCGGGCGCCGCCAGAATGCCGTTGAGGGCCATGGCCAGATCGAAACGCTCCCTGGCGGGGAAAAAGGCGTCCAGGTCCAGGGCTCCGAACCGTTGAACCGGCGGGGTCTGCACCTGCTGAATGATGGCGCCCAGGTCGAGGGCCTGTCCCTGCCTCCAGGCGCGGTCGAAAATCGTGGAGAGCAGGACATGCTCCCGGCTGCGCACCGGGTCGGCCTCGATGCCCACCAGGCCAAGCAAGCTCGTGGCGGTGGCCGATACCCGTTCCCTCATGGCTTCGCGGTCGTCCGCGATTTCCGGCGGCGGGGCGGCGAACGAACCCAGAATGGAAACGGGCAGGCCGGCCGTGCTGGCGGGCGTGTAGATGGCGAACTCGGCCGCTTCTTTGAGCCTGCGGATGCGCTCGCCGTCCTGGCTCCATTCGGCCAGCCCCTTCTTCCACGTTTCCGCCTGGCGGGCGGCGTACTCGGCTTCGGACAGGCCTTTGCCCCGGGCCGCATCGGCGTCAATCCAGGGAAGGAAATCTTCGGCGCGCAGCTCGGGGAAAGTCAGGAGCAGGTTGCCCAGGTCGCCCTTGGGATCGATGACAATGGCGGGAATGCCGTCGATAGCGGCTTCCTCAATCAGGCCGGCGCACAGCCCGGTCTTGCCGCTGCCGGTCATGCCGATCACCACGGCGTGGGTGACCAGGTCGCGCGAATCGTACAGAACCAACTCGGCTCCCGGACGGCTATGCTCCAGGTCATAAGTCTTGCCGAGATAGAATGCGCCTAGACGTTCGTAGTCCTGCATGCTCCTATTGTGCCTTAACGAACATTGGCCGAAAGCGCGAATTCCGTACGGGATTTCAGGTACCGATATAATCCCCAGTAGTTGAGCTGCCTTTAACACTATGAGGGTGCTGTCACTTCTGATTGCTCTTTGTGCAGGCGCCGCCGCCGTCGAACCTGCCCGCGTGGACGACGCCCGAGCGTTGAACGGTTCCTTCGAATTGAAGAAACGGGGGAATTCACCCGTCAACTGGACGGTTGCGCGCGGCGCCGCGGTTGTGGACGGCAAGGCGGCTCGTCATGGGAAAGCGTCGCTGCGGATCGAGACGCGGGACCTGGCCGATACGCGCGTGGAATCCGCGCCCATCCGGTTGACCGTAGGCCGCCGCTATGAGATTCGCGCCTGGGTGCGAACCAGGGATCTGGAGGTCCAGGACCGGGAGCCCTCCGCCACGTCCACCGGCGCCGCCCTCTCCATGGCTTCCCTGCCATTCGACGTCCATTCCAAGTCGGTGGCGGGAACACGCGAGTGGACCCGGCTGGGTCTGCGGTTCGTGGCTACCCGGCCGGAGGACCGCATCGTCTGCCTGACCGGATCCGGCGCGCAGGTGCGCGGCACCGCCTGGTTCGACGACGTCACCATTCAGGAGGCGCCCCCACAGGGACAGTGGCCTTCCGGTCCCGCCGTTCAGACCTTCGGCCCGGCCTACCGGTACCCGAAAGGCGGCTGGATCTTCCTGCACATCGAAGGAAAGCCTTACGAACGCGGCTATCAGCACGGCTATCTGCTGGCGCCCGAGATCGCCCGCTACCTGGACCGCTGCGCGCTCAAGCTTGACCCGAAATCCAGGGAGCGCGCCTGGGAGAGCGCCCGGGCCACGGCCGGAGCGCTGTTCCTGCGCGGCTACGACAAAGAGATTCTGGAGGAAATGAAGGGTATCGCGGACGGCGCCGCGGCGCGGGGAATCCGCTGGGCGGGGCGCCCGGTGGACCTGACCGACGTCGTTTCGATCAACTCGCTCACCGAGATCGAACTGCTGCGCGAGGCCCTGCCGGTCACTCCCACGGGCCTGGAGGGCTTGGGGCTGCGGCCTCCCGGCTATTTCGATCCGGATCGCGACGTCGCTCCGACCGAGCGTTGCAGCGCCTTCGCCGCCACCGGGCCCGCCACTCGCGACGGCAGGATCGTGATCGGGCACGTGACCATGTGGCCGCTGACCCTGGCCGAGCAGACCAACATCATGCTGGACCTGCAGCCCGCGGCCGGGCAGCGCATCCTGATGCAGAGCTATCCGGGCGGCATTCAGAGCGGCATGGACTGGTATCAGAACGACGCCGGCATCATCCTCACCGAGACCACCATCCGCCAGAGTCCTTTCAACGCCGCCGGCACGCCCGAAGCTTTCCGGGCCCGCAATGCGGCCCAGTACGGAACCACCATCGACGAAGTGGTCGAGCGTTTGAGCACCGCCAACAACGGCCTGTTGAGCAACGAATGGCTGATCGCCGACGCCAAGAGCAACGAGATCGCCATGTTCGAGCTGGGCACGTTCCAGGGCAAGCTGTACCGGAGTTCCAGGAACGAGTGGTTCGGCGGGACCGAGGGTTTCTACTGGGGATGCAACAACGCCAAGGATCTGAAGGTGCGGCTGGAATACGCGCCCGATCCGAACGGCCCGCCCGCGCATCTCCCTTTCGTGCCCTCCGAGCGCGACGTGAAGTGGCAGGAACTCTACCGGGAGAACAAGGGCCGCATCGACGAGCACTTCGCCTTCCAGGCTTTTCGCACGGCGCCGCTGGTGAAGCCTTCCGCCTTCGATGCCAAGGTGACCACCGCGGACATGGCGTCAAACCTGATGTGCTGGGCGTTCTTCGGGAAACCCAACCACCGCGAGAGGCTGCCCTCGCGCTGGGAGCAGCAGAATTATCCGCAGATCAGCGGCATCTATCCGTCGGGCTATTGGCTGTTCCAGGTGGAGCACACCGAGGAGATCCGGGAGGCCATCCGCCAGCGGGAGGCGGCCCGGCTGGCGGGCCGCGGCAAGCCGGCCGAGCCGCCCCATCCGGAGGCCGTCTACAAAGACCGGCTCTGGAAAGGATGGGTGCTCCCCGCGGAAGAAAAGGATGCCTGGCTGACCGCGGGGTCCGCCGCCTTTCACGCCGCCTTGAGCCGCCCGGACTGGATCAAGGCCCTGGAGGCCCACCGGGTACGCTACCGCGAGACCGCTCTGCGGAAGGATCTGCCGATCGGCCAAACACCCCCGGTCCCGCAGGACCGGGCGTGGCTCCAGCTGGCGACCAACAAAGGCGCGCTGCTGTTCGGTGCCCTGCGGAAGGAGATCGGCGATCCGGCCTTCTTTCGCCTGATGAGCGACTTCTTCAGGACGAACGCGGCCAAGCCGGCCAGCTCGACCCTCTTCATGGAAGCGGCCGAAAAGTCGGCCGGCCGGCCGCTGAAGACGTTCTTCTCGGAGTGGCTCGACTCCACCGGGCTTCCGGACGGCGCTTCCGGAGAGGGCACCGGCGCCTACCTCATCACCAGCGTCCTGAACCGGCTGCGTTCCGCCGTGCTGGTCTACGGCACCACGCGGGAGGCGGGCGCCAACCGCTATGCGGCCGAAGTGCTCCAGCGCAGGTTCCGCGAACGGGAGGAGATCGAGGTCCCGATCCGAAAAGACTTCGAGGTAAGTGCGGACGATCTGAAGTTTCGCGACGTCATCTACGTGGGCCGGCCGGCTACCAACGGCGCTTTGGCGGAGGTGAGCGCCAGGATCGGTCTGAACTGGCATGGCGGCGTCTTTCAGATCAAGGGCCGCGACTACGCTTCCGAGAACGACGCTCTGCTGTTCGCCGCGTCCAATCCCCTCGACCGGGCGCACATGATGCTGGTAGTGGCCGGCAACAGCCCGCTGGAGACCGTGCGCGCCGCCTCCGCTGATGAGGAAGAAGCGGGGTACGCCGTATTCAGTTTGGGGAAGCTCCGGGAATCCGGTTTCTAGACCTCCTCTCAGGGTCCGTTCCTGCCTGACGATGGCTCTCTTGCGGCCCTGTGCTCCGAGAGATGCCGTTGAGAGAGCAAGGGCTCGTGGCGGAGCCGACGCCGGCTTCCGGAAAACGTCGCGCGCCGGAACGGTCAGGGCGCCGGGGCGGCGCCCGGGGAGCGGCGGCGGGCGCGCTCCCTCTCCAGAAACTCGGAAAGCTTCAACAGTCCGGGTGTCCCGCACTCGAGCCGCCGCTGCACGACCCTCTGGTAGCGGCGCAGGGTTTCCCTCCGGCTGCGACGCCGCAGATTGCAGCTCTGTATGTCCAGCAGCAGTTCGATCTCCCAGGGGTAGAAGCAGTTGCGGTTGGCGTTCTCACGGAAAAGGTCCTGCATGAGGCGGTTGAAGCGGCCCAAGACAACTTCGTGATCTGCCATCCCGTCCGGCATACCTGGTGTATCGGCGGTGGCTGCGCGCGGCTTTACCTGGCTTGTCCCGGTCCGGGAGAAGCGGTAAGTTGGGCCCAGGAGCCCTACCATGGGGACTGAGGCAGGTCCGGCCGAGCCGGAAAGGCTCTCGACGGGCTTCGAAGTTCACGTTCACGGGCGGCAAGTCGGGAGGCTGCTGGAACGCGGGGATCTGTACACGGCCGCCCTGGCGTTTCTGGACGGGAGGGTCGAAATCGAGGGCGACCTGATCGCCGCCCTGCGCGACCTGATGTCCATCCCTCGGAGAGGGCCCCGGCAGTGGCTTTACACCGTGCTGGCCCGCCTTTGGAGCCTGCGCCTCGAAACCTGGTATCAGACCCGGACGCGGGCGCGCCGCAACGTCCGGTTCCACTACGACCATCCGGCGGCCTTCTACCGCCAGTTCCTGGACCAGCGGCTGGTCTATTCCTGCGCTTATTTCGAGCGGTCCGGCATGACGCTCGACCAGGCCCAGACCGCCAAACTGGACCACATCTGCCGCAAACTCGACCTGCGGCCGGGCGAGCGCTTCCTGGACGTCGGCTGCGGGTTCGGAGCCCTGGTGGCGCACGCCGCTGAAGTCTACGGCGCCGAATCCACGGGCTGCACTCTGAGCCGCGGGCAGTTCGAGACCGCCGGCGCGCTCCTTCGGGAGCGGGGGCTGGAGGGCCGGGCCTCGGTGGAGTTTCTCGATTACCGCGACCTGCGCGGCCGCTTCGCGAAGATCGCGTCGGTGGGGATGTTTGAGCACGTAGGGGTGCGCCGGCTGAGCGGGTATTTCGCCAAGGTCGGAAGCCTTCTTGCTCCCGGCGGACTGTTTCTGAATCACGGCATCGCACGGCCGCAGGTGGTTCGAGCCGGACCGGAGTGGGTGTTCGTGCAGCGCAGAGTGTTTCCGGGCGGGGAACTGCCGCACCTGAGCGAGGTGGTCCGGGAAGCCGAAAAGGCCGGGTTCGAAATTCTGGACGTGGAGAACCTGCGGCCGCACTATGCGCGGACCTGCCGGACCTGGGTGGAGCGGCTCTCGGCGAACCGGGAGGAGTGCCTGCGCCTGGTCCCGCCCGCCGTCTACCGCACCTGGCTGCTCTACCTTGCCGTTTCGGCCCTGAATTTCGAGACGGGAATGACCGAGGTGCACCAGGTCCTGATGGCGCGGCGCTCCCAACCCCGCGCGGGACGGTGGACCCGGCGCTATATGTATCCGTAGCCGGTCCGCTGTTGTGTGAGAATCACAGCATGCAGCTCCTTTTGAGCAGGAGGTCGTGGATCGCCGGCGCGGCGGGCCAGGCCTCCGTGGTTCCCGAAACGCTGCGCCTGCCCCGCCGGATCCGCCTGGCCATGGTCGGCCTGGATGGCCACACGGGCGAGGTTCTTGGCCCGCTCCGGCGGCTGCCCGATGTGGAGCTGGCCGCCATCTGCGATCCGAACCCCGCCGCGCGCGCGTCGGCCGCCCGGAACGCGAAAGCCCCTCAGGCCCGGCAGTACGACGACTACCGCCGCATGCTGGATCGCGAGACCCTCGACATGGCCGCGATCTGCGGACCCAACGGCGGCCGGGCGGCCGCCATCGTCGCCTGCGCGGAGCGAAAACTCCACGTGGTGGCCGAAAAGCCGCTGGCGCTCACTCGCCAGGAGCTGGACCAGGTCAAGCGCGCGGTTTCCGCCAACGGCATCCGCCTGACGATGCTTCTGCCCATGCGCTTCGACTCAGGGTATATGGCGATGAAGAAAGTGGTCGAGTCCGGCCGGATCGGTGAGGTCGCCCAGATGGGCGCGCAGAAATCCTACAAGGTGGGCGAGCGGCCGGCCTGGATGCGGCGCCGCGCGACGTTCGGCGGCACCATTCCCTTCATCGGCATCCACATGGTGGACCTCATGCGCTACACCAGCGGGCGCGAGCTGGTGGAAACAGTGTCTTTCCAGAATCGGATCGGCTACCCGGAACTGGCCGAGATGGAGAATACAACCGGGACGATGTTCCGGATGGACAACGGCGGCGTGGCGTTACTGCGCATGGACTATCTGCGCCCGGAAACCGCGCCTACCCACGGAGACGACCGGCTGCGGCTGGCGGGCACGCGCGGAATCCTGGAGTACCAGCAGGCGACCGGCCTGACCCTGCTGACGCAGGAGCGGAAACCCGAGATCATATCGGAGCTGCCGCCCCGCCAGTCCCTGTTCCTCGATTTCCTGGCTTCGGTTTACCACGGCCAGACGCCGGGCCTGAGCCTCACGGACATCTATCGCGCCAACGAGATCGTTCTGGCGGCGCGCGAATCGGCCGAGCAGCGAACCATCGTCAAGACGTAGGAGCGCGGCGGGCGTGGGCCGGTTCCCGGCCGGCCGGCTTTTTTTTCTTTTTCTTCTCAACGGATTGAAGAGGAACCGGGGGGTGGGACCGGGCGGCGTCGGGTAACTTGGAATCGGAATCAGGGAGTCCGGTTCGCTTCTTTCCACCCGCCTGGTTGTCCTGAATTCCTACCCTATCCCCCCGCCCGTTCCCTTGAAGGAACGTACCGCCTGATGCGCCGGCTCCCTGAGTCCTCCAGGATTTTTTTCACGGCGCCGTGAAATTCTTCCCCGGCCGCGGCCACTTCCACGTATGAAAAGCCACTTTTGAGTCCGGAATCCGGATTGCATTGGAAGAGGCAGCTATGATGGAAACCGTGGTGGTTGGCGTGACGCTGGCCGGCAGCTTTGGAGCCGCGCTCTTGCTTCAGAGGGGCATCCTGGAACTCTGGCTTCGGGTGATCAACCCCCACCGCGGCAACCAGTAACCCCTCCCTCTGCGGCGTTCTTTACTTGCGGGAGCCCCGCCGCGGGTTTTTCAGTTGGGACTGGCGGGTCTTCGCTTTCCTGCGTTTCGGCTTGCTGACAGTGAACGTTCCGCTGCCAAGATACTCGGCCTTGAACAGATTCTCCGGGGCTGGACTGTCTTTCTCCTCGGGCAAACTCGCATCTCCTGAATCGATCGGGATTTGAACATTCATTGTAGCGCGCATTATCCTGAAAGATCAGCCGGCTGCGTGGCCGGTTCCGAGCGGATGGCCGAACCCACACTACCTCCGGAACAAGTACCCCCTTCGCTGGTCTTTGAAGAATCCCCGGAAATGTCCCCCGCCAGGACGCCCCCGGAGGAAGGCCTGCGGCATGGTCTCAGCGCCACCTTCCGCTCCCTGCGGCACCGCAACTTCCGGCTTTTCTTCATCGGACAGGTCATCTCGCTGGTCGGCACCTGGATGCAGAGTGTGGCTCAGAGCTGGCTCGTGTACCGTCTGACACACTCCGAATTGCTCCTGGGTACTACCTGGTTCTGCCTGCAGATTCCGGTTTTCGCCCTGGGTCCCCTGGGAGGGCTGGTCTCGGACCGCTATTCGCGGCACCGCATCGTGGTCATCACGCAGGTATTCTCGATGATTCAGGCGCTGATTCTGGCGGGACTGACGCTCTCCGGGAAAGTCGCCGTATGGCACATCCTGGTCCTGGCCGTATTGCTGGGCTGCATCAACGCCTTCGACATGCCGGCCCGGCAGGCTCTGATCATCCACATGACCAGCAAGAAGGACCTGCTGAGCGCCATTTCGTTGAACTCCGCCATTTTCAACGCCGCTCGCATGGTTGGACCCGGGGTTGCAGGGATGCTGGTGGCCACGCTGGGAGAGGGGATCTGTTTTCTGATCAACGGTTTGAGTTTCCTGGCGGTCATCGCCGGCCTGCTGGCTATGCGGCTTCCCCGGTTCTTTCGCCAGAACGACGATTCCCCCTGGGCCCATCTGGTGGGCGGCTTCCGGTTCGCCTACGACGCCAAGCCCGTGCGCGCTCTGTTGCTGATGATGGCCACAGTGACCATTGCGGGTATGCCGGCCCTGGTGCTGATGCCGTTCTTCGCCGATGCCATCTTCCAACGAGGCTCGCAGGGGCTCGGTTTCCTGATGGCCTCCATGGGCTGCGGGGCGGTAGTCGGAACCCTGGTGCTGGCCGCGCGGCGCCAGTTGGCCGGCCTGACCCACGTGATCGTCTCCAGCGTTCTGATCCTGGGGGTGGGTTTCCTGCTGTTCGCGGTTTCCTGGTCGTTCCTTCTCTCCCTGGCGATCATGCCGGTGATCGGCTTCAGCGTGGTGCGCCAGATGGCTTCCGCCAACACTTTGATCCAGACCATGATCCCCGATGAATACCGCGGGCGCATCATGGCGTTCTACTCCATGACCGTGGTAGGCCTGGGTCCTTTCGGGAGCCTGGCCTCCGGCGCCATAGCCCACGCCGTCGGCCCGCGAGTAACGGTTTTCGCCGGCGGCCTGCTTTGCCTGGCGGCCGCCTTCATCTTTCAGGCCAGCGCCCGGCGCATCTTTCACCCGGCCGTGGAGGCTTCCCGGGTATGAAGCGTTTTCTCGCCCTGTTCGGGCTGCTGGCCGTCGTCCTGCCGTATTTCGCGGCAGGCAACAAGGATGCGGTCTTCGCGGAAATCGGCCAAACCCTGGATGAGCTGGCGCGCCTCTCCAGCCTGCGGGTACGCCGGCCGGTCGAATACGACCTGATCAGCCGCGAAAAGGTCAACGAGTATCTCAAGCAGCGCGTCAAGGACGAGATCAAGCCGGAGGAGCTCCGCGCCGAGGAACTCACGCTCAAGAAGTTCGGTTTCGTGCCCCGCGATTTCAACCTGCTGGACGCCACCGTGGATCTGCTGACCGAACAGGCCGCGGCCTTCTACGATTTCCGCAAGAAGAAGTTGTTTATCGCCGACTGGGCCTCCTCCTCGATGCAGCAGGCCGCCCTGGTGCACGAACTGGCCCACGCCCTGGCCGACCAGAACTTCAACCTGGAGAAGTTCATCAAGGCGGCGGGCAAGAGCGATGACGGCTCCATGGCCCGCGTGGCCGTGATGGAAGGCCAGGCCTCCTGGCTCATGTCGGAGTTCATGGCGCGCAAGATGGGGCAGTCGCTGGCCAACTCGCCGGCGCTGCTCGAAATGATGAGCCGGGGCGCCGAACTGGCCGATTCCCAATACCCGGAGTTCGCCAAGGCGCCCCTGTATGTCCGCGAGACTCTGATCTTCCCTTACACCAAAGGGATGCTGTTTCAGCAGGCCGTGTTTCAGAAGTCCGGCCAGGCGGGCTTCTCCGAGATCTTCCGCCGGCCGCCGGTCTCCACCCAGCAGATCCTGCATCCCGAGAAATACTTCTCCAACCTGGCCCCGGCTTCACCCGAAGTTCCCGAGCCTCCCGGCTCCGGCCTGAAGAAGCTGGCCGAGGGATCTATCGGCGAACTGGACCACTCCATCCTGCTGCGCCAGTTCGTCGGCAAGGACGAAGCCGACGAAATCGCGCCCCGCTGGCGCGGCGGCAACTACCGCCTTTTCGAGAACAGGGCGCGAGACACCACGGTGTTGGCCTATGCCTCGGAGTGGGAGAGTCCCGAAGCAGCCCGCCGGTTCTTTGCGCTTTACCGGCGAATTCTCGAAAAGAAGCTGAACCGGATGGTGGTGACCGGGGAGTCCGCCGGCCATCTCGCCGGCACCAGCGACGACGGCGCTTTCAGCCTGCGATTGGAAGGGCCGGTGTTCAGCAGCCTGGAAGGCATGCGATAAACTGGAAATAGTATGCATCGTCGCACGTTGCGCTTTCTTGCGCTGCTGCTGGGTTTCAGTGCGGCCGGCGCTCTCGCGGCTCAAGTGCCCAGACCCTCTCCCGAGTTCGCCATCAACCTGCCGGGCGGCGGACAGGCGCTGCTGAGCCAGCACCAGGGCAAGGTCGTCGCCCTGGCGTTCATCCTCACCACCTGCCCGCACTGCCAGACCACGACGCAGCTGTTAAGCAAGCTGCAGCGGGAATACGGTCCGCGCGGCTTTCAGGTGCTGGAAACCGCCTTCAACGACATGGCCGGAATGCTGGTGCCCGATTTCATCGCCCGCTTCAAGCCGGCGTTCCCGCTGGGCTACAACAACCGGGAAGCGGTGATGGAGTACCTGCAGATCTCGCCCATGTTCCGGACCTACGTTCCGCTGATCGTCTTCGTGGACCGGAAAGGCGTGATTCGCGCCCAGCATGGCGGCGAGGAAGACTTCTTCAAGGAAGGCGCGGTGGAGAAGAACATGCGCGCCATCATCGAGAAGCTGCTGGCCGAGGACGCCGCCTCGAAGAGCGGCCCGCGCCGTCCCAGCCGCAAGAAAGCCTCGTAGGGAGCCGTCCGTCGCCGCCCCGGCCGGCTGCAGACCGGCCCCCGGTTGGAAAACCCGCTCTACGTCCCGGCTCATCGCCACCGGGAGCCGGCTCCGCGCTATCATGGCTGTATCCCTGGGAACCAAGGAGATCTCATGAACAGGCGAACGTTTCTGCAAGTGTCTTCCATCGCGGCCGCCGGCCCCTTGAAGGCTCTGGCCGAGCAACCCATGCCCATGGCCACGCTGGGCAAGAGCGGACTGCGCGTCAGCCGGTTCACGCTGGGGGGCTACCATATGCGCGCCAACGGGGAGGAGAACGCCCTGCGCATCATCCGGCGCGCCCTGGAACTGGGTGTGAACTTCTTCGACAGCGCCCACAAGTACAACAACGGCGAAAGCGACGTGGCCCTGGGCAAGGCTTTCCAGGGGGCCGCGCGCCAGAAGGTGTTGCTCATGTCCAAAGCCCAGCTGCGCGACCGGGCGGGCGCCATGCGCCAGATCGAGGAGACTCTCCAGCGCATGCGCACCGATTACCTGGATCTGTGGCAGTGCCATGAAGTGACCACCCATGAGGAGGTGGACAAGATCTTCGGGCCGAACGGCGCGCTGGAGGCCTTCGTGAAGGCAAAAGAACAGGGCAAGGTCCGCCACATCGGCTTCACCGGCCATGCCGACCCCAGCGTGCACCAGCGGTTGCTGGACGGCTACGACGGTTGGGAGACCGCGCAGATGCCGGTCAATCTCGTCGACAAGCACTACCTGAGCTTTATTGATTCGGTGCTGCCCAATGTGCGCAGGAAGGGCCTGGGAGTGCTGGCGATGAAGAGCAACGCCATGGGGCCCATCACCCGGAACAAGATCGCCACCATCGAGGAATGCCTGCGCTACTCCCTGGCCCAGGACGTCGACACGGTAGTTTCGGGGCCCGAGACGGTAGAGCAGCTCGAACAGAACATCCTGGTGGTGAAGACGCGCCAGCCGATGAGCCGGAACGAGCAGCAGCAGGTGCTGGCGCGCACCCATAAGGGGCCCTTCGGATCGGGCATCGAACGGTACAAACGGAAAGAGGCGGGCGCCCTGCACCCGGTCCATCAGGACGGCGAGCCGGTGTAGGCCGGGCGCGGGGCGTTGCGGAAGTACTCGATGGTCATCCGCAGACCCTCTTCCAGGCCGACCTTGGGTTCCCACCCGAGCAGTCGCCGCGCTTTGGAAATGTCCGGCCGGCGCTGGCGGGGATCGTCCTCGGGCAGCTCCCGGAAAATCACCGGCGACCGGCTGCCGGTCATCCGGCGAATCTGTTCGGCGAACTCCCGTATGGTCATCTCCCTGGGGTTGCCGAGATTGACCGGGTAGCGCTCGCCGGAATCCATCAGGCGGCACAGGCCCTCGACCAGGTCGCTCACGTAACAGAAGCTGCGGGTCTGGGAGCCGTTGCCGTAGACGGTCAGCGGGTCGCCGCGAAGGGCCTGGTCGATGAAGGCGGGAACCACCCGGCCGTCATCGAGCTGCATGCGCGGCCCGTACGTGTTGAAGATGCGGGCGATATTGGTTTCCAGGCCGTGCACCCGGTGGTAGGCCATGGTGAGGGCTTCCGCGAAGCGCTTGCTTTCGTCGTAGCAGGAACGCGGGCCTACCGGGTTCACGTTGCCCCAATAGGTCTCCTTCTGCGGATGTTCCAGCGGGTCGCCGTAGCACTCCGAGGTGGACGTCAACAGGAACCGTGCCCGGTCTCGCAGGGCCAGTTCCAGCATCCGCCGGGTACCCAGCGAACCGGTGTCCAGGGTCGCGATGGGGTGTTCCAGGTAGTCCTTCGGGCTGGCCGGCGAGGCCAGGTGAAGGACATAATCCACCGGTCCCGGCAGTTCGAACGGCTGGGATACGTCCTGTTGCAGCAGCTGGAAGCGGGGATGGTCCGCCAGCTGGGCGATATTCTCCCGGCGCCCGGTGATGAAACTATCCAGGCCCACCACGGTGTGGCCCTCAGCCACCAGCCGGTCGCAGAGATGCGAACCGATAAAGCCGGCCGCGCCGGAAACGACAATCCGCAAGAGCATCCTCCAACTACGATTTCCCCATTGTATCCGACCCTGCCCGCTCTGCTATATTCCTAACAACCGATGAGTGTGATCGCGTACTCCCTCCTGGCGTTGCTCATGGCGCCGGCGCCCGCTTCGGCGCGTGACATCCCCACCCGGCAGATCCAGGCGGCAATTCAGGCCGAGATCTCGCGGCAGGACATTCCCGGGCTTTCCGCCGCCATCGCGGTGGACCGCCGGGTGCAATGGGCGGAGGGTTTCGGCAAGGCGGACCTGGAGAACTCGGTTCCGGCGCGCCCCTCGACGGTGTACCGGCTGGCCTCGGTCTCCAAACCCATCACCGCGGTGGCCGTGCTGCAACTGGCCGAGCGGGGCAGTCTGGACCTGGATAGCCCGGTGCAGAAGTACGTTCCCGCATTTCCCGAGAAGGCCTGGCCGCTGACTGTCCGCCATCTGCTGGGCCACCTGGGCGGCATACGGCATTACCGCTCCCAGGCCGAGGTCAACAGCACCCGGCGCTACACCAGTCTGACGGAAGCGCTGGAGATCTTCAAGGACGACCCGCTGCTGTACGAGCCTGGCACCCGCTTCTCCTACACCACCTACGGGTACAACCTGCTCGGCTGCGTGGTCGAAGAGGTTTCGGGAGAGAGGTTCGCCGATTACCTGCAGGCCCACATCTTCGAACCGGCGGGGATGAAGACCATCCGGGTGGACGATCAGGCGGAGATCATTCCCAACCGCGCCCAGGGCTACCGGCGCACTCCGGACGGGGCCACGCTGAACTCCAACCTGGCCGACACCAGCAACAAGATTCCGGGCGGAGGGCTCTGCGGCACCGCCGTGGACCTGGCGCGCTTCGCCATCGCTCTGGAGCGGGGCCTGCTCCTGAAGCAGCCGTCTCTGGACCGGATGTTCACCCGGCAGCGGCTGGCGGACGGCCGCCCGACCGATTACGGCCTGGGGTGGTATCTGCAGGAGGACGGCGGTGTGCGGGAAGTCTTCCACTCCGGAGGGCAGCAGCGGGTGAGCACGTTCCTGTATATGGCGCCATCGGAGAGAGTGGCCGTGGCGCTGATGTGCAACCTGGAAGGGGCGAACCTGGGCGGCCTGGCGCGGCAGATCGCCTGGATGGTGCTCAATCCCACTTCCGCCTCGGAACGGGCGCGCTGATCCGCGGCCGTGTACCCCTTGCCCCGGTGCCCGGCTTTGTGCATCATATTCGCAGGGCAGAGACCCTAGGTGGAGGACCTTATGGCATTGCTCGAGAGATTGCGAGTATTCCTGGACCAAAACCAAGTAGAGCGTACCCACACCGTGCACCCGCTGGCCTACACGGCGCGCGAAGTGGCCGCGGCCGAGCACGTGAGTGCGAAGGAGATGGCCAAGGCCGTGGTCTTCATGGGCGACAACGGCTACCGGATGGCGGTCCTGCCGGCCAACCGGCTGGTGGATTTTCAGGAACTGCGCACGGTTCTGGGATTCAGCCACGCCCGGCTGGCCACGGAGCACGAACTGGCCCAGCTTTTTCCGGATTGCGAGCTGGGGGCCATGCCTCCGTTCGGCAATCTGTACGGCATCCCGGTCTATCTCGACAGCGCCCTGCTTCAGGATGAGATGATCGCGTTCAACGCGGGGACGCACCGCGACGTTGTGCATATGCATCTGAACGACTACCGGCGGCTGGTTCAGCCGGCGGTGGTTTCGCTTTCGCGCGAGCTGGCCGCGCGCAACGCCTGACGCCCCGCGCGGGAACGGTCCCGCCGGGGAGCGCGATTCGATGATCGGTCCGGACGGCGCCGCCGGCCGGAACGGGTGGAGAATATTTTTCTGGCAAAGACGATTTTCCACGTCGACATGGATGCTTTTTTCGTGTCCGTGGAGGAGTTGTTCGACCCTTCGCTGAAAGGCAAGGCGGTTGTGGTAGGCGGCCGGCCGAACGAGCGGGGCGTGGTTTCCGCCGCTTCCTACGAGGCGCGCCGGTTCGGCGTTCACTCCGCTCTGCCCTTGCGCACCGCCTACAAGCTGTGCCCGCAGGCCGTTTTCGTGGACGGGCATCCGGAGCGCTACCGCGTCTATTCCAAGCGGGTCTTTTCCGTCCTGGAGCGCTTCTCCCCGCTGGTGGAGATGGCCTCCATCGACGAAGCCTACCTGGACATGACAGGGACCGAGCGTCTGCTCGGCCCGCCGCTCAAAGCGGCTCACCGCCTTCATGAGGCCGTCAAGGCGGAAACCTGCCTGAACTGCTCGATCGGCATCTCCACCGCCCGGCTGGTGGCCAAGGTCGCCTCCGACCAGGCCAAGCCGAACGGTATCCTGTGGGTCCTGCCCGGCCAGGAGGCGCGCTTCCTGGCGCCGCTCCCGGTGCGCAAGATTCCGGGCGTGGGCAAGGTCACCGAGAAGGACCTGCGCGGCCTGGGCATCCGGACGGTCGGCGACCTGGCGCGGCTGGACGAGGCGGTGCTGGGCGAGCGCTTCGGCAAGTGGGGGCTGGCGCTGGCGGGCAAGGCGCGCGGCCGGGACGCGGGCGGCTGGTTCGACTCGGAGGTAGGGGCGGAGTCCGACCCGAAATCGGTCAGCCACGAGCACACCTTCGGGGAGGATACGGCCGATCTCGACGTGATCGAACCGGTCCTGGCGCGCCTGGCCGCGATGGTCGGGCGGCGCCTGCGCGAGTACGGCCTGCACGCCCGGACCGTGCAGTTGAAGCTGCGCTATTCGGATTTTTCCACTATCACCCGGGCCCAGACACTGTCCGATCCCACGCAACTGGACACCGAATTGTTCGAGCAGGCCCGCCGGCTGTTTTACGCCAACTGGAAAACCGGCGCCAGGGTTCGCCTGCTGGGAGTGCATGCCGGCTCTCTGGAGAGCGGCGCGCAACAGATGAGCATCCTGGAGGAGGACAACAGCCGGCGCTGGAAAGCGGCCCTGGAAGCGGCCGACCGCCTGCGCGACAAGTATGGCGAATCGGCGGTCTCCCTCGCCAAGGCGCTGAAAGGGGCCTTCGCCGAGCGAACCCACGAAAATCCCGCCGGTCTCCCCGGCCGGAAAAGGGGACAGAGGGATTTTCCGGAGAAGTGAAAATCACTCTGTCCCCTTCCTGTATACTCGCTCCTATGCTGGTTCTCTTCTTTCTTCTGGCAGCCGCGCTGTGCGGCGGCGAATTCCCGCGCTCGCTGGAGGCTTTTCCAGGCAAGACGCCGGTGCTCGACGGCGTCATCTCTCCGGGTGAATACGGCGATGCCACGCGGTTCACGGGCGTCAAGGACTGGATTCCACAGTTCAGTCCTACCACCGACGACAAGGACCTCTCGCTCACCGGCTATGTGAAGCACGACGGCAAGCGCCTGTATTTCGCCTTCGATATCACCGACGACGTGCTCTACGGCATCGACACGCCCCGCTGGCTGCCCGACAAGAATCCCAGGGCCCACGAACTGAGCCGCGAGGGTTTCCCCTGGTTCGGCGACGAGATGGAGCTGCTCATCAACGCCACCAACCGCTGGACGGGGCGGGAAGGGGCCGCCGGCGACGGCACCTCCTGGCAGATGGTCTGCAATCTGACCAAGTCCCGCAAGGGCGGCGTGGGTAAAGGTGGTTTACTGGAAGGAGAACCGCGCAGCAGGCTGGAGGCCTGGAATACCTACCAGCAGTGGATTCTGAGCGGCGCCCAGGAAGCGGCGGCCAAGGTGAAGCCGGGCGGCAAAGGCTACATCATCGAGTGGGCGGTGAGTTTCAATCCCTGCCTGGAAGTGGAGCCCGGCAAGTTCTATTCGACCGCCCTGGGCGACCGGCCCATGGGCCTGAACATCGCCCTGGGCGATCTGGATGAGAAAGAAAGGGGCGCCGGCAACTTCGGCAACTTCAACCACGAGGACTGGTTTGCCGGGGCCAAGAACGTGCGCACGCAATTACGACACTGGGGAACGCTATGGATGCGAACGAAGGGCAAGCCCGCCCGCCGCTGACGAGCTACGAAGAACTCGCCAGGATGATCGATCACTCCCTGCTCCGGCCGGAGCTGAACGACGAGCAGGTGATCGAAGGCTGCCGGCTGGCGAAACGCTACGGGGTGGCCAGCGTGACGGTGCGGCCCGGCGATGTGGACCTGGCGGTCCGTGAAATGACCGGCAGCGGAGTAGCCGTCGGCACCGTATCCGGCTTCCCGCACGGCTCCACCACCACGGCGGCCAAGCTCTACGAGACCCGCGACCTGTTGCGCCGCGGCGCCAAGGAAGTGGATGCGGTCATCAATATCGGCAAGCTGCTCTCGCGGCAGTTTCAGTACATCGAGATGGAGCTGCTGCAACTGGCCCAGTCGTGCCACGAGCAGGGCGCCATCCTGAAGGTCATCTTCGAGAACGCGTATCTGACCGATGAGCTGAAGATCGTCGCCTGCCGCATCGCGAAACGGGCCGGCGCCGATTTCGTCAAGACTTCCACCGGGTTTGCTCCCTTAGGCTACACGCCCGAGGACGCCCGGCTGATGGTGCGCCACGCGGGCCCCGACATGAAGGTGAAGGCCGCCGGGGGCGTGCGCACCCTGGAGAAGGCGTTGGAAGTGTATGAAGTAGGGTGCGCGCGTTTCGGCGCCACCGCCACGGCGGCCATTCTGGACGCTTGGAAGGCCCGTCTGGAGGAGGCCGCGAAAGCCCAGGCGTGACCCGAAGGTTGGGGTTTCGTAGCCTGTCACCGAAACTCTTTCAGATGCCTTCGCCGCCGGAGAGCGACATCCCGGGAAGGATGCCTTTCTCTTCCAGCAGGCGGCACAGTTCGGTTGCAGCCGTAAGGTGAGTTCCGATCGCGCCGCGGGGCGCCTCGAACGGCGTATCCGGACGGCACACGGCGATGAAACCGGCGGCGGCCAGGGCCTCCGCCCGCTCGGCCAGCGTTTCCGCATCGCCTTCCATTGCCAGGACCAGGCAGCCGCGATCGAACAGCGCCCGTTCCAGCCGGTAGGCCGCCTCGCGCTCTCCGCTCAGCCAGACCACCGCCGGCCGGTGCCCGGCCCTGGAATAGCGCTCCGCCGGCGTGACCCGGCCCGCCGTGAAGCCGCCGGGTCCCGCCACGCGCCCCGTCTGCCTCGGCCGCGGCTCCGCGATCATCCCGGCGCCCGCCGTTTCGTTGGTCAGCGGATCGATCAGAATGAAGCAGCCCGTGGCGCGATTGCGGCGGTAGGCGTCGAAGAACAGCGGCCGGTGCGTCTCCACTGTCACTTCGCCGATCTCGTTCAGCCGCAGTTCTCCCGCCGCGACTTTCTCCAGCCGGTTGATGTCCACCTTCCCGCGCAGCTCCGCCGCGCTCGCTTTCACCTGCGAGGTGGTCTGCTTGAGCAGGTACAGCGCGCCGGGCTCGAGCGGCTTCTCGCTCATCCACACCACGGTCGCGTCAAACCTTCGCGCGGCCTGCGGCAGATTGGAGGGGTGGACCAGCATGTCGCCCCGGCTGATGTCCAGTTCGTCCTCCAGGCAGAGCGTGACCGCCATGGGAGCGAAGGCCGATTCGAGCGGGCCGTCGAAGGTCACGATCGACTGGATCCGGCTGGTGCGGCCGGAGGGCAGCGCCATCACCGGATCGCCCACCGAGACCACACCGGAAGCGATCTGGCCGGCATAGCCGCGGAAATCGGCGTGCGGGCGTGAGACCTGCTGCACCGGGAATCGGAAATCGTTCAGGTTCAAATCGCTGGCAATGTGCACCGTTTCCAGGTGATGCAGCAGGCTGGCGCCATCGAACCAGGGCATGCGGGCGCTCTTCGCCACCACGTTGTCGCCTTCCAGCGCGCTGATGGGGATGAAATGCAGGTCCGCGCCGTGCAGCCGCGCCGCGAACTCGCTGAAGTCCGCGCGGATGGACTCGAAAACCTCCTCGCGGAAATCCACCAGGTCCATTTTGTTCACCGCCACCACCAGGTGCGGAATACCCAGCAGCCAGGCGATGTAGGCGTGCCGGCGCGACTGCGGCCGCACACCGTAGCGGGCGTCCACCAGGATGACGGCCAGGTTGGCGGTCGAGGCCCCGGTGGCCATATTCCGGGTGTACTGCTCGTGTCCCGGCGTATCGGCGATGATGAACTTGCGCCGGGGCGTCGAGAAGTAGCGGTAGGCCACGTCGATGGTGATTCCCTGCTCGCGCTCGGCGCGCAGACCGTCGGTCAGCAGCGCCAGGTCCAGCCCGTTTCCGTTGCCGTTCGCCGCGTGGCGCACCGAGGCGAGCTGGTCTTCGTAGACGCCTTTGGAATCGTAGAGCAGACGGCCGATCAGCGTGGACTTGCCGTCATCCACGCTGCCCGCCGTGGAGAGCCGCAGCAGTTCCATCTAGAAGTAGCCCTCGCGCTTTTTCAGTTCCATGGACCCTTCCTGGTCGTGGTCGATCACCCGGTTCTCGCGCTCCGAGCGCCGGAACCCGATCATCTCCGCGACGATCTTCGGAATGGTGTCGGCCTCCGAGCGTATGGCGCCCGTGCAGTAGGTGCAGCCCAGCGAGCGCATGCGGCACATCACCATCTCCGGCTTCTCGCCGGGCAGCAGCGGGATCTCGCGCTCGAACGGCAGCAGCATGCCGCCCCGCACCACCACGCAGCGCGGCCGGGCGAAGTACAGCGGCGCGATCGGGATGTTCTCCAGTTCGATGTACTGCCAGACGTCCAGCTCGGTCCAGTTCGAGAGCGGAAAGACCCGGATGCTTTCCCCTTTATCCACACGGCCGTTGAACAGGTTCCACAACTCCGGCCGCTGGTTTTTGGGGTCCCACTGCCCGTACGCGTCGCGGAAGGAGTAGATGCGTTCCTTGGCGCGCGACTTCTCCTCGTCCCGGCGGGCGCCGCCGAAAGCGGCGTCGAACCCGCCCTCCGCCAGGGCGTCGAGCAGGGCCCGGGTCTTCAGCAGCGCGCAGCATTTCTGGGTGCCCAGGCGGAAGGGATTGGCGCCCTCCTCGATCGCCTTCCGGTTGGTGTGGACGATCAGCCGGGCCCCGATTTCGGCCGTGAAGCGGTCGCGGAACTCGATCATTTCATGGAACTTGTACGTCGTGTCAATGTGCAGCAGCGGAAACGGGATGCGGCCCGGGTAGAAGGCTTTCTGGGCCAGCCGGACCATGACCGAGGAGTCCTTGCCTATGGAGTACAGCATCACCGGCCGGGCGAACTCGGCCGCCACTTCGCGCAGGATGTGAATGCTCTCCGCTTCCAGGCTGCGGAGGTGGGACAGGGTGTAGCGATCCACGGTGGTATCAGGATACCAGGAGAAATACCCTTTTGTCCATGGAGTTTTGGGTATTTTGCCCGGCGCTCAGCGGTAGTGGATCTCGAAGCGCTTGTTGGTGATGAACAGGACCGTCACGTCCCGCTCCGCCGTGGCGCCGTGCTCCATCAGGCAGCCTTCCGGGAACCAGACGAAGTGTCCCGGGCCGTACCGGCCTTCGTGGGTCACCAAGGTTCCCTCCAGGACGTACATACCGTGCGCGCAGGGATGGGTGTGCAGCGGGTTCACGACTCCGGCCGGGTAGCGCACCAGGCGGACCTCCATGCCCGTCTCCGGATCTTCGATCAGGTTCTTGCGATAGAGCGAACGGCCGATCCTCTCGTTGGGACGCTCCTCCCAGGGAAGCGCATGGCTGTCGATGGCGATGGTTTTGACGTCCGGCATCCCCCGATTATAGTGGGCGGGCTTCCCGGGGCGTCCGTCCGGCTTCCAGGACGGCGGCCCGCAGTTTCGCGTGGCGCTGCATCTGCCTCAGGTACACGCTCTCCTCGGCGCGCTGCCTGGCAGCGAAGATCCGGGCGGCTGCGCGTTTCTCTTCCGCGGTCCATTTGCCGCGGTCCGGGACGAGCGCCAGAACTCCTTCCGGCGGCTTCCCGCCCGCCCGCTGGACGGCCAGGGCAAGGCTGCGGATGTGGAATCCGTCCCAGGCGCCCGGCTCCGCTCCGGGCCCTTCATAGATCAGGTACGTGCGGGCGATCCGCTCCAGGGTGCGGCGGGAGCTGCGGTAGCCGGGGGTGCTGCGTATGCGGCGCTCCTCGCGGGCGACCAGGGCGGCGACGCCGGGTTCCACGGGACGAAAGCCCAACTTGCGGTAGAACCAGAAAGCGCCGGATTCGATCGCCTCCGGGTTCTCCAGGCCGATCTGGTACGGATCCACGGAAAAGCAGCGGACGCCGAGCGCCTGGTGGAACAGGCGGAGCAGGCGGGCGTAGATCCAGGCGGACTCGCCCTCACGAAACGTGTAGTAGAGGTTGAAGCCCACCTCGGCGCGCTCGAACAGGGAGAGCAGCTCCACGTAACCTGCCGGCACGCGGTTCTTGAAGAACATGCCGGCATGGTAGGCCCGGAGGGGCAGGCGCCGTTCGGGCGGCACGCCGAAGAAGAAGACCTCCACGCCCCGTCCGAGATCGGCATGGTCCACCGCGCGCTCGTCCGGATGGCTGAAGCCATACAGCTCCCGGTAGCGCATGGCGGAGGTATCGAGGATCAGGTCGAGAATGCGGCGTGCTTCCCTGGGGCCCAGCCGGCGAACCGGTATGAGCGGGCTCCGCAGTTCCCGTTCGAGCGAGACCGCGCCGGTGCGGATCAGCGGCTCACGGTGTACGAAGAGCTTCCTTCCGGGCAGGCGCAGGCGCGACCTCGAAACCGGCGAGCCGCCGATATTCCACTCGAGCGCGAGGCCCAGAGAGCCGTAGAGGCTGGAGCGCTCGCCGGGAGAGAGCGGAAGCGCGGCCAATCGCTGCAGCAGCCAGGCGAGATCGGTGGTTCCGGGCGGACGTGCGGCGCCCATCCACTCGCGGAAAGGAACATGGGCCTCGACCGGCCATTCCTCGGCCAGCAGTGGGAGCAAGCGGGCCAGAACCGGACCGAGCCGGTCCACGGCATCGTAGCGGTCCCAGCCGATATCGATGCGGCGCCCGTGGCGGGCGGCGAGGCTGGAGGCCGTCTCGAACGTGAATACCGCGCCCAGCGCAGTGCCCGCGATGCCCGAGACTTCCGGCGCTTCGAACGCTTCCAGGTCCACGCCGGCCCTCTCCATGCGCCGGATGCGCTCTGCGAAGCCGAACAGAATGCGGTCGGCCAGCCGTGCGACCTGCGGGCTTCGCGGATAGGCGCGGAGGAAAAGCAGGGTCTCGTGAAAGCGAATGGCTTCGGCCGGGGTGCTGCAGCGCCACCGCGCGGCGGAAGTCAGCAGACGTTCCAGTTCCCGGTCGCTGCCTTGTCCGAAACGGGTTTTCCAGAGGTCCAGGCGGTCCAGCGGAGGAATCAGACCCATTCGGGCGCGGCCTCTGCTGTTCCGGCTTGGCTGTTGAGCCGGGCGGAAGTTGAAGAATGCGGTGTCATCGGACCAGTCTTGGATGAGGATAGCACCCCTCGTGCCAGTTTCGGTTCCAAGACAGGCAGGCGTGCGGAGCAGCGCGTCCCCGGATGGATCCGCGTGCGGAAGGAGGGTCCGGACGAGGCTCTCGCGGGGATCTGCTGCCGGCGCTACCCTCTCCTCCGCCCCCCGAACCGCTCATACAGCAACGGCAGCAGCAGCAGGCTCAGCAGCGTGGAGCTGGCCAGGCCGCCGATCACCACGGTGGCCAGGGGCTTCTGCACCTCGGCGCCGGCGCTGCTGGAGAGGGCCATGGGGACGAAGCCCAGGCTGGCC
>JADZAF010000070.1 GCA_020852755.1 Bryobacterales bacterium
CCAGGTAATTCCGCGGCGACTCCGGCTTCAGCCCGCCCTGGTACCACATCACCGTGATCGGGCCCCGCCAGCTGTTCCCCGGGTGCTCGAAGATGGCCTTCAGCTTCACCGGCGTGATGTCCGGATTGTACGCGTCGCTCACCTCCCGGTCGATATCCACGGCCAGAGGCGCCCCCGCGTCGATGCAGTTCCACAGCAGGTCCATCGTATGGGCGCCCATGTCGCCCATCTGCCCCACCCCGAAATCCCGGTACATGTTCCAGAACAGGCAGTTCAAACCCGAGGACCCGCCGAAGTATTGCGGGCTGTAAGGATGGTAGGGTGACGGCCCGATCCACTGCTCGTAGTGCATGAACGAGGGCGGCATGCCCTGCGCCTTGGGATATCCCGGCCTCGGCAGCCGGCGGCTGTCCCAGGCGTGCACGGTCTTCAGCTCGCCGATGGCCCCGTCCAGGATCAGTTCCCGCAGCCGCTCGAAGTTCGGGTAGGCGTGCCGCTGCGTGCCGTGCTGCGTGGCCAGCTTGGCCTTGTTCTTCAGATAATTCGCCCGCACCGTCCGGACTTCCTCGACCGTGATGCCCAGCGGCTTCTCGCAGAAGACGTGCTGCCCGCGGTTCAACGCCCAGTTGGCGATGAAGGCGTGGTGGTGGTCGGCCGTGCAGATCACTACCGCCTCGACGTCCTTCTGGTCCACCGCCCGGCGCCAGTCCCAATAGGTCTTGGCCTTCGGGAACAGCTTGGCGGCTTCCGCGGTGCGCTTGTCGTTCACGTCGCAAAGGGCCACCACGTTCTCGTTCCTGAGCGATGCGTAGTGCGCGGTGCCCCGCCCCCACACGCCGATGAGAGCTACATTCAGCCGGTTGCTGGGGGCGCCTTGCCCGCCCAGCATCCCGCTCCGCAAAATGGTCAACCCGGCCCCGGAAGCGGCCGCCGATTTCAGCAGATCACGTCGTTGCATACCTGGTCCTCGTGTCTATAGTACCGGATCTCCGGGTCTGCTTCAGACCCACGGCCGCGACCGGCGGCGCCGCGTCAAACCGGAGTGCCGTGCTTGCGCAGCGCCGCTTCGCTCAGCACCGCCCCGAGCCCCGGCCGGTCCGCAAGTGCCTGGTAGCCGCCGGCCACTACTTCGGCAGGCTCGACAAGCTCCGCGCGCCAGGGCGCTTCCCCAAACGCGAATTCGAGAATCTGGAAATTCGGCAGTGTCGCGCTGACGTGCGCCGCCGCCAGGTTGCCCACCGGGCTGGCCGGACCGTGCGGCGAGCAGAGCAGCCCCGCCGCCTCCGCCAGCACCGAGATCTTCTTCAATTCGAGCATGCCGCCGCAGTACTTCACGTCGGGCATGACGATGTCCACGGCCCCCGCCGCGATGTAGGGATAAAACCCCTTGACCCCGTGAATGGACTCTCCACCGGCCGTCGGCATCCGGGCCGCCCGGTTGATCGCCGCCAGGTCTACCAGGGGACGGGTGACCTCCTCCAGCCAGAACAGGTTCAGCGGTTCCAAGCGCCGCGCCAGTTCCAGGCCGCGCTCCAGATTCATCGTGTTGTGCACGTCGATCAGAAGGTCCCTGTCCGGACCGATGACCTTGCGAACCGCCGCCGCGCATTCGATCCCGAGCCGGGTGAACCTCTCGATCTCCGCCGCGGAGCCCGTTCGCGGCATGCCGTCGAACGGAGCCAGCTTGATTGCGTCGAAACCGGCCTGCACCGCCCGCTCGGCCAGGCCGGCGAAGCCGGCTGGAGTGCGCTCCTCCGTCGCGCGGTTGATATTCGCATACGTTCGGACCTTGTCCCGGAGCCTCCCTCCGAACAGCGCGGAGCACGGAACTCCCAGCGCCTTGCCCTGGATATCGAAGAGGCACTGCTCCAGAGCGCTCAGAGCCACCACGGCGGGACGCCGGTGGCGGTTGGTTTCCTCCTGCACGCGCTGGCGGAGCCATTCGATCTCGAAAACCGAGCGGCCCCGCAGCACTTCAAAAAACTGCCGCACCAGTTGAATGGTCCGCTCGTCCGGGTACCCGTGCGACGCATCGCCGATCCCGGTGAGCCCCTGACTGGTCGAAACGCGCACCAGCACCCAGGCCCCGCGCCGGTTCACCGGAATGCGAAAGACCTCCAGACCGGTCACCCGGACCCGCGCCGCTGGGGCCGCCCCCGGGGGAGCCGGGGAAAACAACCCGCTCCCAACAGCCTGCAGCATCTGTCTTCGGTTCAACAGATCACTCTCCCTTCCAACCGGGCGGCCGGCGGCGCGCTTTCACCCGCCGGCGGCGCTGGTCGAAACCTGCCTCCATCAGAAAGTCAGCCGCAGCCCCATCTGCATCACGCGCGGCCCGCTCGTCGTGTCGATCTGCCCCGGCCTCACCGCGTTCAGGTTGCTCCGCGGCGCGCCGAGGTTGGCATGATTCAGCGCGTTGAACATCTCCAGCCGGTACTGCAGCTGCCACCGTTCGCGAATCGGGAATCTCTTGAACAGTCCGAAATCCACGTTGTAGTTCCCCGGCCGGATCAGCAGGTTGCGGCCGGCGTTCCCGTAACTGCCCAGGGCCGGCAGGGTGAACGCCGCCGGGTCGAAGTAGAGCGCCATCAACTCGTCCCGCGAACGTCCCGTGTCCAGTTTCGGGTTACCGGTCAGGTCGGGCCGCTGCGTTCCCACCCCCGAAAGCGCGCGATCCTGCCCGCTGGTTACCGTGAACGGCGTGCCGGCTTGAGCGACCACGATTCCGTTGGCCTGCCAGCCTCCCAGCACCCACTTTCCGGGCCCGGCAGCGGGACCCGGTATCTCCCAAAGAAACGAAGCCACCAGGCGCTGCCGGACGTCGAAGTCCGACAGGGCCTTATCCGCGCTCATGTTCATCGGATCCTGTCCGTTGAACCCGTCCTCGTCCAGCGACATGCCGTCCAGGGACTTCGAGTAGCTGTAGCTCGCCAGCACCGTGAAGCCCTGCGAGAACCTTTTGTTCAACGTCAGTTGCAGCGCGTGATAGGTGGAGTTGATCACGTTCTCGTAACTGATGATGCTGGCGTAGTCCGGAGCGTAGATGCGCCTCGCGTTCGTGTTGCCCACCGTGGCCCCGGGCCGGAACAGGCCGGGGTTCAACTCCCTGCGGATCGGCAGCCGGGTTCCCTTGGTGCCCAGGTAGGCCGCCGTCACCACGTAGCCGGCGCTCACCTCGTGCTGAATGTTGAGATTCCATTGCTGCACGTAGGGGGCGGCGAAGAACGGGTCCACGCTCAGGCCCACCGTCACCGGCTTCAGAAACCGGTAGGCGGCTTTTTCCTGAGGCGTGGCCGGAGGGCTGTAGGGAAACGGATTCTCGACGCCCGCATAGGGGTCGCTGAAGCTCTTCGGCTGGTTCACGGTGATCTGCAGCGAATACGGCGGCGAGTTGACGAAGTGGCTCAACTCGTGGAAGCGCGGGATATCGTAGAAGATGCCGTACGCTCCCCGCACGCTCGTGCGGCCGGTGCCGAAGGGACTCCAGGCGAAGCCCACTCGGGGCGCCAGGTTGTTCAGATCGCTGCCCGTGCCCCCCTTGGGGACGTTCGGGTCGCCGGCATAAAGCAGCCCGGCGGGCGCTGTCGGGAACACCTGCGACTGCTGCCCCGGCCGGAACACCGTCAGTTCGTCGGCCGCTGAATAGAACGGGAACTGCGGCTCATAGCGCAAGCCCAGATTCAAAGTGAGTTTCGGATGTACCTTCCAGTCGTCCTGAAAGTACAGCGAGAACGTTTTGGCGCGGATCTGGTTGATCCTTACCGACCCCTGCGTGAAGCGCAGCGGCTGCCCGATCAGAAAGTCCGCGAAAGCGTTGCCCGTGAACTGCCCGTTGAAGGTGAACTGCGGGTCGACGCCGTTGGCCGTCACCCGGTCGCTTTTCGACCAGCGGTACTCTCCGCCGAACTTCATCAGGTGCGACCCTCGCGCCCAGGAAGCGCTTTCCAGAAACTGGTGCGTCGGCCGGTCGATCAGCACCAGGTTGTCCTGGTTCAGGTTCCAGTAACCGTTCACCGCGCCGCGATAGTGCGGCACCAGTTCCTTACCCAGCGCTTCCAGGCCTCCCCGTTCCACCCTGACCCCCAAATCCTGATACGAGACCCCCGCGCCGCTCCCGACCGGCAGCGGCCCGCGGTCGATCTGCGAGCGGTTCCAGGTATACTGCGAAACCAGCAGCAGTGTGGGTGACACGGTCCAGGTATGCACGCCGCTGACGTTCCAGGTATCGAAGGCCGCTTCCGACCGGATCACCGGAAGGCCCCACACATCCAGGTCCGCGGCCGAGGTCTCGAACATCCTCCCGCTCAGCCGCTGCTCGCCGGTCAGCGCATAGTCCAGGCGGGCCAGAAACTGGTCCGAGTCCGAAGACTGCGGCGGGTTGTAGATATAGCGGTTGCCCGAGGCGTTGGGCGCCGGCACCTGGAGCAGCTCCATGAACTTCAGGGAAGCGGGGTCGATGCGCGAAGCCGGGATCGCGGCGTTCGGGAACGCCTGGTTGGTGAGCGGATCGCGCGGCCGCTGAGCCGAGTTGGCGAAATTGCCCGCCCGTTCGTCGGCCGTGGGCACCACCAGGTTCGAGCGGGTTTCGCCGGTGCGCTGTCTCACCCCTTCATAGGACCCGAAGAAGAAGGCTTTGTTCTTCACGATCGGCCCGCCCACGGCGGCGCCGAACTGGTTGCGCCGCAGCTTGTTCTTGGTGGTGCCGAAGAAGCTCCGCGAATCCAGCGCGTCATTGCGAAGGAACTCCCACAGCGAGCCCCGGAACTCGTTCGTGCCGGCTTTGGTCACCGCGTTCACCACTGCCCCGGAACTGCGGCCGTATTCCGCGCTGAAGTTGTTCGTCAGGACGCTGAACTCCTCCAGCGCGTCCGGGTTCGGTACCACTGCCGCTACGTTCTGCTGCGGGTCGTTATTGTCGCCCCCGTCCAGCATGTAGTTGGTCGCCGTACCCCGGCCGCCGCTCACCGAAATCGCGTCGTTGCGGTTCAAGGTGGTGGCGCCCGAGGCCGATACGGCTCCGGGAACCAGCAGCACCAGTTGCAGCGGGTTGCGCCCGTTGAGAGGCAGCTCCGAGATGCGCTTGGTATCCACCACCTCCCGTATCGTCGCCGCGACCGTGTCCACCTGCGAGACCGCCCCGCTGACCGTGACCGATTCGGTGATGGCCCCGACCGCAAGCCGGACCGTCACCTCGCGGCTCTGGTCCGCATTCAGCCGGAATGACTCGGAGACGAATTTCTGAAAGCCGTCCTGGGTGACCTCTACCCGGTACTCCCCGACGGGCAATCGCGGAAAACTGAAGTGGCCCGTCTGGGCGGAAGTGGTTGTCCACTCCAGGCCTGTCAGTTCACTGACCGTCCGCACGTTCGCGCCGGGAACGC
>JADZAF010000071.1 GCA_020852755.1 Bryobacterales bacterium
CTGGGCGGGGTGGCCGATATCGACAACTACGAGCGCACCGTCCGGCACGACATCGCCGAGGGCGACATCCCCTATACGGTCGGCTTCGATCCGGAAGCCGCCAAGATCGCCGCCCTCAACCTGATCCGCAAGGAGGGAGTCCGGCTGCGCCTGCACAGTTGGGCGGCGGCGCCCATGCTGGAGGGCTCGCGGGTCACCGGCGTGATCCTGGAGTCCAAGTCGGGCCGCCAGGCCATCGCGGCGGACATCGTCGTCGATTGCACCGGAGACGGCGACATCGCGGCCCGGGCCGGCGCGCCCTTCATGGGCCCCGCCTCCAGCGGCGACCGCATGAACATGAGCCTGATGTACCGGCTGGGCGGCCTGCCCTCCAGCGTCAAGGGCGCTTATGGCGGCATACGCATCGGAGACCGCGTCACCCGCTGGGGGCCCGGCTTCGGCGGCGACGGCCTGGACGTCGAGAACCTGACCCGCGCGGAAGTGGAGACGCGCCTGAAGCTGTGGGACCAAGTGCGCTCCCTCCGCGGGCAGGCCGGGATGGAATCGGTCTACCTGCTCGAAACGCCCGCCACGATCGGCGTGCGCGAGACCCGCCGCATCGAAGGCGAGTACACGGTGACCGAACAGGATGCCATCAAGGGTACGCGCTTCCCCGACGTGGTGGCCATCAGTTCGAACCCCATGCCCAGCTACCGCGGCAAGCGCTTCTTCTTCCAGCACGAGGGCTTCGACATCCCCTACCGCTCGCTGGTGCCGAAGAAAGTGGAGGGCCTGGTGCTTTCCGGGCGCTGCATCTCCTGCGAGCAGGGCCCCTTTCAATCCGCCCGCTCGATGGCGCCCGCCATGGCGGTGGGCCACGCCTCGGGCTGCGCCGCGGCTCTGGCGGCGAGGAGCGGCACGCCGCCGCGGCGGCTGGACGTCAAGGCCTTGCAGAAGACCCTGCGCAGCCAGCACGCGGAACTGCGGCTGTAGACGGCCTTCTATTGAGAGATTCAAAACGATCGTTTAAAGCGAACGTTTGAATCGAACGTTTATGCTGAATCCTCCGCCTAGGAAACTTGCAGACCGGGCCGCCCTCGTCACCGGCGCCGGCCGTGGGATCGGCCGCGCCATTGCCGCGCGCATGGCTGCCGAAGGCGCCGCGGTGACCGTCGCGGATATTGTGGGGGAAAACGCCGCGCGGGCGGCCGCCGCCATTCGAGAGAACGGAGGGAAAGCGCTGGCCGTGACCGCGGACGTGACCGATCCCGTTCAGGTGCAGGCGATGGTGGGGGCCGCGCTCGACGCCTTCGGGCGCCTCGACATCCTGGTCAACAACGCGGGCATCGGCCTGACCCGGCTGTTCCTCAACACTACGCTTGAAGAATGGGAGCGCGTTTTGAAAGTGAACCTGACGGGAGTGTTCCTGTGCTCCCAGGCGGCCGCGCGCGTGATGGCGCGACAGGGCGGGGGAAGGATCATCAACCTGGCGTCGCTCTCCGGACAGCGCGGAGGAACGGGCCGCGCGGCCTACGGCGCTTCCAAGGCGGGCGTGTCGATGCTGACCCGGGTGCTGGCCGTGGAACTGGCGCCGCACGGCATCACGGTGAATGAGATCGCTCCCGGCCCGGTCAACACCGAAATGACCGCCGTCACACACGACCAGGCGACCCGCCAGGCCTACTACAACCTGATCCCCATGCGGCGCTACGCCGAACAGGAGGAGATCGCCGCCGCCGCGGTCTTTCTGGCCTCCGCCGACGCCGCTTTCATCAACGGGCAGACGCTCAACGTGGACGGCGGCTTCGGCGCGGCCGGCCTGATCTTCGATCTGAAGGAATAGCGCGTGCGGAAGCGCCACCTCGTGCTCGGCTGCCTGGTGGCCCTGTCCGTGGTCACCTACATCGACCGGCTGGCCATCGCGGTGGCGGGGCCGGCCATGCAGCGGGACCTGGGCATTTCTCCGGAGCGCTGGGGCTGGGTGCTGGGCGTGTTTCTGATTTCGTACGGCGCGTTCGAGATTCCCAGCGGAGCGTTGGGCGACCGGATCGGACAGCGCCGCGTGCTCACGCGCATCGTGGTGTGGTGGTCGGCGTTCACGTCGCTGACCGGCGCCGTTTCGAGCTACCCGCTGCTGATCGCGGTGCGCTTCCTGTTCGGCGCGGGAGAAGCGGGCGCCTATCCCAACGCGGCGGGGAGCGTGGCCCGCTGGTTTCCGGCCCACGAGCGGGCGCGCGCGCAGGGCATGATCTGGGGCGCCAGCCGCCTGGGCGGGGTGCTGGCGCCGCCGCTGGTGGTGCTGATCCAGCGCGCTCACGGTTGGAGAGCCTCCTTCTGGATGTTCGGTGGTCTCGGCCTGGCGTGGGCGGCGCTCTGGTATCGCTGGTATCGCGACCGCCCTCGGGAGCAGCCGGGCATCACGGAGAAGGAGCTTGCCGAGATCGGCGAGCCGCCCGGCGCCGCGCACTCGCGGGTTCCGTGGCGCGCGCTGTTCCGCCAGCCGCGCCTGTGGCTCATCATGGGCATGTACTGGTGCTACGTCTGGGGATCCATCTTCTATCTCTCGTGGTTCCCCATCTACCTGGTGAAGGGCCGCGGCTTTTCCGAAACCGAGATGGCCGTCTACGCCCCCATCCCGTTCCTGCTGGGCGCGGCCGGCAACTTCGCGGGAGGCGTTCTCAGCGACGCGCTTTCGCGCCGTTACGGCCCGCGCACCGGACGCAGCCGCATGGGCGCGGCCTGCCTGGCGGGGGCCGCCCTGTTCCTGCTGGGCGCCGCGCTGACGAAGGGGAAGACGTCCGGCGTGGCGCTGCTGGCGCTGGGCTTCGGGGTGATGGACTGCATGCTGCCGGCGGCCTGGGCTTTGTGCCTGGATATCGGCAGGCAGTACGCGGGCGCGGTCACCGGGGCGATGAACTCCGCCGGGCAGTTCGGCGGCTTCGTGTGCTCGGTGGCGTTCGGCTATCTGGTCCAGCGCTCCGGCAGCTACGACACGCCGCTGCTGCTGATCGCTGCCATGGTGATGCTGAGCGCGCTGCTGTTCGCGCGCATCGATCCGTCGCGGCCCCTGCTGGCCGGGGGCGAGGCCGGGCCTTACACTGAAGAGAACCATGCAGACCATCCAGCTGAAGGGCACTGACCTCACGGTCTCGCGCGCGTGCCTGGGAACCATGACGTTCGGAGGGCAAACGGACCGCGCCGCCGCTGCCCGCATGGTGGACCTGAGCCTGGACCGCGGGGTGAACTTCTTCGACACGGCCAACGTGTACAACGGAGGAGAATCGGAACGCATCCTGGGCGAAGCCCTGGGAGCGCGCCGCCCGCGCGTGGTTGTGGCCACCAAGGTGGGAATGCGCGTGGGCGATCATCCCGCCGGGCTGTCGCGCAGGCTGGTGTCGAAAGCGGTCGAGGACTCCCTGCGGCGGCTGAAGACGGACTACGTGGATCTTTGCTACCTGCACGCCCCCGATCCGTCGGCGCCGCTGGAGGAAACGCTGGAAGCGCTCGACGACCTGGTCCGGCAAGGCAAGCTGCTGTACCCGGCGACTTCGAACTTCGCCGCCTGGCAGATCTGCCGCCTGCTCTGGCTGGCGGAGACGAGCGGCTGCGCGCCGGCGCCGGTCACGCAGCCCATGTACAACCTGCTGGCCCGGCGGATCGAAGACGAGTTTTTGCCGTTCTGCGCCGGGTTCGGCCTGGCCGTGGTGGCCTACAATCCGCTGGCGGGCGGGCTGCTCACCGGGAAGCACAAGCCGTCGGCGCCGCTGCCCGGCACGCGCTTCGACGGCAACCAGGCCTACCTGGAGCGCTACTGGCATGCTTCGAATTTCGAAGCGGTGGAGCAACTGGGCGGCATCGCCGCCGGGGCGGGCCGCTCGCTGGTGAGCCTGTCGTTGAACTGGCTGCTGCACCACACCCCGGCCGGCTGCGTCATCCTGGGCGCGTCGCGGGTAGAGCAGCTCGAGGAGAATCTCGGTGCGCTGGAAGAGGGCGCGCTGGATGCGAAGACGGTGGCCGCCTGCGACGGCGTGTGGGCGCGGCTCAGGGGTCCGAGCCCCAGGTACAACCGCTGAGCAGTGCCGGTGCAAACATTCGAGATGGGAAATGGTTTTGGAGGATTTTCGCCGGATCCCTGAGCCGCGGCCCGCTTTCGATTGCGCCCCTCCCGGGCGGTGCGCTATGATTCTCCCGCTCCTTGAGGGAGTACTGCCACATGAAAATCATGCGATCCATCATTATTCTGGCGCTGGGGGCGGCCGGGTGCCTGGCGCAGCCGCAGCGGCCGCGCATCGCGGTCGGAGGACTCAGCGCCGAGTCGAATTCCCTCTATCCGCGCAAGCTGGTGATGTCGGAAAGGGGCGGGGCCCCGCTCTCGCGAGAGCAGTGGATCGAGCGGCAGGCCAGGCTCAACACGGTGGCGAGCGGCGTCGTCGAGGCGGCTCAGCGCCTGGGCCTGGATCTCTATCCGGTGCTGCAGGCCGGCGCGGGATCGCTGGGCTACGTGGAAGACGCCTCCTTCAACCGCTGCCTGGACCGGCTGATCGAACAGCTGAAGACCGCCGAACCGAAGTATGACGGCGTCATCCTGATCAACCACGGCGCCATGGTCGTCGAGAGTTTCCCGCACGGCGATGCGGAAGTCGCGCGCCGCGTGCGCGCGGCCATGGGCAGGAATTTTCCCATCGTGGTCACCCAGGATTTTCACGCCAACATCGCCCAGGAGCTGATCGACAATGCCGACGCGGTGGTGGCGTACAAGGAGAACCCGCACCTGGACACCAAGGACCGGGGCATCCAGGCGGCCACCATCATGGCCGGCATGGTGCGCGGCAAGGTCAAACCCGTGCAGGCGCTGGCCAAGCCGCCCATGCTGCTCAACATCGTCTATGAAGACACCTTCCACCCGCCCCTCAAGCCGCTGGTGGATGAAACCCGGCGGCTGGAGCGGACCAACCCGAAGATCCTGGCGGTAAGCCTGGTGGGCGGCTATCAATATGCCGACGTTCCGGCCATGGGACCCAGCGTGATCGTGGTGACGGACAACGATCCGGCCCTGGCCAGGCGCGAGGCCGAGCGGCTGGGAGAGATGCTCTGGGCCCTGCGCGACAAGCTGGTGTTCAAAGTTCCGGACGCCGCCACGGCGGTACGGCAGGCCATGAACAGCGACAAGTTCCCGGTGGCTCTCATGGATACCGGCGACAACATCGGCGGCGGTTCGGCAGGTGACGGTACTACCCTCCTCTCCGAGCTGCTCCGGCAGAATGCCCAGGGCTGGGTGGTCACCATTTCGGATCCCGAATCCAACCAGGCGGCCTTTCGCGCGGGCGTGGGCAACACCGTGGACCTGATGGTGGGCGGCAAGACCGACAGGATGCACGGTTCCCCGGTGAGGGTCCGTGGCCGCGTCAAAGCGCTGCACGACGGCAAGTACGTGGAGACCGAAGTGCGGCACGGCGGCGGCCGCTACAGCGACATGGGCCTCACGTCGGTCATCGAGGTGGAGGGCTCGACGCCCGATCTGCCCAACCTGCTGCTTCTCACCATGCGCCCCACCAGCCCGAACAGCCTGCACCAGTTGATCAGCAACGGAGTGTATCCGGAGCGCATGCGGATCCTGGCGGCCAAGGGGACCACCGCGCCCCGCGCCGCCTACGAGCCGGTCGCCGCCCGCATCATTGAAGTGAACACGCCGGGCGCGACCGACGTGAACCCGGCCCACTTCACGTACAAGCGCGTTCGCCGGCCGCTCTTCGGCCTGCCATGAACCAGCCGGGTCCGGCCGATGTGAAACGGCCTTCCTGGAGAGCGATCCTGGTCGGCCTGATCCCGTTTTTCGCGGTGTGTTTTTCGGTGCCCCTGTGGGACCGCGTCCATCCCATGGTCCTGGGACTGCCGTTCAATCTCTTCTGGCTCGTTCTGTGGATTTTGATCACGCCCCTGGTGATGTGGATCGCCTACCGGATCGAAGTGCCTCCCCGGTCCGACGGCGCAGCCCGGGATGAAAAAGGCGGCGGCGGATGAGTCCCGGCGCGACCGCCCTGGTCATCATCTTCGCCATCGTCGCCGCCGGTTCCGCGATCGGCTTCTACGCCGGGGGCCGTCGCAAGATGGACCTGGAGCAGTGGACCGTTGCCGGCCGCGGCTTCGGCCTGGTCTTCGTCTGGCTGCTCATGGCCGGCGAGATCTACACGACCTTCGCCTTTCTCGGCGCCGCCGGCTGGGCCTATTCCCGGGGCGGGCCGACGCTCTACATCCTGGCCTACCTGGTGCTGGCCTACGTATTGTCGTTCTTCTTTCTGCCCCAGGTGTGGGAAGTGGGGCGCAGGCACCGCATGCAGACCCAGCCCGATTTCTTCCAGGTCCGCTACGGCAGCCGGTATCTGGCCGGATTCGTCGCCGTAACGGGTTTCCTGTTCATCATCCCCTACGTGCAGCTGCAGCTCACCGGGCTGGGGATCATCGTGGAGGTGGCCAGCTTCGAGCGCATCAACCGGGCCAGCGGAGCCGTGATCGCGGTGGCCGTGGTGGCCACCTTCGTTCTGGCGAAAGGCGTGCGCGCGGTAGCCTGGGTGAGCGTGCTCAAGGACGTTCTGATGCTGCTCGCGGCCTTTGTGATCGGCATCGGCGTTCCGTACAAATTCTTCGGAGGGATCGGGCCCATGTTCGCCGCGCTGGCCGAGGCCCGGCCGGATCACCTGGTCATGCCCGGCGCCACCACCTCCATGGGCCACGCCTGGTTCCTCTCCACCGTTCTGCTGACCTCCTTTGGTTTCTACATGTGGCCGCATACGCTCGGCTCGGCCTTTACCGCCAAGAGCGGGGACACACTGCGCCGCAACGCGGTCATCATGCCGCTATACTCCGTCACGCTGCCGTTGATCTTCTTTGTCGGTTTTTCGGCCATTCTGATCGTTCCCGGCCTGGCCAACGGCGACATGGCGCTGCTGACGGTGGTCCGCAAGGCCTTCCCGCCCTGGTTCCTGGGAGTGGTGGGCGGCGCGGGCGCCCTGACGGCCATGGTCCCGGCCGCGCTGCTGCTGCTCACCTCCGCGACGCTGTTTGCCAAGAACTTCTACCGCCCGGTCTTCGCGCCCTCCATGACGGACTCCCAGGTGGCCAGGCTGGCCAAGGCGATGGTGGTGGTGATCTCCGGGATCGCGCTGTACTTCACCATTTACAGCAACTCGACCCTGGTCTCGCTGCTGCTGCTCGGCTACGCCGGGGTCACCCAGTTCTTCCCGGGTGTCATACTGGGTCTGTACTGGAAGCGGGCGGGGAAGACCGGCATTTTCGCCGGGATGATCGCCGGGGTGGTTCTGGTTGCCGCCCTGGCATTGACCAATCGAGACCCGTTCCTGGGCATGAACGCGGGTTTCCTGGCGCTGTGCGTCAACTTCGCGGTCAGCGTGCTGGTCAGCCTGCTCCATCCGGCGGAACAAAATGGATTCGACGAGGAACTTCGGGAGGGCGTAAAGAATGCGGGATTCGATCAACACCCACTTTGAGGAAGCCGTCCGGTGGCGCCGCGAGCTGCACCGGCATCCCCAGCCCGGGTGGCTGGAGTTCTACTCCACCGGCTTCATCGCCAGGCGGCTTTGTGAGTGGGGCTACGACGTGCGGCTGGGCAAGGATGCCGTGGCCCCCGAACAGCGGGTGGGCTTGCCGGAGGCGGCGGTACTCGATGCGGAATACGACCGCGCCGTCCGGGATGGGATCGACGAGCAGTTCATCGCGCCGGCCAAAGGCGGGCTCACCGGCGCCGTAGGCATACTGCGGGGCGCCGAGCCGGGTCCGACAGTCGGATTCCGCTTCGACATCGACTCCCTGGAGATCACCGAATCCGCCGATCCTTCCCACCGCCCCGCCGCCGAGGGCTTTGTTTCAGCCAATCCCGGCTACGCCCACATGTGCGGGCACGACGCGCACACCGCCATGGGCCTGTTGCTCGCCGCGCACTTCGCCGAGAACCGCGACCGCCTCAAGGGCACGGTCAAGCTGCTGTTCCAGCCGAACGAGGAGAATCTCAGCGGCGCGCAGGCCATGATCGCGAACGGCCTGGTGGACGATTTGGACTACCTGTTCGGAGTGCATGTCGGCATCTGTCTGAAGCAGACCGGCCAGATCGGCCTGAACGTGTTCGACTGGCTGGCCATGTCGCGCTTCGAGGTGACCTTCACCGGGCGCGCGGCGCACGCGGCCGTGCTTCCCAACGCCGGCAACAACGCGCTGCTGGGCGCCTGCGCGGCCGCCACCAACCTGTACGCCATCGCCAGGCACGGCGCGGGCGCTTCCCGGGTCAACGTCGGCGTGCTGCGGGCGGGAACCACCTGGAATATCATCCCGGACAAAGCGTATCTCCGCATGGAGACGCGGGGCGTCACCAATGAGATCAACGAGTACATGATCCTGAAGGCCAGAGAGGTGCTGGAAGGCGCCGCGAAGATGTACGGCCTCCAACTGGAGGTGAAGCCGGCGGCCAGCACCATCAGCGCCGTGAATTCCCCCGAACTGATCGAACTGGGCGCCAGGGTGGCGCAGAGCCTGCCGTCGGTCAGGGAGGTCGTGCCGGCATGCTCGGCCAACGGATCCGAAGATATCTGCCTGATGATGCAGCGCGTTCAGCAGCGGGGCGGCAAGGCCATGGAGATCCTGCTGGGGACGCCCCTGGGCGGCGGCCATCACAGCACCACTTTCGACCTGGACGAGACGGTGATCCGGAACGGCGCGGAGTTCTTCGCCGCCATGTACGACGCGGTGGCCGGAAACAGGCCGGTGGAGTGACCCGGGGACAGTAGTCCCGCGGGCCCGGTCTCGCCAGCGGCCTTTCGCTGCGGGACATCCAAGAGCGCGACCGGGAGGAGGACGGCGCCTGGGAACGCCGGAAGCGACCGGGTCCCCGGCCGTGCTGTGTATCCTGGCATCCTGTAGACTGGCTGAGGATATGCATACATTGAGCCGACGCGCGCTCATGCAGGCGGCAGGAGCCTCTACTGCCCTGGCGGCTCCGCCCAGGGGCATCACCGAACAGGACGCCGGCAACATCAAGCTGGCCCATCGGGTCAGCATCCGGGTTCCCGACGAGGACTTGCTGTTCCTCAAGCAGATCGGGCTGCGGCACGTGCGGGCGGAAATCCCGCTGGATGCACCGCTCGAAGAACTTGGCCGGGCGCGCGACCGTTTTGCGGCATACGGGATTCGCATGATTTCGTGCGCGCACTACGCGCACCGCACGCCGGATATCGAACTGGGCCGTCCCGGCCCGCAGCGGGAGCGTGAACTGGACAACTGCCGGGCGGTGGTGCGTGAGTTGGGAAGACTCGGTGTTGAGGTGCTGGTGCTGGACTGGCATCCGGGCAACACCTATAGCACAGCCACCGTCGAGCGCCGCGGCTACCGCGCCCGCGAATTCAACCTCGACGAATTCCGTTCCAGGATGGACCAGCCGAAGTTCGAGCGCGAGTATTCGGCCGAGGAGATTTGGGGAGCCCTCGAGTATTTCATGAAAGCCGTACTGCCGGTGGCTGAAGAGGCGGGCGTGAAGCTGGCCATGCACCCGGACGATCCCCCCATCGAGAAGATGCACGGCGTGGCTCGAATCTTCATCAACGCGGAATGCTACCGGCGGGCCGAGCGGCTGGCGCGCGGCAGCCGGAACTGGGGCGTGCGGTTGTGCGTAGGCACCTGGGCCGAGGGGGGCAAGGCCATGGGCGCCGATGTGTTCGAAATGATTCGCGAATGGGCTCCGAAGGGCAAGATTTTCGACGTGGATCTGCGCAATGTGACTTCGACGCTGCCGGTTTTTCAGGAGACGTTCCCTGACGATGGCTACCTGGATTTGTACCAGGTAGTGAAAGCCCTGCGACGGGCCGGCTACAGCGGTCCAATGGTGCCCGATCACTTACCCGAACTGGCGGGAGACACGGGGACCCGGCGTGCCGCGACGGCATATTGTATTGCCTCAATGCGGGGCATGCTGAGCCGCGCCAACGAAGAACTCGGGCTTTGAGCCTGTACCTTCGCCGGTGCACGACAGCGGCACGGAAGCCGGCCGAGAGGAAGGCGACCGCGCCGCCCGTGATGCCTCAAGAGCAGTTAGGTGGTTATGTAGCCTGTCACCGAAACTCCTGGTAGGATGGCGACCATGCGCTGGCTTCTCTGCATGGGGTTTCTGGCCGGACCGTGGGCGGGCGCCGCTC
>JADZAF010000072.1 GCA_020852755.1 Bryobacterales bacterium
ACCGTCTTCCGAGCCGCGACTAAAAGGAGCGGTTGCCTTCCCTCCCGCAACCATCTCCCCACCCGCAACCGTCTCCCCACCCCCAACCGGCTTCCCATCCGCGACCGGCTTCCCATCCGCGACCGTCTTCCCACCCGCTACCGTCTTCCGAGCCGCGACTAAAAGGAGCGGTTGTCTTCCCTCCCGCACTTCGAAACATCTCCCCAGCCCCGGACCTCCCCCTTGCGCCGCGTCCCGGCATCCACCCTCTTCCCGGAGCCGCCTCATCTTCAACCACGCGATTACACTCCTCCTCGCGTCGTCTCACGGCCCGCGCCCGGCGCCCGCCGGCTGATATAATCCAATTCAAGCGTCCGCGCAGCACCGGGAGGGGCTGCCATGAATCCTGCATTCCTGCGGCTGGCCGCCGCCCTGATGGGAGTCTCCTTGCTTACCTTCGCCTACAACCAGGTCCATTCGCCGTCCGTCATGGCCCGCGCCGCCGGCGCGTTTCTCGACTCGCTGACTCCCGAGCAGCGGGCCAAGGCCACCTTCCGGTTCGACGATGACGAGCGCCTCAACTGGCACTTTGTCCCCCGCCCCCGCAAGGGCCTGCCTTTGCGCGAGATGACGCCCTCCCAGAAACTCCTCGCCCACGCCCTGCTCAGCGCCGGGCTGAGCCAGAGCGGCTACATCAAGGCCGCCACCATCATGAGTCTCGAGGAAGTCCTGCGCATTCTGGAGAACGACAGCGGCGAGCGGCGCAACCCGGAAGGCTACTACTTCAGCATTTTCGGCCGGCCCTCCGACAAGGACGCCTGGGGCTTCCGCGTCGAGGGCCATCACATCAGCCAGAACTTCACCATCCTGGGCGGCCGCGCGCACGACGCCCCGAGTTTCTTCGGCGCCAATCCCGCCGAGGTAAGGCAGGGCCCTCGCAAAGGCCTGCGCGCCCTGGCCGCCGAGGAGGATCTGGCCCGCGCGCTGCTCGACTCGCTGGATGCCGAACAGAAGAAGATCGCCATCGTCGACTCCAGCGCCTACCCCGACATCCTCACCTCCGCCTCGCGCAAAGCCTCGCTCCAGGGCCAACCCTCCGGCCTGCCGGCGTCCCGGCTCACTCCCAGGCAGTTCGAGCTGCTGGCCGCCCTGCTCGGCGAATACGCCCGCAACGTCCCCGACGACATGGCCCGCGCCCGCCTCGAACAGATCGAGAAGGCCGGCCGCAACCTGCACTTTGCCTGGGCCGGCGTCGAAAAGCGCGGAGGTCCCCACTACTATCGCGTCCAGGCCCCGGCCTTCCTCGTCGAATACGACAACACCCAGAACCAGGCCAATCACATCCACTCGGTCTGGCGCGATTTCGATGGCGATTTCGGACTCGACTTGTTAAAAGCGCACTACCAGGCCAGCCACCGGTAGCCGTCCCCGGCCCGGTGCTACCATCGAATTGATGGGTCGCACCACCTGCCCGGAACCAACAGCCAGGCGCCGGAGCCTGCCACCGTTATGCCTCTGACCCGGCGGGCCTTCGTGGCCGCGGCTGTTACCCCGGTTTTGGCCCGGGCCTCCGAACAATCCAGGCTGTTTCCGGCCGAGTGGCGGCGTTTCGCCGATCCCGCCACCGAGTGGGAAGTCTTCCGCCTCACCGACCCCCAGGTGGCCTGCCACCTGCCCGCCTACTACGCCCGCATGCTGAACCGCCGGGGCGCCTCCCTGCTCTTCTGGAGCGACCGCACCGGAACTCCCCAGGCCTTCCTCATGAACCTGAGAACCGGCGACTTCGAGCAGCTCACCGAGGCCGCGCACCTCGACGGGAGCACCCTCACCCTGCTGCCCGACGATCGCACCGCCTGCTACTTCGACGGCGACGCCCTGTTTCGCCTCGCCCTCGCCAACCGGCGCCCGCGCGAGATCGCCCGGGTCTCCCCCGGCTGGCAGCGCTGCCCCGGCTTCAGCGTGAGCCGTGACGGCGCCTCCGCGCTGTTCGGCGAGAGCCGTGACGGCGCCTCCCGCCTCCGCCAGGTCTCCCTCGCGAACCGCAAGGACAGCATCGTCACTCAGGCGCCCTTTCCGCTGTCCGACCCGGTCGCCAACCCGCGCCGCGCCCAGATTCTCTACCGTCAGGGCGAGGAGGCCTTCTGGCTGGTCAACTCCGACGGCGCCCAGAACCGCAGGCTGCGCACCGCCCCCGGCCGCCTCGGCCCCGTTCTCTGGTCCCCCGACGGCCGCAGCCTGGTCTACCTGCTCTTCCCCGAAGACAAGGCGCGGCTGCACGAAATCCGCGAGCACACCCCCGACGAGAACCTCGACAAGCTGGTCGCCGCCACCAGCCAGTTCGTGCAGCTGGGCATGAACAGCGACGGCTCGGTCTTCGTCGGCGCCAGCCGCAACCTCAATTCCCCTCACATCCTGATCCTGCTGCGCCTGACCCGCCGCGAGCTCACCGTCTGCGAGCACAAGTCCACTGACCTGGCCCACGTCACCCCGGTCTTCTCGCCCGACAACCGCCAGATCTTCTTCGAGAGCGACAAGCACGGCAAGCCGGCCCTCTACCGCGTGCGCGTCGAGAAGTTCGTCGAGCCGGTCGAAGAAGAAGAGGAGGAAACCCCGAGACCCAAGCGCCGGGCCAGCGAGTAGTCTAACTCCTCTCCAGCAGGTAGGCGCACGGCTCCAGCCGGCTCGGGCCCCCGTCATTCACCGCGAAGGTGCGCGGCGTCCGCTTGCCCTCCCGCACCGCGCCGCTCCACAGGCTGGCCCCGGCGTACTCGCCGTCCTTGCGCAGCGCATAGAAGCTGATGTCGAACTGCGCCAGCTTCGCCCGGTCGTTGTTGAAGTTCCGGGCGATGCGCTTGAGCACGTCCAGGCAGGCTTCCTTCGGACTCATCCCGCGCCGCATATCCTCCACCACGGTGTGCGCCCCCGCCACCCGGATGTTCTCTTCCCCGCGCCCGGTCGATCCCGCCGCCCCCACGTCCTGGTCCACGAACAGCCCCGCGCCGATGATCGGCGAATCGCCCACCCTTCCGGCGATCTTCCAGGCCAGCCCGCTGGTCGTCGTCACCCCGGACATCTCCCCCTTCGCATTCAGCGCCAGGCAGTTGATCGTCCCCGTGGGCGGATTCACCGCCACCTCCCAGGCCCAGGCCAGCGTGCTTTCGTCCACGCCCGGGAACTGCCGCTTCAACCAGGCCGTGGGCTTGGAGAGCCCGCCTCCCCAGTTGTTGTGCCCCCGGGGATCCCGCAGCGACTTCCTCCACACCAGCCACGCCAGGCGCGATTTCTCCGTCAGCAGGTTCTCCTCCACGAACCCGTAGGCCTTGGCGAAACGCAGCGCGCCTTCCCCCACCAGCATGATGTGGTCGGTCTCCTCCATCACCAGCCGCGCGACCTTCGACGGCGTCTTGATGTTCCGCAGGCTGGCCACCGAGCCCGCCCGCCGCGAGGGCCCGTGCATCACGCTGGCATCCAGCTCCACCACTCCGTCCTCGTTCGGCAGACCCCCGTAGCCCACCGAGCTGTCGCCCGGGTCCTCTTCGTTGAGGTTCACTCCGGCGATGACCGCCTCCAGCGTGTCGCCGCCCGCCTTCAGCACCTCCATGGCCCGCGCGCACGCCCGCGCTCCATTCGAGCTGGCGATCGCAATCTCCTTCGCCCCGGCCGCCCTGGCGTGCGCTATCGACATCCCGGCCGACCCGGCCATCCACTCGCGCCTGCTGATCATGCCGCTATTGTGCCACGCGCGACACCCGCCGGCGGCATCCGCCTCGGGCGGCGCTACACTGATAGCAGTCCAACTCTGGATTCACGGAGAATCGAATGCCCCTGCCCAACCGCCGCATCGTGCTGGCTTCCCGGCCCGCCGGCGAACCGCGCCCCGAAAACTTCCGGCTCGAGGAAGCCGCGGCGCCGCGCCCCGCCGAAGGCCAGGCCCTGCTGCGCACTCGCTACCTGTCTCTCGACCCCTATATGCGCGGCCGCATGAACGCCGGCCCGTCTTATGCCCCGCCGGTTGAAGTCGGCCAGGTCATGGAGGGCGGCGCCGTGAGCGAGGTGGTGGAATCGCGCGCCCCCGAACTCCATCCCGGCGACCTCGTGCTCGCCTACACGGGCTGGCAGGAGTACGCCGCGGCCGACGCCGCCGGCCTGCGCAAACTCGATCCCGGTCTCGCTCCCGTGACCACCGCCCTGGGCGTCCTGGGCATGCCCGGCATGACCGCTTACACCGGCCTCCTCAACATCGGGCAGCCCAAACCGGGAGAAACCGTCGTCGTGGCGGCCGCCTCCGGAGCCGTGGGTTCCGTGGTGGGCCAGATCGCCCGCATCAGGGACTGCCGCGCGGTCGGTATCGCCGGCGGGCCGGAAAAATGCCGCTTCGTCCGCGGCGAGCTGGGCTTCGATGCCTGCCTGGACCATCGCAGCCCGGACTTCGCCGCCGAACTCAAAGCCGCCTGCCCGCGGGGTATCGACGTCTACTTCGAAAACGTCGGCGGCTCCGTCTTTCAAACCGTGCTGCCGCTGCTCAACTTCTTCGCGCGCGTGCCGGTCTGCGGCCTCATCGCTCACTACAACGCCACCCGGCTCCCCGAAGGCCCCGACCGCGTCCCTTCCCTGATGTCCGCCATCCTGATCAAGCGCCTCACCTTCCGCGGCTTCATCGTCACCGACTTCGCCGCGCAGCAGCCCGACTTTCTCCGCGACGTTTCCACATGGCTGCGCGAAGGCCGCATCAAGTACCGGGAAGACATCGTCGAGGGCCTCGAAAACGCGCCCGAAGCCCTCATCGGGCTGCTTCGGGGACGCAACTTCGGCAAGCTGCTGGTGAAGGTCTCCTGAATCCCCCGCTCCCTCAGCGGTAGAACGGCTGCCACGTAATCCAGCGCGGGCCGTAGTGCGGCTCCTTCCGGTTCAACTCCAGCGCGCCCAGGTCCGGCGCCTTCCCGCTGAAGCCGTCGTTGATCGTCGGCAGCGCCACCCCCGCGTCCACCGCCTTCGAGTTCGCCTTCAGCCGGAAGTTGAGATCCATGGCATGGTAGACGTGATGCCGCCGCGCGGGATCCGGCGGCGACAGGTTCTCGAAAATGTCGTAATCCACCTCGATCCCGTGGGCCTCCTGCCCGGTCGCCTGCCGGAGCTCGCTCAAAGTCGCGAAGCTGCGCCGCCCGGAAGGCCCCGCCTCGTACGCCGTCCGGCCCGGGGCCGGCGCCAGCCAGTTGTACTGCCGCTGGACATTGCGGTTGGGGCGGAACCCGTTATAGTCGCTGCTGTAGTCGCCGGTCGCAAACGCCCAGGTCATCACGCCGCGGTTGGGCGCGTCCCGGCCTATGAACAGGTTGTTGCGGAAGTGCGCGTTGGAGTAGGGACTCCCCGCCGTCTGCTCGCTGATCAGCGTATTGTGATACGCCAGAATGCCCGCCGGCACGGCGCTCAGTTTGAACGCGCCGCCGCCCGGCACGTGATACAGCAGGTTGCGGTAGAAGTAGATCGGCCCCCCGAACACCGGCTGGGCGCTGTATCCGTTGTGGGCCGCGTTGACGCCCCGGTTCTGAAAAATGCGGATATTGTGAACGCCTCCGTCGCCTTCCACGAAGTCGTCGTTGGTCAGATGAATGTCGTTGTTGTAAATATCGATGGACGAAGCCCGCCGCTCCGGATCGGCGTCCGGCGGCCCGTAGGTCGAAACGCAGATGCCGTCGTGAAAATAGGCAATCGCGTTGTGCGCGATCACGTGGCCCGGCCCGTATACCTTCACCGCGAAGAAGCTCCGCAGCTGGTGCGACGGGTAAATGCCCGCGGCCCGCGAGCCCGCCTGGTTCCACCCGATCAGCCGCATCCGGTCTTCCCTTCCCAGAAAGAGATTGTCCGTGATCAGGAAGTCGCGCGAATCGGCGTTCTCGGTCCATACCCCCACCCCGACGTCCTCGAAACGGCAGTTGCGCACCGTGAGGCCTACCGCGCCCATCACCTCCTTGTCCCCCGCGAACAGCGCCACATCCGTGTTGCGGAACGTCAGTCCCTCGAAGATATGGTGGTGCGTGGCCATCACGTCGAACAGCCTGTGGCTGCCCGCGCCGTCGAAGATCGCTTCCCCATCCCCGGCCGCCTTGATGGTGATCGGTTTCTCCGCCGTGCCCTTCAGCGAAAGCGACCAGGAGCCGCTGAACGGCGCGCTCAGCGGATCGACGTAATTCAGGCGGTCCGGGCGGTACAGGCCCGCGTGCACCAGGATGGTGTCCCCCGGCTGGACCTTGTTCATGCGCACCGAAGTCCAGTCGCCGCGCCCCGGCCCGTAATAGGCGTGCTTCAACCCGATGAAGCTCGGCTCCTGGCGCGGCCCCACATGATCGGCCGGATAGACGTGCAGCACGCGCCCGCCCTCGTACGGCTTCGGTTCAGCCCGCGTGGCCACCGTGATGCGCTGCTGCGCCTGGCCGTTCACGCCGTCGGGGTCGCGCAGCGTGAATTCGCATTCGTACTGCGTGGCCGGCTCCAGGTTCATAATGCTCCCCGCGAAGCCATGCGGCACCACGTAGCTCATGTTGTAGTCTTTGCGGTAGACCCGTTCGCCTCCGATCCTCAGCAGCGGAAGCGCGTTGCGCCAGGCGCTGGTCCCCGCCTTCCGGAAGCGCACTTCCACGCTCGCGTTCCGGTTCTCGTCTCCCTCGATGGCCCATTCAAAACCGAGATTCAGCAGCGTCGGGCGCTCCACGTGGAACCGGCCCGGCCGGGTGGCGTTCTGGGCCTGCAAACCGCAGGCCCCCAGAAGGAATAAGACGACAATCCGCATGGTGACAGTATTCTACGACAGACCCCGCCCCTGCATTCGTGGCGCACGTTGTAACGGGCAGTGGCGGCACTCCCGCCGCCATCGTCTCGACTCCCCGCGCCCCCGCGGTCGAGTTCAAACGTGCTGGTCCAGGAGGATCGGATTCCCGTCCGGGTCCAGAACCAGAAAGCTCGCCGGCCCCGTCGTGGACTCGTCCGCCTCCTGCTCGAACCGCACCCCCCGGGCCTTCAGTTCCCGCTGAAGATCCCGTATATCGGTGAACTCCGAGAGCTTCCGGGCGTTGCTGTCCCACCCCGGGTTGAACGTCAGGATGTTCCTCTCGAACATCCCCTGGAACAGCCCGATCACGTGCTCGCCATTCTTCAGAATCAGCCAGTTCTGCGCGGCATCCCCGGCAAAGACGGTGAAGCCGAACTTCTCGTAAAAATCCTTCGAAGCCTGCAGGTCCCTGACCGCCAGGCTCACCGAAAACGCCCCGAGTTGCATGCCACGCTCCTTGTTCTGCAAAATCTCCCCAACCATTGTGGCGCACATTCCCAACCTGCCGGCGGCACTCCTGCCGCCGCCCTGCTCGATTCTCTGAAACGGCGCCCCGGGCCGCCCTCACTACTTTCCGGGACGTTTGTCCCCCAAGGCACTCGCGAATCGGCTCACGATTGCCCCCTAAGGACGCCGCGCGATAGCGCACTCTGAGCGTCCGGCTTATACTCGAAAGGAACAGCAAGACCTCGGTGATCGTTGCCAGACTTTCGCTGGGATCCTGCGGGCCCAATCACTGGCCGGGCGGCCACGCGCCCTGGTTGCCCGGCCCGGCACCCGCCATGGTTGCCGGAGCGCCACACCCGTACCAGCACATTCCCGCACCCTCCGTGGCCCTGATTCATACATGGCCCGCGAAACAAGCCCGGCGGCCGCACCCGCCGCCGGCCGAAAAACAGGAGACAGATATGACTTCAGACGAACTCGTGCAGCTTCTTACCCGCGGATGCCAGGGCCAGTTCACCGCCCTGCGCTCCATCACCCGATTGCAGCCCGCCGGCGGCCCCGGGGACAAGGTCTTCCCTCCCACCTACGCGGATGGCGCGTACGCTTTCGAAACCCGCGTCCTCGACGGCGCCCGCGTCGAAACCGTCCTGCTGGACAGCGTGCAGAGCCAGGCCAACCGCTTCGAAGAGGTGCTGCTCGAAGCCTGCCGCGCCGGCCGCCTCGCCCTGCCCTTGTTCGAGATCGAGATCCCCGGCCACGAAACCATCACCTCTCTCACCGTGCCGCACCGCGTCCACGACGCCATCCTCCGCGACTCCCTCTGGGACGGCGCCGCCTTCCGTGAGTCCGAAAACGGCAAGCGCCTGGTTTCCGCCCGCGCCTGGAATGCCACCGCCTTCTACGAATACGCCCCCACCGTCCTGCTGTTCGGCACCTGGGACTCCCAGTCCGGCGGCGGAGTGAACACCGCCAAAGTGGCTCGCTCCCTGGTCTCCGAAATCATCGCCCTCGACGCCGTGCGCGGCGTGCGCACCTCCTCGCGCATCGATCCCCTCGGCATCAAGCTCGTCCGCGACGTCATCCTCAAGACCGAAGACGGCGACCTCTGGCGCTTCGTCGAGCCCGCCGACGGCAGGAAGCCCGCCAAAGGCTCCGGGAAGCTCGTCCGCCCTTCGGAGATCAATCACGGTAATGTCGCCCCCAGCATCACCAATCCCGAGACCGGCCCCGGCGGCGTTACCTTCCGTGAAGCCGTTCAGACCACCGTACTGTCCTTCACCCAGCTCCGCAAGCTCCGCTTTCCGGACCCCGGCGGAAATTCCCATCCCGATCGCGATGCCGCCGGCCGGGCCGTCATCGCCGCCCTGGGCCTGCTGGCCGTCACCCTCTGCCAGGACGAAGGCTACCAGTTGCGCTCCCGTTGCCACCTGGTTCCCGCCGAGGCGCCCCGCTTCGAATTCCTCGGGCGCACCGCTAAGGACCTCCAGCCCGCCGAACTGGATTCCTCCCTCGCCGTCGACGCGCTCTCCCAGGCTCTTCAGGCCGCGGAGGCCCACGGCCTCTGCTGGCGCCCCGGCCCCATCCAGCTTCAGCCCCGCCCCGACCTGCTCAAGCTCGTCGATTACAGCGACCGCACCGTTTCGGCCGCCGAAGGAGCCTAGCCGTGTTTGCCCTCGAGGTCGAGTACCTGCTCGGCCGGGTTTTCGCGGGCGATTTCCGCGACCGGTCCGAGCCCGAATGGCCGCCCCACCCCGCCCGTCTGTTCTCGGCCCTGGCCGCGGCCCACTTCGAAGGCGGCCAGAACCCGGAGGAGCGCCAGGCCCTGGAGTGGCTCGAAAGCCAGGACCCGCCCGCCATCCGCGCCGGCGAGCCCGGCGAATCCGTCCCCACCCTGGCCTACGTGCCCACCAATTACCCCGGTGACCCTCCTCCCGTGCTGCGCACCAGGCAGCCTCGCTACTTTCCCGCACAGGCGCCCTCGGAAGCGCGTGTCTACTTCATCTGGCCCGGCTCCCAACCCGGCGCCGCCACCGCCGCCGCCCTGGACCGGCTGGCCGCCCGCACCGGGTACCTGGGCAAGGCCTGCTCCCTGGTGCGCGTGCGCGTCACCGCCGAGGCGCCCGAGGCCAATTTCATCCCCGACCCGGCCGGCGACCGCGTGCTGCGCGTTCCCGCCCGGGGCCGCCTGGCCGAACTCGAGGCCCTCTACACGGCGGACCGGCGCCCCTCCCCGGGACGCCAGCAGCGCTACACCAGCCTGAACGGCCGCCCGGCCGCCCTGGAACCGGCCGGCTCCGAGTTCCTGCACATGGCCGTCTTCCGGAAGATCGCCGGCCCCGGACTGCCCATCGAGGCCACCCTGACCCTTACCGAGGCCGTCCGGACCGCTCTGCTCGCCGTCGCCGGCGAACCGGGCCCCATCGATCCGCTGCTCCACGGCCACAACCGGGATACCCACTGTGCCATCGCCGCCCTGCCCTTCGTGGGCCGGCAGCATGCCGACGGCCACCTTCTGGGCTTCGCCGTCGTGCTGCCCGCCGCGGCCCAGGTCGTGCAGCGGCGCGCGGTCTTCGCCGCCTGCGCCGCTCTGGCCGCACGCGGGCTTCACATTCCCGGCCTCGGCAACTGGTCCCTGGAAGCCGTCGATGCCGCCCCGCTGACCTACAACCTGCGCCCGGCCGCCTGGACCCGCCCCTCCCGCCGCTGGACCTCCGTCACTCCGATTCTTCTCGACCGCTTCCCCAAAAAGAACGGCCCCTCCGTCGAGGAGATCCTCACCGCCGCCTGCCGGCGCATCGCGCTCCCCGCGCCCGTGTCCATCGACCACGGCCCCTACTCGGTCCTTCCCGGCGTTCCCCCGGTCCCCGCCTTCCGTCTCCGCCGCAAAGGAGAACAGAAGCCGCGCTGGGGCGTCCACGCCACGCTCCTCTTTCCTTTCCCCGTCCGGGGCCCGGTGCTCCTGGGAGCCGGACGCTACTTCGGCCTGGGGCTCATGCGGCCCGAGTTGGAGGAACCGGATGACAAGCGCTGATTTCATACGATTCTACTCGGCGGTTCATAACCGCCCCCCTTTCCCCTGGCTCACGCGCCTGGTGGATACCGTCCTGACCGGCCGGTGGCCCGAGACGATCGCCATCCCCACCGGCTGCGGCAAGACTTCGGTCATCGACGCTGCCGTTTTCTCGCTCGCCGCCCAGGCCGGCGTTCCCTCCGGCCGGCGCACTGCGCCCCTGCGCATCTTCTTCGTGGTGGACCGGCGCCTGGTGGTCGATGACGCCGCCGCCCATGCGGAAACGCTGGCCAAGGCCCTGCAAAACAGCTCCGACCCCGTGGTCGCGGAGGTCCGGGAACGTCTCCTCCGGTTCGGCGCCGCCTCGCCCCTCGCGCTGGCCGCCCTGCGCGGCGGCATGTACCGCAGCGACGCCTGGATCGATTCCCCCAACCAGCCCCTGGTCTGCGCTTCTACCGTGGACCAGGTCGGCTCGCGCCTCCTGTTCCGCGGCTACGGCGTCAGCGATTCCCGTCGCCCGGTCCACGCTGCCCTCACCGGCAACGACGCGCTCATCATCCTGGACGAAGCCCACCTCTCCCGCCCCTTCCTCGATACCCTTCGCCAGGTCGCCCGCTACCAGTCCGAATCGTGGGCCGGCCATCCTCCCGCCGCCGGTCTTCGCGTGGTCGAGATGTCCGCCACTACCCGCAACGCCGGTTCGGCCTTCCGCCTCGAACCTTCCGACTACGAGTCCGCCCTGAAACCGCGCCTGGAAGCCCGCAAGATCGCCGAACTCGCCGAAACCGCCGCTCTCGAACGCTCCGCCGCCGATGAGGCTCTGCGCCTGGCCAAAGACGGAGCCGCCGTCACCGGCGTGGTCCTCAATACCGTCGCTTCCGCCCGCTCCTGCTTCGAACTGTTGCGCTCCGGCGGCCACGAGGCCATCCTGCTCACCGGCCGCGTGCGGCCCTACGATCGCGAGCAACTGGTGGATCGAATCCTGCCTCGCGTGCGCACCGGGCGGACTCGAGCCGCGGGCGATCCCTTGTTCGTCGTCGCCACCCAGACCATCGAGGTCGGCGCCGACCTGGACTTCGACGCCCTGGTCACCGAGGCCGCCCCGCTTGACGCCCTCCGCCAGCGCTTCGGGCGGCTGGACCGCATCGGCGAACTTGGCTCTACCCGCGCCGTCATCCTCAAGCCCAAACGCGCCAAGGTCGCGGACTGGATCTACGGCGAGCCGCTCGAAAACACCTGGCAGTGGCTCCGCTCCCAGGCCGCTTCCGAAAACGGCAGCCTGATCATCGACTTCGGCGTGCGCAGCATGGCGGAGCGCTTCGAACAGGCCGGCTCTCCCGAGCTGGTCAGCGCCTCCGAGCCCGGTCCCCTGCTGTTTCCCGCTCACCTGGATGCCTGGGCCCAGACCAATCCGGCGCCCGCCGCCGACCCTGCCGTGGCCCCGTTCCTCCACGGTCCCGGCGCTCTCCAGGCGCCCGACGTCCAGATCGTCTGGCGGGCGGACCTGCCCGGGAATCTGGCCTCATGGCCCGCCGCCGTCTCCCTCGCTCCGCCCTTGGTTACCGAAGCGCTGCCCCTGCCCATCGGCACAGCGCGCCGCTGGCTCCAGGGCGAGGCCGGCCAGGCCACCGACCTCGAATCGTCCGCCCAGCCCGACGGGGAAACCAGAGCGCCCGCGACCCGCGACTTCCTTATCTGGCGCGGCCCGGACAAATCCCAGCCCGGCCGCCTGGCCGATCTCCGTCCCGGCGATACGGTCGTCGTCCGCTCCGCGGAGGGCGGCTGTGACGCCTTCGGTTGGAATCCCGCCTCCGGACCCGTACCCGACATCGGCGACCTGTGCGCCAAGCAGCGCGCCGCCGCCGGGTTGGGCCGCTATCGCGTCCGGCTGCATCCCTGGGTGCTGTACCCCGGCGACGAGGCCAAGCGCGCGGAATTCACCCGGCTGCTCCAGACCGTCGCTGAAGAAGAGGACACCTCGCTGCTGCTGCCCGTGCTGCGGGAGTTCGCTCCCGCCGCCACCGGCTGGAGGATCACCGGCGAAGAGACGTTCCTTGCCGTCTCGCGCTGGCCCGAACGGCCCGCCCAGCCTGTGGCCTGGTTCCTGCCCCCCGAGGAAACGGACGAAGACGACCAGTCCTCGCTGACCCGTAACGTCACCCTTCGCGAGCACTGTGCCGGCGTCGCGAAACTGGTGCAGCACTTCTCACAGTCCCTGGGCCTGCCGCCGCCGCTGACCGCGGCCCTGGACTTTGCCGCCGCGTATCACGACCTCGGCAAGAGCGACCACCGCTTTCAGATGCTGCTCGACCGTGCCCGCGGTCCGCTTCAAGAACCGCTCGCCAAGGGCGAACCCGCCGCCTCCGCCGCCGAATACCGGCGCCGCCGCGAGCTGGCAGGCTACCCCGAGGGCGCCCGTCATGAATTCGCCTCCCTCGCCCTGGCCGCGCAGCTTCCCTGCCCCGAGGACTGCGACCGCGATCTCGCCCTGTACCTCATCGGCGCCCATCACGGCTACGGCCGTCCCTGGCCGCCCGTATGGGACGACGATCCCAACCACGAAATCACCGCCCGGGTGGATGGCCGCATCCTGGCCGCCCGCCGCGTGCACGAAGTGGCCTCCCTGTCCTCCGGCTGGCTGGACCGCTACTGGGCCTTGACCGGCAGGTACGGTTGGTGGGGCCTGGCCTGCCTGGAAACCATCCTGCGCTGCGCCGATTGCCTGCGCTCGCGCTACGAACAGGAGAACCGAGCATGAACCGGATCGATCTGACGGGCTTGAGCCCCGAACTCCCCATCGGCGCCATGGCCGCCTTCGGCTGCCTGCGCGTGTGCGGCCGCCTGCCCGCGCTGCGGGAATCCAGGCTTTCCTGGGAGTCCGCCGGAGGCGGCTTCCACGCCGTGCTCTGGACCCCTTCCCAAATCACCCCGGCCGGCCTCGTCAATGCGCTGATCGCCGACGTGAAAAACGCTCCCGCGCGCTTCGAGCTCACCTGGTCCGAGCAGATCAAGGCGGTGCCTCGCCAGGAGTTCCTCAACGCCGCTCGCCAGGCCCTGGAGAGCGCCACTGCCTTCGGCCGCGAGGCCGCCGACTGGTTCTCCGCCTTCGGCACGGAGCTCGCTCTGGACAGAAGCGGCCAGGTCGAGCCCACCCCCTTTGACATGACCGTCGCCCGCCAGAAGTTCCTCGCCGACGCGCTCAAGCTGGCGGCTTCCCTGGCCGCTCCCAGCCCGCCCCGGGGCGGCAAGTCCTCCACTGAATCCTACACCGAAGCCTTATTCGGTCCCTGGAAGTACGAAGACGACCAGCACTCCCTCGGCTGGGACCCCTCCACGATGAAGCTGGGCGCTTTCACCCACAAGCTTCCCTCCGCCATGAACAACACCGGCGTCCGGGCGGCCGTCTGGCTGGCCTTCGAAAGCCTCCCGCCGTTCCCCTGCTTCTACGGCTTTGGTCTCGAAACGCGCGCCTTCCGGCGCGAAGGCCGCGAAGTTGCCTTTTCCTGGCCGGTCTGGACGCCCCCGGTTTCTCTCCCCGTCCTGGCCGCCCTGCTCGGCTGGGAAGCCCTGGCAGCCTCCCATCCCCCCGCGCATGAACTGCGGGCCCGGGGCGTGGTGGCCCTGTTCCGGTCCGCCGTCTTCAAGCCCAACAAGTACCTGTTCAGCTTCCGCGCCCCGGAACTGGTCTACTCGTCGCTGCGCCGGGAGGTTCTCGCGTGAGAACCTCCTACCTGGTCTGTTACGACATCTGCGACGACAAGCGTCTCCGCAAGGTCTTCCAGGCCATGCGCAATTACGGCGACCACTTGCAGTTCTCCATCTTCGAATGCCAGCTCACCCCGCGCGACCTCGTACGCTGCCGCGCCGACTTGAGCACCATCATCAACCACGCCGAGGACCAGGTCCTGTTCGTGGACCTGGGCCCGGCCGAAGGCCGCGGCGACCGCGTCATCACCGCCCTCGGCAAACCCTACGTCTCCCTGGACGCCCCCTGCATCGTGGTGTGAACTATGGCCACTCTTCCCATCGCTCCCCAACCTGCGTCCCGCGAGCTTCCCGATTACCTGCCCGCCCGCATGGTGAACGAGTTCGTCTACTGCCCCCGCCTGTTCTTCTACGAGTTCGTCGAGGACCTCTTCCGCCCCAGCGTGGACACGGAGGAAGGCAAGGTTCTCCACAAGCGCGTCGACCGGGAAGGCGGCCGCCTGCCGCCGCCCGAAGAGATCGGCGAGGAGCGCATCCACTCCCGCTCCATCACCCTTTCGAGCGACCGCTACCGTCTCATCGCCGGCATGGATCTGCTGGAAGTCGAAGACGGCGCGGTCACCCCGGTGGACTACAAGCACGGCAGGCCCCGCGAAACCTCGGCCGGCCTGGAGCTTTGGCCCACCGACCGGATTCAGCTGGCCGTGCAGGGCCTGGTGCTGCGGGAGAACGGCTACCGCTGCGAAGAGGGCCTGGTCTTCTACGCCAAAACGCGCCAGCGTGTGCGGGTGGTTTTCGACGGCCCGCTCATGGAGGAGACCCTGCAGGTGGTGGCGGAAGCCTGGCGAACCGCGGCCTCCGGCGTGCTTCCTCCTCCCCTCTCCGATTCGCCCAAGTGTACCGGCTGCTCGCTGGCCCCCATCTGCCTGCCGGATGAAACCAACGCCCTGCGGGCCGCGCCCCGGCAGCCGGATGAGACCGGCCAGCTCTCGCTGTTTGACACCGGGCCGCCGCGGAAACCGGTGGCCGCGGAAGTGCGCCGCCTGGTGACGCCCCGCGACGACCTGCGGCCCGTCTACCTGGACACGCAGGGGTTGCGGGTAGGCAAGTCGGGCGAAGTGTTGCAGGTCAGGGAGAAGGACACGCTGCGGCAGGAGATCCGCATCGGCGAAACCTGCCAGGTGAACCTGATGGGCAACATTCAGATCAGCACGCAAGCCGTCCAGACCCTCTGTTCCGCCGAGGTCCCCATCTGTTACTTCTCTCAGGGAGGCTGGTTCTACGGCATCACCACCGGCTTGAGCACCCGCAACGTCTTCCTGCGCCGCTCCCAGTTCCGCCTGGCGGAGAGCGAGGCTTTCTGCCTGCATCTGGCCCGGAAACTGGTGGCGGGCAAGATCCGCAACCAGCGCACCATGCTCCTGCGCAACCACATCGAGCCGCCCGGGCCGGCCCTCCGGGCCATGAAGGACCTTGCGGCCAGGGCCGAGCGCGGCTCATCGCTGGACGAGCTGCTGGGGATTGAAGGCGCTGCCGGGCGTTTCTACTTCGGGGAATTCGCCGGCATGCTCAAGAGCCCGGACACGGAGAACGCTGCGGCTCCGTTTTCCTTCGACTTCGCCAAACGCAACCGCCGGCCCCCCAGAGACCCGGTCAACGCCCTGTTGTCGCTGGGCTACAGCCTGCTGGCCAAGGACCTGACCCTGGCCTGCTACGCCGTGGGTTTCGATCCCATGATGGGCTTCTACCACCAGCTTCGTTTCGGCAGGCCGGCCCTGGCCCTGGACCTGATGGAGCCCTTCCGGCCGTTGATTGTCGATTCCGCGGTCCTGAACGCCATCAATACCCGCATGCTGGCGCCTCGCGATTTCGTCAGGGCGGGCGGCGCGGTGGTCCTCTCCCCGGAAGGCCGCAAGGCGTTCTACCGGGCCTACGAGCTCCGCATGGACAGCCTGGTGACCCATCCCCTGTTCGATTACCGGGTAAGCTACCGCCGCCTGCTGGAAATCCAGGCTCGCCTGCTGGCCCGGGTGCTGGAAGGAGAGATCGGGGAATACCCGGTCTTCGTGACCCGGTGAGCCTCGCGAGCGCCCGCGTGCGAATCGGACCCCCGGCGGCCGCTCGCGGCCTCTAAGCGCCAGGTATGATACGAGATACGAGCACCACGTCGCGAGACAGCGGCCCCCGGCCCGCCGGCCGCCGTGACCGCTCGCACGGGGCTCCACAGGTCTTTGAAAACTGAATAAGATAGGGGGGAGCTGTTTCCGCGATCAATTGATCGCGGCCCCATTGAAGCCCTTGAAGATGAGCCGGGGATACTTCGGGGCGTGACGTTTCCGCGATCAATTGATCGCGGCCCCATTGAAGCATGAAAGAGGCCAAGGCGGGCGGGCTCATCTGATGGTTTCCGCGATCAATTGATCGCGGCCCCATTGAAGCGTCCCGCCTCCGGCGCCTGAAGTCGAAGGCTTGTTCGTTTCCGCGATCAATTGATCGCGGCCCCATTGAAGCAGTCCGGCTTGGGGTACGCCCGGCACCCGACGCCGGGTTGCCGCTATCATTTGCTCGCGGCCCCATTGAAGCACCCCAGACCTCAAGGGCCTCAAGGTTACTTTCACGTTTCAGCGATCAATTGATAGCGGCCCCATTGAAGCGCCTCATACCCATACCCCACCAGCCTCTCCCGTCCGGTTACGCGAGC
>JADZAF010000073.1 GCA_020852755.1 Bryobacterales bacterium
CGCCCAGCCGGAACTCCACTCGCGCCCCGGTGCGGAACCCTAGCGCCTCGCTCTGCTTCTTCAGCGCTTCGATGAGGCCGGCGTTCTCGAGCGGCACCGCCTGCAACTGGTCCAGCATGGCCCGCATCTCGGCGGCCGCTTCCCGCGCGGAGGCGCGGATTTGCTCCAACGCTTCTCTGGCGCCGGCGTGATCCTGGTCAAAGCGGACCTGCGCGGTCGCCGCCGCGGTCTGGATCGCGAAGATCTGCTGCTTGACGGAATCGTGCAGGTCCCGCGCCAGCCGCTTGCGCTCTTCCTGCCTGGCGGCCTCGCCAATCTGGCGTGCATAGCGGGACCGCAGTTGTTCACCCGGGCGCGCGCCGCCGGCGCCAAACAAGCTGATCAAAGCCGCTCCCCGCTGTTCACCCTCGGAAGTCGCCCAAACATAGAAAAGAGCGAAAACCACCGCCCATAGGAAGTGGACGGCCGTATCCGGGGACGCCCCGGTAACGATCCGCTGCGCGACCAGGGCCAGCCAGAAAACAGCGTGGCCGGCGGCGAACCAGAACAATCCGCGGCGGCGGGCATCGGGCGGATCGACCGCTGCGAAACCGGCGGCACAGCAGCCGGCCGCGATCACCAGCGAGCCGAAGACCCGGATGAGCGTGCTGTCACCGGGCAGACCGGCGCCCAGCCAGGCGGGACCGGAAATCAGCAGGAGCACGCCGGCCAGGCCGGCCAGCGCGGCGTAAGCCCGAAACACCCAGCGGGTGTCAATCGCCTCGGGCCTTTGTCCACGGAACATGCCCCAAGTGTACGGCGGATCCCGGGACAGCACATCCCCCGCGGGAGGCAGGCAGGTCTCCTCTGCTTGGGGGAGTTCCGCCCCCCGTTACACGCCCAGCACATCGAGCGCGGCCTGCATTTCGCCGCGGGCGTGGAGGTTGCCGGTGCGCGTGGCCGCCTCGATGCCTTGCCGGTACATGCCCCCGGCTTCCTCCAGCCGGTTCAGGCGCTCCAGGGCCTGGCCGCCCTGGTAGTAGGCGGCGACGTAATCCGGATTCCGTTCCAGCAGCGTCCGGAACTCGGCCAGCGCGCTTTCCCAGTCGCCGGTCTTGGCGTACTCCATGGCCAGACCGTAGCGCGCGAACAAGTCATCCGGCTTTTGCGAAACCAGGCTCTTGAGGGCTTCCAGGCGATCAGACGGCATAGCGAAGGCTTTTGACGGCTATGCTACCATACCTCGACGAACATGCTGGAACCAAAACCTGTTTGCGCCTCGGTTTCCGAATACTCCGAGTTCGCCCTGCCCAACGATGCCAACGGGTTCGGGAACCTGCTGGGCGGCAAAGTGATGCACCTGGTAGACCTGGCGGGAGCCATGGCGGCGATGCGGCACGCGCGCTTTCCGGTGGTAACCGCGTCCATCGACCACATGAACTTCCTGCACCCGATCCGGATCGGGCAGCTGGTGCTGCTGCTCTCGTCCGTGAACCGGGTTTTCCGCACTTCGATGGAGGTGGGAGTGAAGGTGTTCGTGGAGGACCTGGTATCGGGGGAGAGAAAGCACACCTCGTCCGCGTACCTGACCTTCGTGGCTCTGGATGCGGAGGGGAACCGCGTGCCGATCGCGCCGGTGATTCCGGAAACTCCCGATGAAAAGCGCCGCTATGAGCAGGCGGGCGGCCGGCGCGCTTACCGTCTGGCCTTGCGCTCCGGCTCCCAGCGGGGCATTTGAGAGTGCCGGCGGCGGGCAGCGCCACCACGAACCGCGCGGGTCCGGCGGCCGCGCGGCCTGTCACCGAAGCGGAGACAAGCGGGGAGCTGGCCTATTCCTTGTAGATGTACTTGATGTTGGGCTTGTAGATCAGGATGTTCGGCTCTCCGTTGCGGTTCACCTTCAGGCAGCACTTGTCGTACCACTCGATGGTTCCGTGCAGCGTTTCACCATCCTTCAGCACGAAGACCATGGGCGTCTTCGCCTGCATCTGCTTCACGTAGTAAAAGTTCTCGGCGTTGGTCTGATCCGGCGGCGTTGGCCGCTTCTGCTGAGAGCGGCGGGGCGCAGTTGTCTGCTCCTTGATCTCGTTCAAAGACGGACGAATGAGTTTTCGATTGGCAGACTCCACGGCATACCTTCCTAAGTAGAAAGAGATGAATTTGCGAATCGCGGGCTCAATCCGTGAGCCAAGCGGTCAGTTGGATCCTATAGATGTCCGACTTGAGCTAACCATATCAAAACCGGATAGGAAAGTCAAAATCCCCGGGGCGCCCGGGAGGGCCGCCGGAGTCCCGCGGAGGGGCCCTGCCGGTCCGCCGCAACCGGTTGACCTGCCGGGACCTTGGCTTTGCGGGGGCTTCACGGGCAGTTGCACCTTTGCGGGCGTCCGGTGCGTCAAAATGGAAGTAGCCACCCATGGGCATCGCCAAGCTCGGCATACTCCTCCTGCTCTCCTGCGCCGTCGCCGCCGCTCAGGAACCGGGCACGATCCGCGGCAAGGTAGTCCTGGAACCCAGCCTGGAAGCGGTACCCAACGCCACGGTGCTGCTGGTCCAGACCGGCCGGTCCACCACCACCGGCGCGGACGGCGCCTTCGAATTCACGCGGGTGGCTCCGGGCTCCTACGAAATCCTGGCGCACCTCCACCCGCTCTCCGATGACCGGGAGCGGGTCGTGGTCGAAACCGGGCAGGCGATCACGCTCGAATTGCGCATGCACATCGCTCCAATCCACGAGCACGTCACGGTGACGGCTTCCGGCCACGAGGAAACGGCTTTGGAGGCGTTCCAGTCGGTGACTGCGGTGGAATCGCTGCGGCTGGCTTCCAGGAGCGCCCCGTCGCTGGGCGAGGTACTGGAAAACGAGCCCGGGGTGGCAAAGCGCAGTTCCGGTCCGGGCACAACCCGGCCGGTGGTACGCGGGTTCGACGGCGACCGGGTTCTGATTCTGCAGGACAGCATGCCCACGGGGACCCTGTCGTACCAGTCGGGGGACCACGGCGAGCCGATGGAAGCCTCGGCGATGGAGCGCATCGAGGTGGTGCGCGGGCCGGCCACGCTGCTCTACGGGGGCAACGCCATCGGCGGGGTGGTGAACGCCATCAGTTCGCACCACCAGATCCACGAGCATCCTCACGAGGGCGTCCGGGGCCACATGACCGCGTTCGGCGGCTCCAACAACGCCCTGGGGGGCGGCAGCGCCGGTTTCGAGTACGGTACCGGCAAGTGGCTGTTGTGGGGGGGTGGAGGGGGGCAGCGAACCGGGGACTATGGCACTCCGCTGGGGCGCATTGAAAACTCCCAGACCCGGCTGGAACAGGCCAGCGTGGGGCTGGGACATTACGGGCGCCGGTTCTTCACCACCGGCGGATACGGAGTTCAGGACGGCAGGTACGGCGTTCCCTCCCCTCATGGAAATGGCGGAGGGCAGGGCGGCGATCATTTGGAAGAGGGTCCGGTGGATGTGCCGTTCCGCCGCCAGTGGGTGCGGTTCAGCGGCGGGGTGAACCATCCCGCCGCTTCGCTGGATAACTTCAGGCTCACTTTGAGCTACAGCGACTGGCGGCACCGCGAAGAGGTTGGCGAGGAGGCGCACAACCGCTTCTTCAACAAGCAGTTCGCCTACCGGGGCGTGTTCACGCAGACGGCCAGCCGGCGGTTCAGCGGCAGTTTCGGCTTCCAGGGCCTGCGGCGCGACTACAAGTCGATCGGAGACGAGAGTCTGACCCCGCCGGTGACTCAGGACTCGCTGGCCGCCTTTGCCGTGGAGCAGTTCGACTTGCGCCTGTTCCGCGTGCAACTGGGCGGCCGCCTGGAGCACACCGGCTACAATCCGGAGGGCTTGAGGTCCCGCTCCTTCACGGGCTTCTCGGGCGCAGCGGGACTGCAGCGATCGCTGTGGGAGGGGGGCAGCGCCATCCTCAACTACACCCATTCCTTCCGCGCGCCGGCGCTGGAGGAGTTGTACGCCTTCGGCCCGCATGCCGGAAACCTGACCTTCGAGATCGGGGACCCCGGTCTGCAGAGGGAGCGCGCCGAAGGATTGGACGCGTCGATCCGGCACCACTCCTCGCGCCTGCGCGCGGATTTCAACGTCTTTCAGTATTGGATCGGCAGCTACGTCTTCCTGGCCCCGACGGGCGTTCTGCACGGCGGCCTGCTGGAAGCCGCCTACCGCCAGGGAAACGCCACCTACCGGGGGACCGAGGCGCGGCTGGACCTCGGCCTCCGGCCGGACATCTGGCTGAACCTGGGGCTGGACACCGTCCGGGCGGAACTCACCCGTTCGGACCTGGCTCTGCCGCGCATTCCGCCGGTGCGCGGCCACGCGGCCCTGGATATCCACTACCGCGGCTTCAATTTCCGGCCGGGCCTGGAACTGGCCAACCACCAGGACCGCGTCTTCCCCACCGAGACGCCGACGGCCGGGTACGGGGTGTTCAGCCTGGAGACCTCGTACATCGTGACGCGGAAGCACGCTCTCCATGTGTTCGGCGCCCGGCTGTTCAACCTCAACGACCGCCTCTACCGCAACCATCTCTCCTTCATCAAGGAGTTCGCCCCCGAGATCGGGCGCGGCGTGCGGTTCCACTACACGGTGCAGTTCTTCTGAAATGCGAAGGGGGCGGGCCCGCCCGCCCCCGCGCGGGCTACCACTCCACGCGCACTACCAGGACGTGATGGAAGCGGCAGCCGATGGTGTCGAAATTGGCCCTCGTTCCGGTGATCCGTCCGAAGGTCGAGGCGTTCTTCGGATTGTAGGTCGAGTTCGGGCTGCTGAAGCTGGGGTGCTTGAACAGGTTGTTGATGTCCCAGCGGAGAATGAACCGGGCGCGCTCCCGGATGGACCATTCCTTGGAAAGGGACGATTGCGGCCAGATGATGCCGGGCGCGGTGATCGTGTTCCTGCCCAGAGTTCCGGGCTGGTAGGCGGCCGGATACTGGAAGGCGTCGATATTCAGGTAGGGGTTCTGCGCGCTGGCCGGAAAGCGGTGAGGCCCGATCTGCCAGTCCGGGGTTCTGGCCCGATCGTTGGGCAGGACCTGGATCGGGCGCGACGAGCCGGGCAGATAGCGGTAGGGGCTGCCGGAGAAGGAGACCGTCAGCGGCGGGCCGGTCTGCATGCTCTGAATCCAGGTCACGTTCCAGCCGCCCAGCAGAAAGTTCTTCCATCCTCCGGTGTTCATGAACGCCCGGCCCTGGCCAAAAGGCAGTTCGTAGGTTGCCAGGGCCACCACGCGGTGGTTCACGTCGAAGTTCGAGCGGCCTTTTTCCAGCCTGCGATTGTAGTAGGTGATGCCGCTCACGCCGCTGTCGCTGTTGGAATCGTCCAGGGCTTTGGAGAAGGTGTAGAACGCGTTCACGGTCAGCCCGGAGGAGTAGCGTTTCTCCACCCGCCAGGTCGCCCCGTGGTAGGTGGTGTGGCCGTAGTTGCTGTAGTGGTTCACCGAGCCGAACTGGGGATAGGGCTTGTAGTTCTGGCCCTGCTCATAGATACGGTCGAGCACGGCGACATCGCGCGAGATGTCGAGCGGAACCACGTTGGTGTTCCAGTTGTTCAACAGGCCCACGCCGGCCGAGCCCTGATACATGAATTCGGCCAGCCAGCTCCGGGAGAACTGGTACTGGAAGCCGCCCGACCAGGTCATCAGGTAGGGCATGCGCATGCTGGGGTCGTACCAGGAAGCGGTGCGCCCGCTGAAGTTGGTGCCGACAAAAGGAACGCTGCCATCCGCCGCCGTGTTAAAGGGAATGGTGGGCGGGCCCTGGGAGAGGCGGAAGGCGATGCGGGGGTCTCCGACCGGAGGCTGCACCACGGCGGTTGCGAAGTACTCTTCAAAGTTCTGGTTGATGCCGTCGGTGAGCAGGTCGATGGTCATGAGGCCGAAGCTGCCGCGGAACACCAGGTTCGGGCGGAAATTCCAGGCCAGGCCGACGCGCGGCTGGAAGTTGTTGAGGTCCCGCGCGGCCAGGGGTCCCTTGCCGTGGACGATGGCGCCCTTCATCCCGCTGATGGGATCCACAACGGAGGGGTCGAACTGCGACTGCTGGCCGTACTTGGTCTGGAACGGCGATTCATAAGACCAGCGCAAGCCCAGGTTCACGGTCAGGTTGGGAGCGGGTTTGTAATCGTCTTGAAAGTAGAAGGCGTGGTGCCACCAGCGGGGCAGCCAGGAGGCCATGGTCTGAGTGAAATCGGCCCGGACCACGGAACCCAAGAGAAAAGCGGCAAAATCGTTGCCCGTGTTCGGTGTATAGGGCATGTTGGTGCCGCCCATGCGGTAGCGGCCGGAGGGCAGGGCCTCGCTCAGAGAGTTGAAGCGGGTGCGGACCAACTCGTACCCCATTTTGAAGGTGTGCCGCCCGGCCACCTTCGTCAGGTTCTCCTGGAAGGTGATGTCCTCTCCGACCTCCTGGCTCACACCGCCGGGCCCCATATTCGAGTAGAAGACGCTGCCCCCGGAATTGCGGAAATCGGGAAAAGTGTCCCCTCCGACGTTGGGGATCCCGAGCTTGCCCGCCCAGTCCTGACCGGCGCTTTCCGGCGCGCGGGTATACCGCCGGCGGGTGAAGCCCAGGCGCACTTCGTTGATGAGGGTGGGGCTGAGAGTGTAGATATCCGAGACCACCAGGTTGCCCATGTCGGTAGGGGTGGGAACGATCTCGCCGTTCAACACATCCCACTTGATCATGGCGCTCGGCCGCTTGCTGTAGGTGCGGTGCCGGTTGTGCGAGTACCGGGCATAGATCTTGTGCATGGCGCTGAACTGGTGGTCGATCTTGGTGTCGAAACGGCTGCGATAGGACTGGTAGCGGCTGGCGATGTACAGGTTCTGCACGGGCCCGCCGGTAGTCATGTCCCCTGGAGCGTTCGGCTCCTCGAAGGGCTGATAGCCCAGGAACTTCCTGGCGACCGGATCGAAGCGGGACTGTGGAATCCGTTTGTCCGGAAAAGGATCGCGAATCCACTTGCCCGAGGCGTCCTGGCGGGTGGACAGCGGATCGTAGATCGGATAGCCGAGCCCGCCGAAATTGAAGTCGCCCCCCATCATTTCCAGGCTGGGCGTGTTCACGATACTGGTTTCCGAGGCCTGTTCGTGGTGCCGCTGATACGAAAACAGGAAGAAGGTCCGGTCCTTGCCGTTGTAGATTTTCGGCAGGTAGACGGGGCCCGAGCCCATCGCCGAGATCTCGTGATAGGAGAGGCCCTTGGGTTTCAGGGTGTCGAAGTACTGGCGGTGCATCATGCGCGCGTCGAACCAGCGGTCCTCGGCCGCACCGTGCAACTGGTTGGCGCCGCTCTTGAAGACCGCCGTGAGCACGCCGCTGCCGGAGTGCCCGAACTCGGCCGGCATGCCGGTGGTGATGAGCTTCACTTCCTGGAGGGCGTCGGTGGACGTGGACATGGTCCGGTTGTTGTGATAGACCTGTCCGCGCACGGGTTCCTTGCCGCTGACGCCGTCAATGGTGTAACCCATGGAGCGCTGGCGCTGGCCCAGCACGCTCATCCCGGCCAGGTTGTTCACGCCGGGCAGGTACAGAGTGAGCGCGTAGGCGCGCTTCTGCATGACCGGGGTCTTCACCACGGTGTTGCCTTCCAGGATGGCGCCGGCGGTTGAAGTTTCGGTTTCCAGCAGGGGCGGCGCCGCCGTAATGGTGATGGATTCGGTGACGCTGCCCAGCTCGAGCTGGACGTTCACCCGCGGCGTCTCGCCGAGGCGCAGCACGATGCCGCTTTGCTCGAAGCGCTTGAAGCCGGCGGCTTCGATGCCGAGCCGGTACGAGCCGGGGCGCAGGTAAGGGATGTAGTAGCCGCCGTTCTCGTTCGTCTGCCCGGTTGAGGTGAACGAGGTTTCCGTGTTGACTACCGTCACCTTGGCGGCCGCGATCACCGAACCGCTCTGGTCGGTAACGGTGCCGACAAGAGTTGCGGTTCCGGTTGTCTGAGAGAACGCGGCGCAGGCGAGCAGGATGAAGCAGGACAGAAGGCGAGTCATGTGTTCTCCTGTGCTGTCGCGCAATGCCGCGCCGCTATAAAGAGAAACCACGCCGCACTGCGCGTGACCAAAACAGGGGGGGACGGGAGCGGACGTGCATGCTCTCATCTGCCGTTGTGCTATCCGCAGCGGCTGGAGTATGGCCTGGCCGGCAACGCCGGCGCGCCTCTGCTCATGTCTCCCCGTTTCAAGAGCTTGCTTCGCCTCACGTGTATCATCGCAGGGCGCGGTTGTCAAACCGAACCGTGTCCGGCGCCCGGAGTATGGCTGTCACCCGGATGCGGCGGTACCGCGCGGCGGCGCGGGCGAACGGGTCCGGCTACCGGAACCCTTCCCAGACGTAGGCTGAGAATTCGCGGACCAGCTGGAACCCGATGCGCTCATAGAGTTCCACTGCATTCCGGTTGCAGCTGGTCACGGTGAGGCTCACCCGCCGGCAGCCATGGCGGCGCAGCGCCTGCAGCGAGCGGGCCAGCAGCTCGAACCCCACGCCCCGCCCCTGCACCTGGGGGGCGACGCAGATCTGGGTGATGTGGCCGACCTCCGGGGCGATGAGGCTGGTCAGGCAGAGGCCGCAGGCGCCGTCGCGGTGGAAGTCGAAGGCGACCAGGGAGGCCGGGCGGAAGAACTGGCCGCAGCCGGGGTATTGCACGATGTTGTAGAGAAAGCGCCGCGCGCCCCCCGGGGAGCGGTACTGATCGTTAATCTGGCTGTCGACGTGGCTGTGGTAGGTCTCGGCGATCAGCTGCGCGGCCAGTTCCTGAAACCGGTCCTCCCAGGGCTCGTAAAAAGCCTTGTGCCGCGCCGGCCGCACTTCGGGCAGAGGCGTGCACTCGAAGTCCAGGGAGAGGAAGCGCCGGTCGAACAGCCGCAGGAAGTTCGAGGTGGAGCGCGGCCGGCGGTCGTCGAGTCCCAGCATCATGAGCTGCGACTCGATCCGCCGCACCTGCGGGGAGGCCATCATTCCGGCCACCACCGAGCCGAGCAGCAGCGACTCGTTCTCCGGGGTGCGCCAGCGGCTGCGCACGTACAGGTCGCCGATCAGAGCCTTGCGCTCCTCCTGCACGTAGTAGCTGTAGCCCGCCAGCTCGCGCCCGTCCATGAGCGCGCAGCCGTTCAGCGAGCGAAGATCGACGAACCGGCGCAGCAGCTCGGCCGAGGGCGCGAAGTTCCAGTCGAAAAGCGTACGCCAGGCGCGCACCTCCTCTTCCAAAAGCGGAACAAGATCGGCCGAGCGAATCTCACGCAGATCGACCGTTCTTACGTCGGGAACCGAATCACTCAGGGCGGCCACGAAAATTCCCCATTCCAGTGTACGCGAACCGTCGCGAATCCTCTCCCGGAACTCAGGACGGATCCGGACTTCGCGGCGTTACGCTCCCATCAGTTGACGCAGATAGCCGAGGTTGCGGCGCAGGTCGTTTTCCATCGAGCCGGAAGGGGCCGAGGTCTCCAGGTTGGCGAAGCCTTCGAAGCCGATCTCGCCGACCGCCTGAAGAACAGCCCGGTAGTCGACCTTGCCCTCGCCCAGGTAGCCTTTGTCCTTGAAGTGGAACTGGCAGATGCGGTCTTTGCCGAGCCGGCGGATTTCGGCGGGGGCGTCCACACCGACCAGGTTGGTGGCGTTGCCGGTGTCGTAATAGATCCTGAAGGCCCTGGATGCCACGCGGTCCATCACCCACAGGTTGTCGTCGGCGTTCAGCAGGTTCTCGAAGCCGAGGATCACCCCGGCTTTTTCGGCCTCCGGAGCCAGCTCGCGGAAGACCGCCGCGACTTTCTCCATCTCCTGCCGGCCGTTCAGGGAGCACTTGCCGAAGAAGACGGTCATGAGAATCCCGGCCTTGAGGCGGCTGGTGATCTCGATGCCCTTCAACACCCAGGTCCGGGCCAGGGGGTCGTCCTTCAGACAATTCACGTGCAGAACGTCGATGTACGTGGAATTGATGGGCAGGCCGTGCTTCTTCGATTCGGCCGTGAAGCGCCACTGCACTTCGGCGTCTTCGAGCGGAAGGCGCCCGCCGCGGTCGGGCCGGCCCAGAGTCGCCTGCAGGCCTTCGAAACCCAACTGCTTCGCCAGTCCCACCGACTCGGGCTTGCCGCTCTGCCGCAGCACACCGTCCATAACACCGATCTTGAGCCCGCTCGGCTGGGCGCCCGGCAGAACCGCGGACGCAGCCGTCGCCAGGAAGGTTCGTCGTGACAGCATGGCCTCCGAGTATACCTCGGGTGCGCCGGCGGTCAAGAGGGGGCGGCGCCCAGGTCTTTGCGGACCGCGTCCAGCACGGCGTTGATGAAGTGTACGGACTCTTCGGAGGAGAAACGGCGGGCCAGTTCCAGGGCTTCGTCGATCACCACGGCGGCGGGAGTCTGCTCATTGAGCATCTCGGCGATGGCGAGCCGGAGGATGTTGCGATCCACCGCGGGCATGCGTTCGATCCGCCAGTGTTCGGCGTGCTTGGAGATGCTGCGGTCGATCTCCTCACGGCGGCTGACGGCAGCGCGCACCAGACGCTCGACGAAATCGTCGCGGGCGGCGGGCAGGTCGCTCTCTTCCGAACAGAGGTTGTCGTAGAAGGCGGCCAGCGCTTCCTCAACCGAGACAGCGTGTTCCGGCGCCTGCCCCCGCGCATCCCAGGAGAACAGCACCTGCAGGGCCCGGCGGCGTTTCCGGTGGCGGGAAGGCATTCGTCAGGCCGGATCTTCCCGCAGGCGGCGCATGAGGTTGGCCATCTCGACGGCGGTCATGGCGGCATCGAATCCCTTGTTGCCGCTCTTGGCCCCCGCGCGGTCGATGGCCTGCTCCAGGGTGTTGGTGGTGAGCACGCCGAAGGCCACCGGGATGCCGGTCTGCAGCGAGACCTGGCCCAGGCCCTTGGCGGTTTCGGCGGCGATGTAGTCGAAATGCGGCGTATCGCCGCGGACCACGGCGCTCAGGCACACGATGGCGTCATGCCGCTTCCGGCCGGCAATCTCGGCGACCACCACGGGCAGTTCCCAGGAACCGGGCACCTTGACGATCTCGATCATCTCGTCGGCGGCGCCGGTGCGGTGCAGGGCGTCCAGCGCGCCCGCCAGCAGGCGGTCGCAGATGATGCTGTTGAAGCGGCTCACCACCAGGGCGAAGCGGAGGCCGGCCGCGGATAGTTGACCTTCAATGATCTTGCTCGGCATGTCGTTCTCAAGTGCCTGTAAATGAGGCTTTGCGCTTTTCCAGAAAGGCCTGCAGCCCCTCGGCCCGGTCGCGGGTGGCCGCCAGCAGGCCGAAGGCCGCGGCTTCGAAACGCAGTCCTTCCTCGAGTCCGGCCTGGAGTCCCAGGCCGGCGGCCTGAAGCGCCAGTTCCACGGCCCGCGGCGCTTTGGCCAGAGCTCCGCTCAGCCACCGGCGGCAGGAGGGGATGAGTTCATCCTGGGGGACCACCTGATTCACCAGGCCGATGCGGCAGGCCTCGGCGGCGTCCACCGGATCGCCGCTCAGCAGGAGTTCCATGGCTCTGGCCCGCCCCACCAGCCGGGGCAGCCGCTGGGTTCCCCCGTAGCCCGGGATCAACCCCAGCCCGACTTCCGGCAAACCCAACCTGGCGTTCGGCGAAGCGAACCGCAGGGTGCAGGCCATGGCCAGCTCCAGGCCGCCGCCCAGCGCGTAGCCGTTGATGGCGGCGATGGAGATCCTGCCGCAATTCTCCAGGCGGCAGAGCACGGCCTGACCGCGCGCGGCATAGGCCCGGGCTTCGAGCGGCGCCAGGGCGGCCAGTTCCCCGATGTCGGCGCCGGCGGCGAAGGCTTTCTGTCCGGCGCCGGTGAGGATGAGGGCACGCACCCCCGGATCGCTCTCCAGCCGGGAGACGATGCCCTCCAGCTCGCCAACCACCGCGGAATTCAGTGCATTCAGCTTGTCGGGACGGTTGAGAACGGCCAGCGCAATGCCATCCTCACCCACCTCGAACTGAATGTAACTGGAGGACATATGGGATAATCACTTCAGAGCCTTCATCATACCGCATGGATCGCGAATTCATCCGCAACTTCTCGATCATCGCGCACATAGACCACGGCAAGTCGACCCGGGCCGACCGGCTGCTGGAAGTGACCGGGGCGGTCTCCGCGCGCGAGATGATGGACCAGTTGCTCGACTCGATGGATCTGGAACGCGAGCGCGGCATCACCATCAAGGCTCACGCCGTGCGGCTGAATTACCCGGCCGAGGACGGCAATACTTACCAGTTAAATCTCATCGACACACCCGGCCACGTGGATTTCTCCTACGAAGTATCCCGCAGCCTGCAGGCTTGTGAAGGCGCCCTGCTGGTGGTGGACGCCTCGCAGGGGGTAGAGGCCCAGACCCTGGCCAACACCTACCTGGCCCTCCATCACAACCTGGAGATCGTTCCGGTGATCAACAAGATCGACCTGCCGGCGGCGGAACCGGAACGGATCCGGGAGCAGATCGAGCATGTGATCGGGCTGGACGCGAAAGACGCGCTGCTGGTGAGCGCCAAGCAGGGCAGCGGGGTGCACGAGACGCTGGAAGCGATCGTACACCTGATCCCTCCGCCCAAAGGCAGTCCCGAGGCCCCCCTGCGAGCCCTGATCTTCGACTCGTGGTTCGACCCCTATCGCGGGGTGATCATCCTGCTGCGCGTGGTGGACGGACGGCTGCGGATGAAGCAGCGGATCCGGCTGTGGTCGAACGGCGAAGTCTACGAGGTGGAGGGGCTGGGCTACCAGTCGCCCAAGCCGGTGCCGTGCGACGAGCTGAGCGCGGGCGAGGTGGGCTTCCTGTTCGCCAACATCAAAACCGTTTCGGACGCCAAGATCGGCGACACCATCCTGGACCACGACAACCCCGCACCAGAACCGCTGCCCGGCTTCGAGGACGTCAAGCCCATGGTGTTCGCGGGGCTGTACCCGGTGGAGTCTCACGAGCACGGCCTGCTGCGCGACGCGCTGGAGAAGCTGCGTTTGAACGACAGCGCCTTCAATTTCGAGCCGGAGAACTCGACGGCGCTGGGGTTCGGGTTCCGCTGCGGCTTCCTGGGTCTGCTGCACCTGGAGATCGTGCAGGAGCGGCTGGAGCGCGAGTTCGATATCGACCTGGTGACGACCGCGCCGGGCGTGCGCTACCGGGTGACCACCAGCCGGGGCGAAGTGCTGGAAGTGGATAATCCCGCGCGCTGGCCCGACCCGAGCGAGATCACGGGGACCGAAGAGCCGGTCATCGAAGCGACCATCATCACCCGGGAGGAGTACCTGGGGGGCATTCTGAAGCTGCTGGAAGAGAAGCGCGGGGAGCAGAAGAAGTTCGAGTATATCGGCACCGGGCGCGTGCTGCTGGTCTACGAGCTGCCGCTCAACGAGATCGTGCTGGATTTCTATGACCGGCTGAAGACGGTCTCGCGCGGGTACGCCTCGCTCGATTACCACCTGTCGGGCTACCGGACATCGCCCCTGGTCAAGCTGGACCTGCTGGTGGCGGGCGACCCGGTGGACGCGCTCTCGATCATCGTGCACCGCGATCACGCCTACGAACGCGGCCGCGCGCTGGTGGAGCGCATGCGCAAGCTGATCCCGCGGCAGATGTTCGAAGTGCCTCTGCAAGCGGCCATCGGCAACAAGGTGATCGCGCGGGAAACCATTCCGGCCATGCGCAAGAACGTGCTGGCCAAGTGCTACGGCGGCGACATCACCCGCAAGCGCAAGCTGCTGGAAAAGCAGAAAGAGGGCAAGAAGCGCATGAAGCGCGTGGGCCGGGTGGAGATTCCGCAGGAGGCCTTCTTGGCCGTGCTGCGGGTGGGGAGCGAGGAAAGCAGCTAGCCGCCCGGACTCGGGCCGCGACAGAGGAGCGGTTCGGATTTCCCCAAAAACCGCCGCCCTCTCCTGCCCGGACCGCAGGCGCGTTCACCGCATACAAGTGTAGGCACACTCACCTATGTAGGCACGCTCACCTTGTGCAGCCGCCGCTTCTGGTGTATGCTGCCGCTAACCTGGGAACTGAAACAGGCGAGCCTTGGTTGGGAGGAGCGGCCATGTGCAAGCGGGGCTGCGGGAAAGCAATGCGCCACCTGGGTCTGCCAGTGAGCGCCATTCTACTGAGCTGCATCGCCGGGACAACGAGGCTGGCAGCCCAAACCGCGGAGACGGCAATCCTCGGCACGGTCACGGATCCGGCGGGCGGGGTCGTGGCCGGAGCCGTCGTGAAGGCAACCCAGCCGGAGACCGGCGTTTCGCGGGAAACGGTGAGCAACTCGGAAGGCCTCTACGAGATTCGCTACCTGCGGCCGGGCGATTATGTTCTGGAGTTCCGGGCGGCCGGTTTCCGCGCGGAGCGGCGCACCGGGATCGTGCTGCAGATCAATCAACAGGCGCGCTTCGACGTGAAGCTGCAGGTGGGCGAGGTGATCGAAACCGTGGAAGTCAGCGCCAGCGCACCGCTCCTGCAGACCGAAACCGCCGTGGTGGGCGACGTCATCGCTCAACAGCGCATCGTGAACCTGCCGCTGAACAACCGCAATTTCCTGCAGCTGTCGATCATGACTCCGGGCGTGCGCATCAAAGAGGAGTCCAACGGGGAGCGCACGCGGGTGGTCGCCAACGGGAATCGCGACATCTGGATGCAGGTCAACATCAACGGCATCACGGCCGTGAACAACCGCGCGCCGTTCGTGAACTTCTATCCGTCCGTCGACGCGATCCAGGAGTTCAAGGTGCAGAGTTCAAACTACTCCGCGGAATACGGCGGCCAGTCCGGAGCCAACATCAACGTCCAGCTGCGGGGAGGCACCAACGAGTTCCACGGGTCGGTCTTCGAGTTTCTGCGCAACGACGCCATTGACGCCCGGGGGTACTTCGCCCCGGCCCCGAGGCCCAAGCCGGTGCTGCGCCGGAACCAGTTCGGCGGCGTGATCGCCGGACCCGTCCAGAAGAACAAGCTGTTCATGATGGCGGGCTACGAAGGCGTCCGGGAGAAGCGCCATTCGGCCAGCACGGCCATCGTGATGCCGCTTGCCATGCGCCGCGGCGACTTTTCGGAAGCCGCCGTACCGGTCATCGATCCCTTGAACAGGCAGCCTTTCGCCAACAACATGATCCCGGCCAGCCGGCTGAACCCGGTCTCGGTCAACCTGATCAATGCCTACATGCCGCCGCCCAATCAGGGCGGCAGCCAGAATTTCGCGGGTGTTACCCAGGACGACTTGACGATCGATCAACTGCTGACCCGGGCGGATTACTACCTGACCGCAAAAGACCAGGTGACGTTTCACTACGTCTATTCGCGGCGGGACTTTCCATCGGTGAGCATCAACCCCGTTTTCTACCAGGCGGACCGCACCTTCCCCAACCAGAGCCTGGGAATCCAGCACGTGCACACGTTCTCGCCCTCGCTGCTGAACGAGTTCCGGTTCGGCTTTCACCGCGGCCACATCCGCCGGATCGGCCCGCGCACGGGAACGGGCTTCCGGATCGAGGACCTGGGAATCAACGGCATGCTCGTGGGCGGCCCCGACGGCCGGCCGCTGCGCGACGACGAGCAGGGCTTCCCAACGATCAACATCGAAGGATACCTGGGCATGGGCGAGATCGCGGCCTCCTCGAACATCGACAACTCCCGGACCTATCAGTGGGTGGACAACGTCAGCGTGATCCGGGGCCGGCACGCTCTGAAGTTCGGCGGCGATGTCCGCTACCATTTGGACGAAGCGACCACGAACAACTGGCCGTTCGGACAACTGCAGTTCAACCGCGACATCGCGGGACTGGGCGCGGCCGCTTACATGCTGGGCTTCCCGCGCGAAACGCTGACTCCCGAGGGCGTCCCGCTGTCCGACGTGAGCAACTGGCGCTTCGGCTTATACGCGCAGGACGACTGGAAGGCGACCAGCCGGCTGACCCTGAATGTGGGATTGCGCTGGGATTACTTCACGCTCCCCCGGGAGAACAACCACGTGACACGGTTCCTCAGCTTCGGGCTGGACGGCCCGCTGCGGCTGGTGCCGGACGATCCCTCGACCTTCCTGCAGCCCTATCTGCCGGAATACAACTACTGGGGTCCACGCTTCGGCCTGGCCTACCGCATCTCGGAGCGGACGGTGTTTCGGGCCGGGTACGGGATCTTCCGCACGGCGGCGCAGTTTGACAACATGAACATCCTGCAATTGAACCCGCCGGCCGGCGGCAGCCTCACCGTGCGCAACGAACTGGTGGACGCGGCCGGCAATCCCGTCGCTCCGGTCGCGACGATTCAGAATCCCGTGCCCCGGGAACTGTATCCCGACAAGCCCATCTTCAACGTGGTGACCGTGCCCATGGACCGGAAGCGGCGCAACGCCTACGTGCAGAACTACAACGCCACGATCGCCCACCAGATCACGGGCAACGACCTGATCGAGGTTGGATGGGTGGCCAGCAAGAGCAGCAACGTGGACACCAGCCTGAGGAATTTCAACCAGCCGGAGCCGGGGCCGGGCCCGGTGCAGGAGCGGCGGCCCTATCCCGACTTCGCGACCATCCGCATGATGGTCTCGGACGGCAACGGGCTGTACCACTCGCTGCAGTCCCGCTACGAACACCGCCTCAGCAACGGTTTGAACGCCACCGCGGCCTACACCTGGGGCCACATGATCGACGACATCACCGAGACGATCAACCGCGGAGGCTGCGGCTGCCAGAGCGCCCGCCGGAGGGGGGCCTACGAGCGCGGCGACAGCGTGGAAGACATCCGCCACCGCATGATCATCGGCGGCGTCTGGGAGATTCCCTGGGGCAGGCAGTGGCGCGGGGTCGGAGGCGCGGTGCTGGGCGGCTGGCAAGGGGGCTGGCTGTTGACTTTTGAAAGCGGGCAGCCGTTTACGGTAAGCCAGAGCGGCGACACGCAGAACAAGGGAGGCAATGAAGCCTCGCGTCCCCACACGCTGGGCGTCAATGCCAACCTGCCGGGCGGCAGCCGGGACCCCTCCCGCTGGTTCGACACCGCCGCCTTCGTGCGTTCGACGTACCAGGGCGCGCCGGCCTCCAACGGCCTGTTCATCCCGGGTTCCGGCGGTTACGGCACGGCCGGCCGCAATGTTCTTCGCGGCCCCGGAGTCAACGCCTGGGACCTGTCGGTCAGCAAGAATTTCAGGATGCCCTGGAAGGAGGGCCACTCGCTGACGTTCCGCACGGAGTTCTTCAACGCCTTCAACCGGCCGCAGTTCGCCGAGCCCGGGAACACGCTGGGGACGGGATCGTTCGGCGTTATTTCCAGCACCCGCGGCCTCAATCCGAACCGCCAGATGCAGTTCGCCTTGAAGTACATGTTTTGAAGGACGCCGCCAGGGCTTTTGAAGGCAGCGCGCGCGGGATGTGCTCTATAATCGGCGCGGAGGAACGATGCAGCGCCGAGATTTACTGAAGACCCTGGCCGTCCTGCCGCTGCCGGCGGCCGCCCAGTATGCGGCCCGCACCCGCGGGCTGCCCCCCTTGACCATCCGGGACGTGAAGGTCATCACGACCGGCGCGGGCTCCAATTACCAGTGGGTGTTCGTGAAGATCACGACCAGCGAACCGGGCCTCTACGGGCTGGGTTCAGCCAGCAACGTGAATCACGCCTTCAGCGTCGCCACGGCCATCGAAAAGCACTACGGCCCTTTCTGGACGGGAAAGCCCGCCGACCGGATCGAGGACTTGTGGCAGATCACCAACGTGCGCGGCTACTGGCGCAACAGCGCCATTCACAACAACGCGCTCAGCGCCCTGGACGTGGCGCTTTGGGACATCAAGGGCAAGCGCGCGGGCATGCCGGTCTACGAACTGCTGGGAGGCAAGACCCGCGACGCGGTGGCGCTATATGCCCATGCCGACGGCCGCGACATGCAGCAGGTGGAGGAGAACGTCCGCAAGTACATGGAGGAGGGCTACCGCCACATACGGGCCCAGATGGGCGGGTACGGCGGCGGCGGCATGATCCCTCCCGGGCAGGGGAGCCGCCCGGCCTCCGGTTTTTCCGGCCCGGCCTTCGACGAAGAGCTTTACATGGAGGTGATCCCCAAGCTGTTCGAGCACCTGCGGGTGAAAGTGGGCACCCAGGTCAAGCTCACCCACGACGTGCACGAGCACCTGACGCCGACCGGCGCGGTGGATTTCGCCAAGCGCATGGAGCCCTACCGGCTGTTCTTCCTGGAGGACCCGCTGCCGCCGGAGCAGATCGCCTGGTTCCGCCAGATCCGCCAGGTGACGACCACGCCGCTGGCCATGGGCGAGCTGTTCACCAGCCCGCTGGAGTGGGTTCCCCTGATCTCGGAACGGCTGATCGACTTCGTGCGCAACCGGCTCTCCCAAACCGGCGGGATCACGGCGGCCAGGAAGACAGCGGCGCTGTGCGAAGCTTTCGGCGTGCGCACGGCCTTCCAGGAGGGCGGGGATAACGATCCCATCAACCAGCTGGCCAGCTACCACGTGGACCTCTCGATCCCGAGCTTCGGCATCCAGGAGGAGAACCACTTCCCGCCGCTGGTGCACGAGATGATGCCGGGAACGGCACAACTGAAGGGCGGCTACCTCTACGGCAACGACGCTCCGGGCCTGGGCATCGACATCAACGAAGCCATGGCCGCCAAGTACCCGATGAAGCAGCCGCCGGGCGCCGACAACTGGACCACGGTTCGCGGCGTGGACGGCTCCATGGTCAAGCCCTGAAGGAGTTTCGGTGACAGGCTACACAACCCCCGGATTCGGGAGTCTGGGGGGTGATGTAGCCGAAACTTCGCCGTCTACCGTGCCACCAGGGGACGGTCCGTGGGGAGGCGGTCGACCTGAATCCCGGCCTCGGGCGGGCGGCCCTCCACCCGCACGGCGCAGTTCACCAGGCGGACGCCGCGGGCATCCTCGAATTTCACCAGCCCGGCGGCGGTTTCGGAGCCATGGCCGGTGACGCCGGAGAGCACGACCTCCTCCAGATCGTTGCCGGCCAGGAAGGCGCGCGCGTCGGGCTTTGCGGTCGCGATGCGGCACTGGGAGAACTCGCAGCCGCGCACGTGGCGCAGGTAGATCCCCGAGGCCGGCAATTCACCCTCGAAGTGGATGGCCTCCGGGTACAGCTTCTCGTTCAGCAGTTCCGGGATCCGCATCCTGGCGGCATGCTCGGGCGTGCCGCCTCCCGGCATGGTGAGGTTGAAACCCGAAATGGCGATGCCTTCGATCGGGTGGCCCGGCACGCCCACGAAGGCCACGCAGGGCTGGTCGAACCCTTTGCCTGTGGGGTTGGCGGGAACCACCGCGCGGATATTGGCGGCCTGCAGGTCGCGCAGCGCGCCGACGGGCGGCCGGCCGGGGGGAGCGTGCCTGCTCATGCGAAAGGCGTTGAGGGTCACGAAGAAGGGGCGCAGCACGTCTTCCATGACGATGTTGGAGATCACGACTCTCTCGATCGCCTCCCCCTCGCAGGACTGGATTTTGAAGCCGTCCCGGCAGTCGCGAAAGACGCAGTTGCCAATCGCGATGTTGCGCATGCCGGCAATCGATTCGGGGCCCAGACGCACGGCGGCCCAGACGGAACTGATCACGCAGTTGGAGATCACGAAGCCGCGGTTGGGCCTGCCGGGCAGAGAGGTCTTCAAACCGATGGCATCGTCTCCCGTGACCAGGTCGCAGCTGGAGATCCGGACGCGGTCGCAGCCGTCGAAATCCAGGCCATCGCCGTTGCCGGTCTCGCGGCTGCGGACCCGCACACCGTCGATGAGCACGTCGCTGCATCCGACGAAGAAGGTGGTGAACGACGCGGGATTGGTGAG
>JADZAF010000074.1 GCA_020852755.1 Bryobacterales bacterium
CGCCGGACCCGGCCGCGCTTCCGCAAACCGTTTCGGTGATCGGCACTTTCGCGCCGCTTTACGAGGAAATCTCCCTGCGGCGCATCCCGGATACGCCCTACTTCGCCGTCACGGTCATGGTGCCGAAAGGCGAGGTCCACACCTACCGCTACCTGGTGGATGGACGCCAGGAGCTGGACCCCGTCAACCCTCAAAGCGAAATGGCGGACAACGGCCGGGTGTGGTCGCGCTTCTTCACGCAGGGCTGCACCCGGCGCCTGTGCTTTGAGCCCTGGGAAATGGACATCCTTGCCCGCCTCACCGACCATATCCTGCCTTTCCGCACTCCGGACGGCCAGCGTTTTCTGGATCAATATTACAAGGATCTGGACAGGGCGGGCAAGGAGAACCAATACCCGGGCGCCTACCGCTTCGACGAATCGGTGGGCGTGGCGAATTTCATCGACAAGGTGGTGGCCCGCGAGGAGAACCACCACCTGGTGGACTACAAGATCTGCCTCGGCCTCATCAACCGCCTGCTGCGCCAGCGCAACCCCTTCGTCGAGCCGCGCCTGATCTCCAAGGAGATGTACATCGAGCTCTACGACCAGATGGCTTCGGGCAACGTGCCGGGCTGGGACTACGGCGCTTACAGCAACCCGCGCTACTTCCTCCAGTTGCTGCGGCGGCACGCCATCACCGGGGCGTTCGCGCATCCCAAGTACTCCGGCAACTCGGGCGCCGGCGGCTGGGCCTACCTGAGCGAGCGCTACCGCGACCCGCAGACCGGAAAGACCCTGTTCGACTGGCGGCGGTCGCTGGAGAAGCCGCTGGGGATCAACGAGTTCTACCGGGGCTAGGGGGAGAGGAACCATGGCGAACGATTTTGACGTCGTGATCATCGGCAGCGGCGCCGGCGGCGCTCCGATTGCCAACACTCTGGTGAAAGCGGGCAAGTCCGTCCTGGTGCTGGAGAAAGGACCGCTGTACCGCACCCAGGACCAGACCGGCGGCTTGAGCGATTTCAAGCGCGACGAACTGCTGGCCACCGGGGCGGAGAAGCGCATCCGCGTGGACGGCGCCGCCAACTACGGCGAATCGTACTACTCCAGCCACGTGGAGCCGGATCTGAACGACGAGCCCCACATCTACCGCAGCTTTGACGGCCGCGACCGCGCCACTCTGGAAGGCTACACCGCCCAGGTGGTGGGCGGCGGCACCCAGCTCTATGGAGCCGTGTCGCTGAGATTCTCCCCGGACGATTTTCGACTGGCCAGTTTCAACTCCAACGGCAACAGCCTGCGTAACGACCCAAACGGGGACGTCAAGCGCGAGGCGCGCGACTGGCCCATCACCTACGACGAACTGGAGCCGTACTACACGAAAGCCGAACAGCTCGTCGGCATCAACGGCACCCGCCAGAACCAGCTCAAACCGGCCAGCCGCGATTTCTACATGAAGCCGCTGGAGCCCAACCCCATCAGCCGCTTCGTCGAGATGGGCATGGACGCGCTGGGCATGAAGCGCTACCGGACGCCGCTGGCGGTCATCACCGAGGACCATCCGCCCAGCGGCCGCACCTACCCGGGCGGCGACGCGGCCAAGACCGGGTTCGTGAACCGCTACGGCTGCCCCATGGGCTGGAAGTCGAACACCTGGGTGGCCCTGCTGGCGCCTGTTTCGGACCGGCCGAATTTCGAGCTGCGGACCAACTGCACGGTCACTCACCTGGAATGCGACAACTCCGGCAAGGTGACCAAGGTGCGCTACCGGGATGCGGCAGGCCAGGCGCGGGAGGTCTCGGGCGGGATCGTGGTGGTGGCCTGCTCGGCCATCGAGTCGGTGCGCCTGCTCAAGCTGACCGCTCTGGAGAGCGCCGAGTTCGACCGCCGCATCAATCAGAACGACCTGCTGGGCAAGTATTTTCTGACGCACTGCTTCGGAGGGGCGGAAGCCATCATGCCGGGGCGCTACGACAAGTCCATCTCGCTGGACAGCGACTGGGCCACGGACTCCTGCGCCGGTGCGGACTTCATCCGCTCGAACGGACTGTGGGCGGGCGGCGCAATCTACAACAACACATCGGACCAGTGCCTGCCGGTGTCGCTGGCCCGCACGCACGGCAGCCAGGACATCGACACCATCTGGAAATCGTTCGTGGAGGACACCAGCCTGACCGGCGAGCGCCTGGCCTCGTTCCTGGATGAGAACTTCGGCACCCGCCTCTCGGTGAGCTTCATGGCCAACCAGGTGCCGCTCAAAACCAACCGCATCGAACTGCACCCCACGGCGCGCGACAAGTGGGGGCGCAGCGTGGCCTACATCATCAAGGAGTGGCATCCCCACGACCGCTATCTCATGGATGTCTTCGCCGAACAGTGCGCCCGCATTCTGCGCTTCGGCGGCGACGGCGGCAAGGGCAACTACCCGGTCTTCGAGAAGGGCGGCGTCTACCAGGCGGAGAACGGTCTGGCCCGCATCGCCAACCACATCCTGGGCGGCGCCCGGTTCGGCAAGGATCGCAACGACTCCGTGCTGGACCCGAATTGCCGGGCCTGGGAATTCGATAACCTTTACGTCACGGACGGCGCTTTCATGCCGACCTCGGGAGGGGCCAACCCGACCCTGACGATCCAGGCCAACTCATTCCGCGTGGCCGATCATCTGCTCAGCCGGCTGTAGATGCCTGGAGCCCCATATGCAGGCTCAAGCCGCGAAGAACCGGCGGGTGGAGCGGGTTTGCAACCTGCCGGCCGATCGTCCATCGGCCGCTCCATCCCCTAACGCCTAAGAGGAGGGAAAGCAATTGGATCCGCGATTCAGCGACGTTTTCAGCGACCGCTTCACCCATCCGGAAAACGAGACCTTCAAGGTGGTCTTTTATCCGGACCGCATCTATCACGCGCAGTACCTGAACGCGACGCGCAGCCCGCGCTACCGCTACAACGTGCACGAAGTCCGCAACCAGCTCGACATCGCCGTGCTCAAGGGCCAGGTCTACATGGACGGCCTCTACCTCTGCAACTTCATGCGCATCGAGTACCGCGCCAGCCGGCTCACCGAACTGGCCCGCGAGCGCAACCGTTTTCTCCAGGACGAGATCGTCGCCTGGGTGCACCTGCTGCCGCAGGACTCCGTGCCGGAGGCCGAAGCGCAGGTGAAGCTGGTCTATGACAAGTGGGTGGACGCCTATCAGGTCGAAATCTGGGAGACCCTGGAGGCGCCGCTCGGCAAGCACCACGATTACATGGTCCAGGACCTGATGGGCCGCTCCGGCTCCATCGTCAAGGTGAAGGAGTTCAGCCCCGCCTTGCGGGAAGTAAGAGCCATCCGCCGCGTGGAAATCGCCTTCCGCGAGAACGACCGCGACCTGCCCTTCGGCTACGCCATTCAGAACCCGGAGTGGGACAACAATTTCCTGCGCACTCACCAGGAGCCGCGCAGCGACGCGCCCAGCGCTCCGGAGAACACCGTGGAAGACAAGTGCTACCTGATCGACTTCCAGCGCGGCTGGTACTTCAACGCCAGGGACGTGAAGCCGGTGCGCTACCTGAACGCCATGATGACGCCCGACAATCCCGACGTGAAGCCGGACAACGTCATCGAGATGCGCTGGCTGGTGCAGCGCGAGCTGGGCAGCTCGGTGGTCTTCTTCCATGAAGTCACCATCCCGCCCGGCAAGGTGGAAGGCACCCATCGCCATATCGGAACCGAAGAGCTGTATTTCGTCACCCAGGGCAAGGGTGTCGCTTACATGGCCGAGGGCGACGACCCGGCCACCAGCGGCCTGCCCACGGTGCAGCGCGAGATCTACACGCTGGGGCCGCTGGACTGCAAGGAGCTTCCGGTGGAGCCCGGCAGCGTGATCTACACCAAGAGCGGCGGCGTCCATGGCATCCGCAACAACGGCAGCGAACCGCTCAAGTTCGCGGCCTTCCTGTACCACACCGTCTGAGGAGAATCGAATGGCCACCACGACAATTCCCCCCACTCCCGCGGCCGCCCCCGGCGGCCCTCAGTTGATGTCCCATGTGGACAGCGTCTTTCAGGTGGACCCGGCCTCGGCGCCCGATTACAACCGCGGCAATTCACTGGTGAAGCTGCTGGGCATCATGGAGAAGTCCGGGCTGGCCGCCGAGCGGCAAAGCTACCTGGCCTACTCGCTGCAATACCTGTTTCCGCTGCGAAACCTCGAGCTCTACGGGCCCGCCGGCGGCGACTTCCAGAACCTGAACGCCACCACCCAGGACAACAAGACCGATTTCCAGAAGCAGAATGTGCGCGACTTTCTGCTGGGCGATACCCAGCTGGTGCGCGGCTGGGCGATCTCGGGGAACCTCATCGTGCCGTTCCTCCGGGTAAGCTACCGCGGCGGGCCCGATTCGGTCCTCTCGGAAATGTCGGGACACCGTCTGGGCCAGCGCATCAAGCTGTGGATCCGGGTGGGAGGCGCGGAGGTTTCCTCCCCGCTCAGCGTACCCTACAACCCGCTCACCGACCGGTACGACATTGAGCTGTGGACCTCCCCGGTCCCCGACCTGCGCCCGCTGCTGGACGACAAGGCCCGCGATTCGCTCGACCGGGGCGAACTTCAGGTTCGCAACGACCTGGTTCAGGGCGCGCTGGCGGACTTCGAGCGCGGCAAGCTCGAGGAGCAGTACACGGTCTTCGTCGCGCCCAACAACACCATGCACCCGGTGCTGCCGCTGCGCATCGAACTGGCCTGGGCCGATGAATCGGAGCGCTTCTGGGATTCCCAGAACGGCGCCAATTACGTCTATGAGTTCAACATGATCCTGCGCGGCTGGGAGAATTTTCTGGGTGTGGGAACCAGCCCCAACCCGCACGGCGGCGTGGGCTTCCTGGAGTACCGCAACCTCATGTCGAACTACGGCCGTTATGCCGGACGCAACGAACTCGGGCGCACGCCTCAGCCCTGGAACTTCGATGCCTTCGGGCGCAAGGACCACAACGGGCGCCGGGAGAACTTCCTGTCGGTGGACTACATGGACCTGCACATCCTGAAGGCCAACTGCGGCATCGGCCTGCACCGCCACCGCGACAACCAGGAAGTCTTCTTCATGATGGACGGGCGCGGGTACATGGTGGTCGGCGACTGGGTGAAGTTTCCCAACCGGGAGCGCTGCTTCGAAATCCGCACGCTGCAGGCCGGTCACTTCGCTATGCTGAAGGGCGGAAACCTGCACGGTCTGATGAATCCAAGCGACGAGAACATATCGCTGTTCATGTTCGGAGGCTATGACTAGCGCCCAGACGGCTCCGCAGCCTTTGTCCTGGGCGGCCGTCGCAGGGTCGCCCATGCCCCTGGGCGCGGTCTACATTCCCGCCGAACGGGCCTACAATTTCGCGCTCTACTCCAAGAACGCCACGGCGGTGACGCTGCTGCTGTACTCCGAAGCCGATCCGGCCACTCCCGTGGACACCTACTCCATGCGGCTGCCGGGCAACAAGACCGGGCGGATCTGGCACTGCCGCCTGCCTGCGGAGCGGGTCGAGCGGGCCAAGTATTACGCATACCGCGTGGAGGGCCCCTTCGACCTGGCAGAAGGGCATCGCTTCGATCCCGAGAAGATCCTGCTCGATCCTTACGCCGATGCCGTCTGGTTCCCGCCCGCTCACAGCCGGGCCGCGGCCTCGCGCCCGGGTTCCAACGCGGGTCGGGCGCCGCTGGGGGTAATCGAGATCCGGGGCGCGCCCTTCGACTGGGGCAATGACCGCCGGCCGCGCCACGGCCACGACACCATCATCTACGAGATGCACGTCAAGGGCTTCACCGCCCGCGCGAATTCGGGCGTGGCCCCGGACCGCCGCGGCACCTACGCCGGGGTCATCGAGAAGATCCCTTACCTGAAGGAACTGGGCGTTACCGTGGTCGAGCTGCTCCCCGTCTTCCAGTTCGATCCCCAGGAGCGGAATTACTGGGGCTACATGCCGCTGAACTTCTTCTCGCCGCACCACTCCTATTCCGCAAACCGCGAGCCGGGCGGGCAACTGGACGAGTTCCGCCAGATGGTGAAGGCGCTGCATGAAGCGGGCATCGAAGTGGTGCTCGACGTGGTCTACAACCACACCGGAGAGAACGACGAGAACGGTCCCAACTACAGCTTCCGCGGCATCGACAACACTTCCTACTACCTGCTGGAGCCGGACCGTGCTCGCTATCGCAACGACGCCGGCACCGGCAACGTGCTGCATTGCGCCAACCGCTACGTCCGCAAGATGATCGTGGACAGCATGCGCTTCTGGGTCGAGAAGATGCATGTGGACGGTTTCCGGTTCGACCTGGCCTCCATCTTCACGCGCAACAGCGACGGCTCGGTGAACCTGGACGATCCCCCGGTGATCTCGCAGATCACCAGCGACCCGGCGTTCGAGAACGTGCGGCTCATCGCCGAGGCCTGGGATATCGCGCAGTACCAGCTTGGCCGCAGTTTCCCGGGCTATACGTGGCTGCAATGGAACGGGCGCTTCCGGGACGAGATCCGGCGCTTCGTCAAGAGTGACGACGGAATGATCGGCGCATTGATGGCGCGCCTCTACGGGAGCGACGACCTGTTTCCCGATACGCGCACCGAGAGCTACCGTCCCTTCCAGAGCGTGAATTACGTCTGTTCCCATGACGGCTTCTGTCTCTACGACCTGGTTTCATACAACACCAAGCACAACCTGGCCAACGGCCACGACAACAACGACGGCGCCAACGACAACTACAGTTGGAATTGCGGAGTGGAGGGCGATGACAATGCGCCGTCCGAGGTGCTGGCCCTGCGGCGGCGCCAGGTGAAGAACTTCTGCGCCCTGCTGATGCTGGCCAACGGCACACCCATGTTCGTGGCCGGCGACGAATTCCTCAACACCCAGGGCGGCAACAATAACCCGTACAACCAGGACAACGAGACCACCTGGCTCAACTGGGACCTGCTCGGCCGCAATGCGGGCGTGTTCCGCTTCTTCAGGAACATGATCGCGTTTCGCAAGGCTCACCCGTCGCTGGGGCGCAGCACGTTCTGGCGCGGCGATATCGAGTGGTACGGAGCCTCCGGACCACCGGACCTCTCTTACTCCTCCCACTCCCTGGCCTACCTGCTGCGCGGCGGTCCCGTGGGCGACCAGGACATCTACGTGATGATCAACGCCTGGTGGCAGCCGCTGGAGTTCGAGTTTCAGCAGGGCCTTGCCGGCGAGTGGCGCCGCGTAGTGGACACCGGGTTGGAGAGCCCGGAGGACATCGGGGACCCGGTGCCCGTTGCCGGGAGGAAGTACGCACTGGGACCGCGCTCGGTGGCGGTTTTCGTCCGCTGACCGGAAGAAACGCCCTCCAGAACAAGCTGCTCCAGTGGGGGTGTGGGACGGCAGGCCCGGGTTCCGGGGATGATCCCGGCGATGGCGGCGGCCGGATGCGGCGGGCCGCCAGGCGGATTCCTCCGCCTTCCCCCGTGCCCGGCCCGCTCGACACCTGGCCGGCGGCGGAACGGACAATTCCGGAGGGCGCGCCGCTATTTCCGCGGGCCCTCGAGGAAATCTCTGCTGACACGCCGCCACGCCGGATGGCGCCGGCCTGCAGCCTGCGCCGTCCGATTCAAATCAACGTTCCCGCCGGGCGCGGAGGTTCGCAATCTGATAGCATTCTCTCCAGGATTCATCCGAGAGGAGGCACAATCAGTGAGAATTCCGAAACCCAGCCGCCGGGAGTATATGCGGGGAACTTTGGGAGTGCTGGCCGGCACGGCAGCCGCTCCCGTTCCCGCCCGGGCCGCGACTCCGGCCCGCAAGGCCGTGAGCGGAGCGGGCATTCAATTCGCCCTTGCCCTGGCCCCCGGAGAAGCCGGCCGGCACCGCCTGGCCCGCCAGATCGGCGTGAACTATGCCATCGCCACCGTGCTGCCGGCCCTGGCCAAGGTCCCGCGCGAGCGCTATCTCGAAACCCTCATGAAGATCAAGGCCGAGTACGAGGGCGCCGGACTCACCATCGCGGGAGTGGAAAGCCATCCGGTGCCCGCCGAGAAAATCAAGCTGGGCCTGCCCGGGCGCGACGAGGAAATCGAGAACTACCTGGCGGTAATCGAAGCCTTGAGCAAGGCCGGCATCCACATGATCTGCTACAACTTCATGGCCGGGCTGGGCTGGTACCGGACAGCCGTGAACGTCCCGGAGCGGGGCGGGGCTCTGGCCAGCGAGTTCGACAACAGGGTGGCGAAAAAGCAGGGGCTCACTGAATGGGGCGAGATTCCCGAGGAAAAGGTCTGGGCCAATCTCGAGTACTTCCTTAAGGCGGTGATTCCAGCCGCCGAGAAGTTCCGGGTGAACATGGCCCTGCATCCCGACGACCCGCCGCTTTCCCCGCTGCGCGGAATCGGCCGCATTGTCATCAGCGCGAAGAATTACCGGCGCATCATGGACATGGTTCCAAGTCCGGTGAACGGAATCACTTTTTGCCAGGCCAACTTCGTAGCCATGGGCGAGGACATCGAAGCGCTGGCCAGGGAGTGGTGCCGGCAGAAGAAGATCTTCTTCGTTCACTTCCGCGACATCCAGGGGCAGGGGGAGTATTTTCGCGAGACCTTTCATGACAACGGGCCGACGGACATGGTGAGGATGCTGAAGGTCTATCACGAGTACGGGTTCACGGGACCCATGCGGCCCGACCACGCGCCCACCCTGGAAGGCGAAGCCAACGACCGCCCGGGGTACGCGATGAACGGCAAGATCCTGGCCATCGGTTACATGAAAGGGATCATGGAAGGCCTGGGCCTGCCGTACGCGTAGAGCCGGCGGAAGCGGATCTTCAACCGGCCCGGTGACCTGGTCTAGCCCGGCAGCGCAGCCTTGACGTGTCGTGCCAGGCGCTCCAGGGGGAACGGTTTCTGGAGAAACGAAAAGAACTGCCCGCCCGGGAACAACTCCGCGGCCTCCGACTCGCTGTGGCCGCTCATCAGAATCACCCGCGCCTCGGGCCATCTCTCGCGCAGCAGCTCCCAGCTTTCCCGGCCGTTCATCACCGGCATTGTCAGGTCCAGCAGCACCAGGTCGATGCGGCCGGCATGCGCTTCGAAAACCTCCACCGCCTCCTGCCCGTCTCCGGCGGCAAGCACGGTGTACCCCAGCCGTGCCAGGGCGGCGGAGACGAACGTGCGGAGCATCTCCTCGTCATCCACCACCAGCACGGTTCCACTTCCGCAAAAATCCTGGAACCGGGGAACCGCCGCGCGCGAGGCCGGCCGGGAACTGGCGGGCAGCAGGACGCGAAAGGTAGTGCCGCTGCCGGGTGAGCTGGCCACCTGAATGGCTCCCTGGTGCGCCTTCACGATGCCGCCGACTGCGGCCAGGCCCAGCCCCCGGCCGGTGAACTTGGTGGTGAAGAAGGGATCGAAGATCCGCGCCTGCGTCCGCTCATCCATGCCGACCCCGGTGTCCCTTACTTCCAGGCACACGTACCTGCCGGCTGCGAGAGGCCGGCCCGAGACGGCGTCCGTAACCGCGCGCTCCGCTGTGATTTCCTCCACCGCGGTACGGATCGTCACCATCCCGGGCCGGTTCTCGGGAATTGCTTCCGCGGCGTTCAGAACCAGGTTCATCACGATCTGCTGGATTTGACCGGGGTCGGCCTCTACGCAAGGCAGGCCGGAGGTCAGAACCTGCTCGAGGCAGACCTTCTTGGAAACCGAAGCGTACAGCAACTCCGCCAGGCTTCGCACCGTCTCGGACACGTCCACCGCCTGCACAATGAAGCGGCCCCTTCCGGCGTAGGCGAGAAGCTGGCGGGTAAGGTCGGCGGCCCGCTCGCTGGCCTTCAGAATCGATGCGACCTTCTCCCGCCCGCCCTGCTCCACGTCGGCTTCGAGCAGGCTCGCATTGCCCATGATGCTGGCCAGCAGGTTGTTGAAATCGTGGGCGATACCGCCTGCCAGCAAACCGATGCTCTCCAGTTTCTGGGCGTGCCGCAAACCCTCCTCGGCGCGCTTGTGCTCGGTAATATCCAGGAACGCCGCCACGACTCCCTGGGTTCTGCCGTCTTCATCCAGCATCGGGATGGCGTCGCCCAGCATGGTGCGGCGGGAGCCGTCCTGAAAAACGAAATCAAACTCATAATTGCGTACCGGCTGCCCGGTGGAAGCCGCTTTCTGCATCGGCAACTCGTCAAACGGGACCTCCAGGTCGCCTTTCATCGCCTTGAAATGAGAGGGGCGCTCGCCGTCCGCGGGCGTTTTGGAGAGATTGCTGCCCAGAGGCATCCGCAGGAGGTCGTAGGTGGCGCGGCTGCCGATGATATGGCGGCACTCCGGGTCGCGAGCTACGAAAGTGACGGCCGGCACCGCCTCCAGAACGGCCTCGAGTTCAGCCGCCCGCGCGCGCTCCCGCATCTCGCTGGCGCGCAGCGCTTCTTCCGCCTGCTTGCGTCCGGTGATGTCGCGATTGATCTCAAGAATGCCGACCGGACGGTTCGCTTCGTCGCGAAGCAGCACCTGGCGGCTGTCCACCATGAGCCGGCGCCCGTCTTTGGTCAAGTGCGCGAGTTCGTCTTCCCAGCGCCCATCGCGATACAGGGCCTCACTGAGAACCGGGTCGGACCCGCTGGATTCGTTCGGGAAGAGCGTCCGCACGCTGCTGCCGCATGCTTCCGCGGCCGTCCAGCCGTACATCGCGCTCGCCCCTCCGTTCCAGGCAGCGATGGTTCCCTGCGGATCCACGATGATGATGGCGTCGTGCGAGGAATCGATCAGCAGTGCCTGCCTGCGCAGGACCTCCGCGCTTTTCTCCACTTCGCGGAGAGCCACTTCAGCCCGAACCCGCAATTGCTGCTCCGAGGAAAACACCGAGACCAGAGTGGCCGATACCAGAAGATAGACGACCGTCCAGATCGTAATGTGCCAGAAACCCGTGATCAGGGAAGGCATAAAGAAGTAGTCGGCGGCCGCGCCACCCAGCACCGCGGCCAGCAGCGCAGGAGCCTTTCCCGCCAGGTTCGCGGTAACGATGGTGGGCACGACAAACAGGAGGTACGGCACGCCGATACCGAGAATGGGAGCCAGCAGCAGCCGGACGGCGACCGCGGTGACAACCAGGCCGACGGCCAGGAGGTACTGCAGGGCAGGCCTGCGCGAAAGACCCTTCCTGACACGGCCCAACACGCTCGAATCCTCGATGGCATGCCGCGAAACCGCCGGGGCAACCGCGGATCGAGACTCCTCCTCGTGCTGCTCAGAGACTGGAGCGTCTACTGGCCCTTTTCCGTACACGGGTGACCTCCGGGAACGCGAACTTGCGAAATCGGGCAGCGAGGATTATCCCCTCTCGATATCGGATTATAGCGGTTTGCGACGCATGGAGGAAGGTGCGCGACAGCCTTGAAAAGCGCGGCCCGCGTGATGCCTGAGACCTCGCCCGCGGCGATTCCGCCGCGTGGACATGTTATACTGCGGCATCGAGGTTTCGGAGCCACCATGCCGGAATATCGTTTGGGTGATGTGATCGACGACCATTGCGTGAAATGCCGGCGCATCATGAACGTCTCCATCGTCTCGATGATCGGTTCGGAACCGGCCAAGGTACGCTGCCGGACTTGCTACCACGAACAGGACTATCGCCACGAACAACCGCCCAAGCCGCGCACGGACCGCAAGAAGGAACTCTTCAACGAAGTCCTGGCAAAACTGAATCCGGAAACGGCCAGTGAATCCAGCGAATCCCCCAAGCGCAAGCCGAAGAAGGACGGCGGCGAGGAAGAATAGCGCGGTCGCGCTTCTGCTGGCCTGCTTTCTGCCGGCCGCGGCTGTGGGCGCCCCTCCTGTCTCCGCCCAGGCGCAGCCCGCCGCCGACTTCTTTCCCATGGCTGTCTGGTACGGCGGCGGGAAGGCGCGTGCGCCCATGCTCGAGCGCGACGCAAGGGCCAAGAAGGAAGCGTGGCGGCGCGATCTGCGGCAGATCAGGAACCTGGGCTTCAATGCCATTCGCTGCTGGATGGATTGGGCCAGCGGCGAGCCGGCCGAGAGGCAGTACAACTTCGAAACGGTCGAGGTCCTTCTCGAACTGGCCGGGCAGGAAAACTTGAAGGTGATTGTCCAGGTTTACATGGACGCGGCGCCCGATTGGGTGGGACGGCGCTTCCCCGACTCGCTGTTCGTCTCTTCCAGCGGCGCCGTGATGAAGCCCGAATCGGCGCCCGGCTACTGCTTCGATCACCCCGGCGTGCGGCAAGCGGTGCTCGACTTCTACGCCGCCCTGGCGGAACGGGCGCGGCGCAGCCCGGCCTTCGCCGGCTGGGACCTCTGGAGCGAGCCGCACGTCATCAACTGGGCCACGGCCACCTACCTGACCAACGCCGAGTTCTGTTTCTGTCCCCACACGGTGGCCCGGTATCGCAAGTGGCTGGAGCGGAAGTACGGCGCCCTGGAGGCCCTGAACCTGGCCTGGTACCGGCGTTTCACTTCCTGGGACCAGGTGGAGCCCAACCGCCTCAGCACCATCCTCTCCTACACCGACTACATCGACTGGCGTAATTTCATTCAGGCGAAACTGGGCGAGGACCTGCGGGCGCGCTACGAGACGGTGAGGCGGATCGCGCCGGACCGGGTGGCTACCAGCCACGCCGCGGGGCCCAGCATGTTCACATCTCCCTTGACGGGAGAGGGCAGCCCGGACGACTGGATCATGGCGAAGCAGACGGACTATTGGGGAACGTCGCTGTATCCCAAGCACTCCGGTCCCACCGCCTACGATCCCGTCACCCGGGGAGCGCGCCTGGATTTCACCCGTTCGGCCTGCTACAGCGGCCAGGGGCGCGGCTTCTGGATCGGCGAGCTGCAGGGCGGCTTCGGCACCGTGGCGCTCAACGTCGGCCTGACGGTGACTCCCGCCGACCTGCGCATGTGGACCTGGACGGCGATCTCCAGAGGCGCCAAGGGCATCAATTACTATGCCTGGTACCCCATGAATTCGGGTTACGAATCCGGTGGATACGGTCTGATCCAGCTGGATGGAACCATCACCGAACGCAGCCGGGAGGCAGGGCGCATGGCGCGCGCGGTCGGCCGCAACCAGGCCCTGTTCGCCGGCGCCCGGCCGGTCCGCGGCCAGGCGGCCATCGTCTATAATCCGCTGGCCTACATGGTGGGCGGACGCCAGAGGGCGGCCGCTTACGGCGGCGTGCAGGGCGAGGTGGCGGGCATCGAACGCAGTTCCCTGACCGGTATCTATCGCGCCCTGTTCCCCACCAACGTCCCGGTGGATTTCATCCATATCAACGAACTGGAAGACATCGGCCGCTATAAGCTGGTGATCCTGCCGTACCCGCTCATGCTGCCGGAGAAAGCCGGTCCGGCGCTGCGGGAGTATGTGCGGGCCGGGGGAACCCTCGTGGCGGAGGCCCGGGCGGGCTGGAACAATGAGCGCGGTTATGCGGCGGAAGTGATCCCCGGCTTGGGTCTGGACGAGGTGTTCGGATGCCGCGAGACCGCCGTCCAGAGCGTTCCCGGAGGGCGCACCACCCTGCAGTGGACCGCCACCGAAATTCCCGGGTTGAAGCCCGGCGACCGGCTGCCCGGACGGATCTATGAAGAAACGCTCGAGCCGCAGGGCGGGCAGGCGCGGGTAGTAGCTCGTTTTGCCGGCGGCGCTCCGGCAGCAGTCGTTTCCACATTCGGCAAGGGCAAGACGCTCGTTCTGGGCTCCTACCTGGGTGTGGCGCACGAAAGGGATCGCGATCCGGCCACCCAGCGCCTCTTCACCGGCTTGCTTGCGTGGGCCCAGGTAAAGAGCCCGGTGGCCGCCTCACCGGCGGATGTGGAGGCGCGTTTGCTGGAGAGCGGCCCGGACCGCCTCCTGTTCGTGTTCAACCACGGAGCGAACCCCGCCCGGGCCGAGGTATCGGTGGAACTTGCCGCGGGTCGATACTCGGCTCGGGATCTGGAGGCCGATGCGGAGGTCCCCGTCCGCCGGGAAGGAACGGCCGTCCGAGTGACCCGCGACCTGGAGGCCGGCGAAGTCCGGGTCCTCTGGATCAAAGGGGACAGAGGGAATTAACCGGCGCGAATCATCCCCTCTATCCCCTCCTGTCCCTTCTAATCACCCGGGCGGGCGGAGGGTTGGGAATGCTACAATCCTTCCAACCCCCTATGGCAAATCAAAAGCAAATCGACCGCACCCTCGGTTTCAACACCCGTTCCCTCCACGCTGGGTATGAGCCGGATCCGACCACCGGCGCGCGCGCCGTCCCGATTTACCAGACTACGTCCTACGTCTTCGAAGATTCCGCGCACGCCGCTGCGCTGTTCGCGCTACAGAAATTCGGGAACATTTACACCCGTATCATGAACCCCACCACCGCCGTTCTGGAGCAGCGGATGGCCTCGCTCGAAAACGGGATCGGCGCCCTGGCCACCGCCAGCGGGCAGGCGGCGCAGTTCCTGGCCATAAGCAGCTTGATGGAATCGGGCGACGAAATGGTAGCGGCCTCCACGCTGTATGGCGGTACTTACACTCAGTTCGACGTCAGCTTCCGTAAGCTGGGCTTCAACGTGAAGTTCGTCGAGCCGGACGACCCCGAAAACTTCCGGAAGGCGATCACGCCCAAGACCCGCTGCCTGTTCGGCGAAACCATCAGCAACCCGCGGGGCAACGTGCTGGACATCGAGGCAGTCGCGAATATCGCGCACGAGCACAATCTGCCTCTTATCGTCGATAACACCTTCGCCACTCCCTATCTGTGCCGGCCGATCGATTTCGGCGCCGACATCGTGGTGCACTCACTCACCAAGTTCGTCGGGGGCCACGGCACCAGCATCGGCGGCATCATCGTGGATGGCGGCAAGTTCCCCTGGGAGAAGGGGCATTTTCCGCAACTGACCGAGCCCGCCCGCTCCTACCACGGGATGCGCTTTCGCGAGACTTTCGGCGATCTCGCCTTTATCATCAAGGCCCGGGTGGAAGGCTTGCGCGATATGGGCCCGGCCTTGAGTCCGTTCAACTCCTTCCTGTTCCTGCAGGGAATCGAGACGCTCGGCTTGCGCATGGAGCGTCATGTGGCGAACAGCCTGGCGGCGGCTCGATTCCTGGAGAACCACAAGGCGGTCTGCTGGGTGAAGTATCCCTCGCTGCCTTCGAGCCCGTATTACGCCCTGGCGCAGAAGTACCTTCCGCAGGGCGCCGGAGCGGTCTTCAGCTTCGGGATCAAGGGCGGCTACGAAGCGGGCCGGAAGTTCATCGACAGCGTGAAGCTGTTTTCCCACCTGGCCAATGTCGGTGACGCCAGGAGCCTGGTGATCCACCCCGCCTCGACCACTCACCAGCAGTTGAGCGAGCAGGAGCAGGCGGCGGCGGGAGTGACCCCGGACCTGGTCCGGATCTCCGTCGGGCTGGAGGACGAAGCGGACATCCTCTGGGACCTCGACCAGGCGCTGAAGGCATCCCTGGAATAGCCCGGGAGTCAGGCCGGCCCGCTCGGTTCCGGTGATAAGGCAACTTCTGAGGGGTTCTCGGGGCTTTCCCCCTCCCGGACTCGGGCGACTCGCGCTACCCGCGGCCCGGGTCTGCGCCGGAGAATGGGTACGAGTTCCGGTGAGCCGCAGTGAATCTCGATTGCCCTAAAGGGGACCACTTCCGTAACGGCCACAACGGGTTTGCGCACGGCCGTTCTCACGCGGCCGGCGCCGCTCCTTCCGGCCGCGGCGCGGGCCTGCACGTCTTCCTCGGCCTGCCCGCGTTGATTCGCAGCCAGGCCATGTCCCGCGTCCTGGAACTGGCGGAGCGGGCTGCCCGGATCCAGGCGGCCGTGCTGATCACCGGGGAGAGCGGGTGCGGCAAGGAACTGGTTGCCCGGGCCATCCATCATTTCTCGCTGCGCTGCGCCAGGCCCTGGGTGGACATCAGTTGCGCAGCCCTCCCCGACCACCTGGTGGAGAGCGAACTGTTCGGCCACGAGAAAGGGGCCTTCAGCGGGGCTGAGGCGGCCAAGGCCGGCCTGTTCGAACTGGCTCACGGCGGCACCCTGTTCCTGGACGAAGTGGGCGAGCTGGATCCTCGCATGCAGGTGAAGCTGCTGCGCGTTCTGGACGGCACGCCGTACTACAGGCTGGGCGGCGTACGCAAGGTGAATGTGGACGTGCGCCTGGTGGCCGCCACCAACCTGGACCTGGAACAGGCCATGAAGACCGGCCGTTTTCGCCGCGACCTCTACCACCGCCTCAGCGAAGTACACATTGCCGTTCCCCCTTTGCGGGAAAGGCCTGAAGACATCGGCCCGCTGGCGGAGTTTTTTCTCAGCCGGCAGGAGCCGTCACTCCGCTTCTCGCCCGAGGCGCTGGCCGCCCTGCGGGGATACCCGTGGCCCGGCAACGTGCGGGAGCTTCGCAACATGGTGGTGAAGACGGCGCTGTCGGTCCCGGGCCCGGTAATCGAGCCGGCCGACCTCCACCCCACGATCCGGAACGGCCGAAGCAACGGTGGCGGCAACCACCGGACAGCCACCCTGGAGAGCATGGAGCGCCAGGCAATATTGAAAACGCTGACCGAGACGCGCGGCCACCACCGCCGGGCAGCCGACCTGCTGGGTATTTCCCCCCGGACCCTCAGAAGGAAGTTGAAGCTCTATGAATCGCAAGGCGTTGGCTGCCATGCGGGCTGAAATCCGCTCGCTTCCGGAACGACGGCGGCATCCCCGGTCGCCCGCCAGCGGCGCTGTCCGGCTGGTGATCGACGATCCGCAGCCGGTGCTGGTTCAGGGGCGGCTGGTGGACGTGAGCCAGAGCGGTTTCCGGGCCTCGCACAATTCAGTGCTCGAAACCGGCCGCGAGGTGCGTTTCGAGTATGCCGCAAGACAGGGCACGGCGCGGGTTGTCTGGAACCGGGTTTGGGGAGGCCGGATCGAGTCGGGTTTCTTCATCACCGGCTGAGCGGTCTGCCCGATTGCCGCCGCCGGCGTAACCTTGCCGCGTACGGCTCTCGCCTCTATATATCTGGTAGAATTGTGGCTTCTTTTGTTTTGAGGCGGACTCCATTGCGCATTTCCTTGATTCTACTCGTGGTTTCGGTCTTTCTGACGAGTTGCGGCCGGGAAGCCCCGGTGGCGGCCAAGCAGGATTCCGGCCCCATCAAAATCCAAACCGCCAGGGTTGTGGTCCGGCAGTTGCAGCGGGACGTCGAATCGGTCGGCACCATGTTTCCGTTCGAGGAGGTCACTATCAGCTCCGAAGTGGATGGGCGGGCTGAGGAGGTGAACTTCGATCTGGGCGATCGCGTCGAGAAGGGCCAGATTCTGGTCCGGCTCTCGGAGGAGGAGCAGCGCTACGTCCTGGCCCAGAACGAGGCCCAGTTGCGCCAATCGCTGGAGCGCCTGGGCTTGCGCGACGAAAAGGACAAGGTGAAGGACATTCGGGAAACCCCCGAGGTCCGCCGCGCGCAAGCCGACCTGTTCGACGCCGAACAGCGCTACAAGCGGGTGCGGGACCTGGTGGCGCAGGGCATTGGATCCCAGCAGGAACTGGACCAGGCCCAGGCGCGCTTCCAGTCCGCGCAGGCCGGTTACGAGAATACCCTGTACCAGACCCGTAACCTGATTCAGGAAGTGGACCGCTTCAAGGCGGCCGTGGACCTGCAACGGAAGAAGCTGCGCGACACCTCGATCCGGGCCCCTTTCGCGGCGTTCGTGAAGGAGCGGCAGGTCAACGTAGGCCAGTTCGTCAGGCCCAATACTCCGGTGTTCGTTCTCGTAAAGACCGACCCCATCCGGCTGCGCATCGAGGTCCCCGAGCGCATGGCCCCCTGGGTGAAGGTCGGGCAGACCGCCCAGGTCACCGTGGAGGCGTATCAGGACCGGACATTCCAGGGCAGGATCTGGCGGATCTCCCCGACCGTCGACCAGACCAAGCGGACTTTCGTGGTGGAAGCCCTGATCGACAATCCGACCGGCGCGCTGAAGCCCGGATCGTACGCCAAGGCTCGCGTGCGCACGGACAAGTACGACAGCGTCCGGTTGATTCCCGTGCGGTCAATCAATTACGTTTTCGGCTCCAATAAGGCCTACCGCGTCTCGAGCGGGAAGATTGAAGCGCTGGACGTCAAGGTCGGCGACCGGTTCGGTGAAGATATCGAGATCATGGAAGGCCTGAACGAAGGCGACCAGGTGGCCACAACCCAGGTCGCCCGCCTGGACACCGGTTCCCGGGTGGAAGTCGTGGCCAGTGGAGAGCGCGCCGCGAAGAAAATGGAGCAATGAGAAGGGCAGTTCTCGCCATTCTGCTGGCGGTTCTCCCGGCCGCCGGCGCCACCAAGGTGCTGGTCACCGTGGTGCAACAGAAATCCGGACAGCCGGTTACCGACCTCAAGGCGGCTGATTTCACCCTCCTGGACGACCGCACGCCGCGCCGCGTGGAGGCGGCCGAATTCGTCTCCGATCCCCTGGACGTCATGCTTCTGGTGGACACCAGCGTGGTCGGCGAGATGGTCCAGCCGGTGGCCCAGAACCTGATCGAGCAACTGCAGCCCAAGGAGCAGATGGCGATTGTCGCGGTACATTCCGCGGCCGACCTCATCCAGGAGTTCACCTCCAGCCGCCAGTTACTGGGCCAGGCGCTGGCGCGCATCAAGTACGGCAATACTCCCAGGCTTCTGGACGGCCTTTACGCCTCAATCGAGGACGGTTTCGGCGGCACCGCCTTTCGCCGGGTGGTGATCCTGGCGACTGCGGGGATGGAGGGCGGAGGCCGGGTGAACGAACGGGATGTCATCCGCCTGGCCCGGCGCAACGGCGTTTCCATCTTCCCCGTGTACGTGACCGGCTACGACCGGTCGATGTTCGAGAACCTCGCTCGCCAGACCGGGGGCGCTTCCTTCAACCTGCGCGACATGAAGCGGGCTTCGGAGGAGCCTCCCGGGCCGCGCATCTTGCGGGTGCTACGCTCCCACTACACGTTAACCGTCACCGGGAACCTGGGCCTGGGCGAGAAGGTCAAGGTGGAAGTCAAGCGGCCGGAGAAACTGTTCATTTCGGCCCTGCCGCTCGAGTAGCGATAACCCCTCCGGCCACGGCTCGGAATGCACGGTGTGCCCGGTTTCCGAGCCGCGACCAACGGGAGCGGTTTCTGCCGGGTGCTCCGCCGGGCGGCCCTGCCGCTCAAGTAGCGATAACCCCTCCGGCCACGGCTCGGAATGCACGGTGTGCCCGGTTTCCGAGCCGCGACCAACGGGAGCGGTTTCTGCCGGGGTACGGACCGGCGACATCGGTAACAAAACAGACCGGCGACATCGGTAACACTTTCATTCGGCGTGGCGAACCTCAAAACTGGGGCATATGCCCTGGCAGGAGAGGAACGCGGTGGAAGAACG
>JADZAF010000075.1 GCA_020852755.1 Bryobacterales bacterium
CTGGGATTCATCGCGCGGATACGCAGCCGGCCGTCCGGACAGTATTACGAATCCGGTTAGACGGAAGTTCCCGAATTTCGTCCCGCCGGAAACCGGCAATCGGAATTGATAGCCCGGGAATCCTCTTTGATAGGCGCGCGCCGGCGGGCTTCGCGTGGCTGCCCGCCTAAGTGGAACGATTCGCTGGGACGCCCGGGCGGACGGCTTTGGTCCCGCACATGCCGCTGCGCAGCCAGGAGAAGAATTCCATGAAGACTCTTTTACGGGCGCTTACGGTTCTGGCGATCGGCATCCTGGCGGCTTCCCTCCCGGCCGCGGCGAGGACGGGCGTGTTGCTGACGGTGAAGGTGCCGTTTGCATTCACGGTGGGCGATACGGCCATGCCGGCGGGGAACTACATCGTCGAACGGCACGTATTGCCCAGCCACGTGATCATACGGAACCGGGACAACGGAGCCAGCGTGATCATGCTGGTGGGCCCGGCCCCGGGCTACGGACCGCCGCAGAAGGCCAGGCTGGTGTTCAGCGGCGCCGCCGGGAGATACCGCCTGGAGCAGGTCTGGAGCGCCGACGTTTTCGGAGGCGACCAACTGGTGCAGGCGCGCTGACGCGGCGCCGGCCTACCCGCCGATGGAATACATGGGACGGGGCGGCGGGATGAAGCGGGCCGAATTGATTTCGTGGCCCTCCCACTTCCCCCCCACGGCGGCACGGATCAACTCCTCGATCTGCCCGTCGTCCGCGCCGCCCCTGAGCAGAGGCTTCACATCGGTCTCTTCGATCGCGAAAAGGCAGTAGCGGAGATGGCCGTCGGCGGTGAGCCGGATGCGGTTGCAGTTGAGGCAGAAGGGCCGGCTGACGGAGGCGATGAAGCCGATCCGCCCCAGCCCGTCGGCGTAGCGATACTCGGTGGCGGGGGCGCGAGGGTCGCGGTCGGGGATCTCCTCGAGCGGCGCGATCCCGCGCGACAGCACTTCGAGGATTTCGTCCGCGAGAAGCACCTGGCCGCGGTCCCAGCGGCGCTCGGCATCCAGGGGCATGAACTCGATGAAGCGGACCTCCAGGCCGTTCTCCCGCCCGAAGCGGGCCAGCGGAACGATGTCCGGCTCGGTGAGGTTCTTCACGGCCACGGCGTTGATCTTGATCGGGTGGTAGCCCAGCCTGCGGCAGAGCGCGATCCCTTCCAGCACCCGGTCGAGGTCGTCGCGGCGCGTGATGCGGAGGAACCGTTCGCGGTCCAGGGTGTCCAGGTGGATGTTGATGCGGCGGAGGCCGGCCTCGTAGAGCGGTCCGGCAAGCTGGGGAAGCAGCACGCCGTTCGTGGTCAGGGCCAGGTCGGCGACTCCGGGGATTGCGGCCAGCTTGCGGATCAGCAGGTGCAGGTCCTTGCGCAGCAGCGGCTCTCCCCCGGTGATCCGGAGCTTGGTGATGCCGAGCGTGACCGCGATGCGGGCGAAGCGCTCCATCTCCTCGAATGAAAGGATCTCGGCGCGGGGCACGAACTGCACCTCGGTCTCCGGCATGCAATAGAAGCAGCGGATGTTGCAGCGGTCCGTGACGCTGATGCGCAGGTTGTCGTGAATGCGTCCGTAGGCGTCGATGAGCGGGGCGGCGGGCACGGCGGGAGCTATTGTATCGCCAGCATCCGGTCCAGCGGGACCAAGGCGCGGCGCATCAGGTCTTCGGAAATCTCCACGCGCGGCTCCAGCGTCAGGAGGCAGTCGCGCAGCTTCTCCAGCGTATTGCGCTTCATGTAAGGGCACTCGCTGCAATTGCACTGCTCGTTGGCCACGAAATAGAAGCGCTTATCCGGGGCCAGCTTGTGCAGGGAGTGCTGCACGCCGCTCTCGGTCATGACGATGAACTCGCGCGCCTCGCTCTTCACGCACCAGTTGATGATGGCCGAGGTGGAGCCGATGAAATCCGCCATGGCCAGCACGGCCTCGGGGCATTCGGGGTGAGCGGCGATCCTGGCCTCGGGATGCTCGAGCCTGGCCGCCGAGACCCTCCGCGCGGGGAAGGTGGCGTGGACGATGCAGGTGCCCTGCCAGATGCGCAGGTTCTCGCGCCCGGTCTGTTTCCTGACGTAGCTGCCCAGGTTGCTGTCCGGGAGGAACAGTACCGGCTTCTCCGGCGGAATCGAGTTGACCACGTCCACGGCGTTGCGCGAGGTGCAGAGAATGTCGCTCTCGGCTTTCACTTCCACCGAGGTGTTGATGTAGCTGACGATCACGTGGTCCGGGTGCTTGCGGCGGTAGGCGCGCACCGGCTCGACCGGACAGCTTTCCACCAGGCTGCAGCTGGCCTCGCGGTCCGGCACCACCACGACCCGGCCCGGGTTGAGCACCTTGGCCGTCTCGGCCATGAACCAGACGCCGCAGAAAGCGATCACGTCGCCCTGGAACTCGCGCGCCTTGCGGGCCAGTTCCAGGCTGTCGCCGACCCAGTCGGCCAGTTCCTGGATCTCGGGCTCCTGATAGTGATGGGCGAGCAGGATCGCCTTGCGCTCCTGTTTGAGCGCGAGGATCTCTTCCGCCAGACCGGTTGCCGCCAGCATGAGTGTTGTTTCTATTGTATCAGCCCGTATCCCATAATATGAGAGGGGTTTGGCGCTGCGGGTTCTGCTCATCTCGACCTACGAACTGGGCCGCCAGCCATTCGGCCTGGCCTCTCCGGCCGCCTGGCTGCAGGAGCGCGGCCACGAGGTGATGTGCGCGGACCTGGCCTGCGCGCGCCTGCCGGAAGAAGCGGTGGCCCGGGCCGAGGTGGTGGCTTTACATGTGCCCATGCACACGGCCACGCGACTGGCGGCCAAAGCCATACGCAAGGTGCGGAGCATCAATCCCGCGGCCCGCCTGTGCTGCTACGGCCTCTACGCCCCGGTCAATGAGGCGTACCTGCGCAACCTGGGCGTGGAGGTGGTGCTGGGCGGCGAGTTCGAGCCGGAACTGGTCCGCTTCGTGGAGCGGGCGGCCGGAGAGCAGGTCGAGCCGGTGGTTTCGCTCGGCAGGCTGCATTTCCGTGTGCCGGAGCGCGGGCTTCTGCCCGGGCTGGACCGTTATGCCGCCGTACAGGTGAACGGTGCGCGCCTGCCGGCGGGATACACGGAGGCCAGCCGCGGCTGCAAGCACCATTGCCGGCACTGCCCGGTCGTGCCGGTCTACGGGGGCCGCTTCCGGATCGTGCAGCGCGAGGTGGTGCTGGAGGATATCCGGCGGCAGGCGGCTGCCGGGGCCCGGCACATTACCTTCGGCGACCCGGACTTCTTCAACGGCCCGGCCCACGCCGCGGCGCTGGTGCGGGCGCTGCACCAGGAGCACCCAGGGCTGAGCTACGACGTCACCATCAAGATCGAACACCTGCTGAAACATCGCGGCCTGCTGCCGGTATTGAAAGAGACCGGCTGCCTGTTCGTGACCAGCGCGGTGGAGTCGGTGGACGATGCCGTGCTGGCGCGTTTGGACAAGGGACACACGCGGGCGGATTTCCTGGAAGCGGTCCGGCTGACGCGCGAGGCGGGACTGGCGCTGGCCCCGACCTTCGTGGCGTTCCATCCCTGGACCACCCGGGACGGCTATCGGGAACTGCTGCGCACCATCCTGGAACTGGACCTGGTGGAGAACGTGGCGCCGGTGCAACTGGCGGTGCGGCTGCTGATCCCGGCGGGTTCGCGCCTGCTGGAACTGGACGAGGTGCGGCGGCTGGTGGGGCCGTTCGAGGAGCAGGCCCTGGCCTATCCGTGGAGAAACCCGGACCCGGGGGTGGACGAGCTATGCTCGCGGGTGGAAGCCGAAGTCCAGGCCGGCGGCCCTCGGGTTGAAGTGTTTGCGCGGATATGGGAACTGGCGCACGGCGCGCCGCCGCCCGACTATCACCTGGTTTCGCGCGCGGCCATCCCGTACATGACCGAGCCCTGGTTCTGTTGAGCGGAGCCGACCGAAGAGCAGGTGGCTCTTGTGTGAGAAAGCAGGCGGCGGCAGCAGGCGCTGGGCCGGCTGGCCGCTGTCCATGAGATGAAACTGGACGCGCACTGCGGCAGGCGGCGGAAAAGCTGATGTAGCCCGGGCGTTACACCCGCCGCACCGTCTGTCCCGCCACGGCCTTGAGCATCTCCGCCACCGTGTCTCCAGTCACCGGGTGGCGCAGGTCTGGGGCGAGTTCCGCCAGGGGTTCCAGGACGAAGCGGCGGCTGGCCAAGCGGGGGTGAGGGATGGCGAGGCGGGGAGTGTCAATCGCGAGGCTGCCGTAGAGCAGGATATCGATGTCGATCATGCGCGGCCCTTTGTCGACTTCTCGCCTGCGGCCGAGAGCGTGCTCGATTCGCTGGATGCAGTCGAGCAGCTGCAGCGGGGGTAGGGCGGTTTCGATTTCCGCCACCAGGTTGAGGAACCAGGGCTGGTCCGGGAGGTCCTGGGGCTCGGTCTCGTAGAGGGAGGACACGCGCGGAACGGCGAGGCCGGCGTCCTGCAGGGCCGCCAGGGCGCGGCGCAGCATTTCCTCGCGCGGGCCCAGGTTGGAGCCCAGCGAGAGATAGACCGCCGTCACTGGGAAAAAAGGGTGGGCTGGTTGCCGCGCCAGCGGGGCTGAATGCCGAAATACTCGAAGGCGCGCTCGGTGGCGACGCGGCCGCGCGGCGTGCGGTCGAGGAAGCCCAACTGGATGAGGTAGGGCTCGTACACCTCTTCAATGGTGCTGGGCTCTTCGGAGATCGACGCGGCGATGGTGTTGAGGCCCACCGGCCCGCCGCTGTACTTTTCCAGCACGGTGAGCATGATCTTCTGGTCGATCTCGTCCAGTCCGAAGCGGTCGACTTCCAGCAGGTCCAGCGCGGTCTGGGCCACGGGCTTGGTGACGCGGCCGTCGGCGCGCACCTGGGCGTAGTCGCGCACGCGGCGCAGCAGGCGGTTGGCGATGCGCGGGGTGCCGCGGCTGCGGCGGGCGATCTCCTCGGCTCCGGCATCGTCCACCTGCACGTTCAGCAGCCCGGCCGAGCGGTGCACGATCTCCTTCAGTTCCTCGCTGCTGTAGTGGTTCAGGCGCAGCACCAGGCCGAAGCGGCCGCGCAGGGGGGCGCTCACCAGGCCCTGGCGCGTGGTAGCGCCGATGGCGGTGAAGCGCGGCAGGGGAAGGGAGTGGGTGCGCGCGCCGGGGCCCGTTCCCACCATGATGTCCACCCGAAAATCCTCCAGGGCCGAGTAGAGCATCTCCTCCACGTCGGGAAACAGGCGGTGGATTTCGTCGATGAAAAACACCTGGTGCACGCGCACCGCGCTGAGGATGCCGGTGAGATCCAGTTTCTTCTGCAATACGGGGCCGGAGGTCTGGTCGAAGGGCACGTTCAGCTCGGCGGCGATGATCCCGGCCAGGGTGGTCTTGCCCAGGCCGGGAGGGCCGTAGAGCAGAACATGGTCCATAGCCTCGCCCCGAACCCGGGCGGCCTCGATGGCAATGCTCAGGTTCTCCTTCAGCTTGGCCTGCCCGGTGAAATCGGCCAGGCGGCGGGGACGGAGACCGACCTCGAACTGGAGATCGTCATCCTGCGGAGCGGCCGATACGATACGCCGGTCGGGCATGCTTCCTTGAGCTTAGCGCAGCATCTCCAGGGCCCGGCGGAAGAGGGGCTCGAAATCCGAGGGCGCGCCGGGCGCGGCCTTGGCTTTCTTCACGGCCGTCTCGGCCGCGGGCCGGGCGCAGCCCAGGTTGAGGAGCGCGGAGAGCACGTCCTGGCCGATGGCATCGAAGGCGGCGGCCGGGGGAGGGGCGTCCTCGCTGGGGGGCGACGGCAGCTTGTCGCGCAACTCCAGCACCAGCCGCTCGGCGGTCTTCTTGCCCACGCCCGGGATGCGCACCAGCCGCTCCACCTCGCCGCGCCGGATGGCCGTGGTCAGCTCCGGCGCGGAGAGGCCCGAAAGGACGGTGATGGCCAGCTTGGGACCGATGCCGCTCACCCCGATCAGCTTCTCGAAGAGCAGCTTTTCCTCCTGCAGGAGAAAACCGTAGAGCAGCAAGGCGTCCTCGCGCACGTGCGTGTGGACCCGCAGGTTCACCTCGCTGCCCACATCGGGAAGCCGGGTGTAGGTCGGCACGGCGATGGTCACATCGTAGCCGACGCCGCCGGCTTCGACCACCGCCTGGTTGGGATGCTTCTCGAGCAGCGTGCCGCGAAGCCGCGCGATCATGGAATCCAGGCGACGAGCTCGATCTCCAGGCGGGTCTCGTCATCCGGGAAATCGACACCGACGCAGGAGCGGGAAGGCGCGTCCTTGGGGAAATACTCGGCGTAGGCCTTGTTCATGGCGGGCTTCTCCTTGCGGACGTCGGCCATGAATACGGTCACCTTGACGACGTTCTCCAGGGAAGAGCCCATGGCTTCCAGGTTGGCCTTGTGCATCTTCATGATGCCGTGGGTCTGCTCGGTGACGTCGGCGCCGGGGGAAGTGAGGCCCGAGCTGAACAACAGGTTGCCGACCCGGATACCGCCTTTCACCCGCGACCTGCCGCCTGGAGCGGCGGCTTCGGCCATGGTTGCCATGGCGCCGAGCCCGGCGGCCGATTTCAGGAATGCGCGTCGTGCTTTCATGTCTTTAGAGGCCTCCAGTTGGATTGAATAGATTATTGTACATGCTGGACCGGCCGGAGTGACGCGCGAGGGATTATGGCCAGGCGGCGGTTCTTTGTGGACGAGATTCGCGGCGGCGCGGCGGCGCTGCGGGGCGAGGAGGCGCATCACCTGGCGCACGTACTGCGCGCCCGGGTGGGCCAGCTTTACGAAGTGTCCGACAACCATTCGGCCTACCTCGCGGAGATCACGGCCATCGGGGAGAAGGAGGTGCGATTCGCCATCCGCGAGCCGCTGCCGGACGAGGCCGGACCGGCCGGGCTGCGACTGTATGCGGCGCTGATCAAGTTCGACCGGTTCGAGTGGATCGTAGAGAAGGCCACCGAGCTGGGAGTGGGCGAAATTGTTCCTGTGGAGGCGGAGCGCAGCGAGAAGGGGCTGCTGGCGGCGGCGGGTAAGCGGATCGAACGCTGGCGGAGGATCGCCCGGGAGAGCAGCCGGCAGTCGAGGCGGCTGCGCCTGCCCGAGGTCCGGGACCCGGTCCGGCTGCATGCCGTGCTGGCGGATGCGTCCGCCTGCCGGCTGTTCCTGGATGAGGAGGGCGGCCGGCCAATGTTGAAAGCGGCGGGTGCGGGAGAAACGGCTTTTGCCGTTGGTCCCGAGGGCGGCTGGACCGGGCGGGAGCGGGCGGAGTTTCTCGAAGTCGGCTGGGAGCAGGTCTCCCTGGGCCCGGCGATTCTGCGGGCGGAGACCGCGGCGCTGGCGGCCCTGGCGATCCTGAGCCACGCCAACTGGGCGCGTGCCGGCGGCCGTGCCACGTGAAAGGAGTGGATTCCGTGGGAATTCGCGGGTGGCGAGGCAACCGGAGCGCAGGGAGACCGGGCTGAGCTTCGACGGCGAGGAATCCGCAGCGTCCCAGGCAGCGCTCGAGGAGGTGCGCCGGCATGGCAGTCGGGAACCGTGAGCCGCACTTCCGTTCGTGCTCCCGCGCATACGGGCTATAATTTTCACGTGCCTGGAATCCGCCAATCCGTGTGTGCCCTGGACTGCCCGGACGCCTGCTCGCTGCTCGTCACGGTGGACGATGACGGAAAGGCGACCCGTCTGCGAGGCAACCCGCGGCATCCCGTGACCCGCGGGTTCCTGTGCGCCAAGGTGGCCCAATACCTGGAGCGGGAATACTCTCCGGACCGCCTTCTCCATCCGCAGAAACGCGTGGGAAAGAAGGGGGACGGGCGTTTCGAGCGCATCTCCTGGGACCGGGCGCTGGACGAGATCGGGGGGCGTCTGCGGGCGATTGTGGAAGAGTTTGGGCCGGAAGCCGTGCTGCCTTACAGCTATGCGGGAACCATGGGCCTGCTGAACGGGGCCGGGATGGACCGCCGCTTCTTTCATCGCCTGGGGGCCTCCCGGCTGGACCGGACCATCTGCGCCTCGGCGGGAGCCGCGGGGTTGACGGAAGCGCTGGGATTCCGCTACGGCACCGAGCCGGAGCAGTTCCGGCATTCGAAGCTGATCGTCGCCTGGGGCGCGAACATCCTGGAGACCAACGTTCACCTGTGGCCGTTCATTACGGAAGCGCGGCGGCAGGGAGCCAGGTTCTACACCATCGATCCCAGGATGAGCCGCACGGCCCGGGCGGCCGACCGGCATTTCTTCATCCATCCGGGCAGCGATGCCGCCCTGGCCCTGGGACTGATGCACGTCATCATCCGGGACGGGTTGCAGGATGGGGACTTCATCGAGCGGCACACCCTGGGATTCGAGCAGCTCCGTGAGAAGGTACGGGACTACACGCCGCGGAAGGTCGCGGAGTGGACAGGCATTGCGGCGGAGGAAATCGAGGGCCTGGCGCGGGAATACGCCACCACGCGTCCGGCCGCCATCCGGTTGAATTACGGACTGCAGCGCAGCGAGCGGGGGGCCATGGCGGTGCGGGCGGTCGCGTTGCTGCCGGCCCTGACCGGCTCCTGGGCCGAAGAAGGGGGCGGGCTGCTGCTGTCCACCTCGCACGCGTTTCACGTCAACCGCAAGGCGCTGGAGCGGCCGGACCTGCAGTGGAAGGCGCTGGGAAGGGAAGCGCGGCTGGTGAACATGACGCCGCTGGGCCAGGCTCTCGCGACGCTGAACGATCCACCGGTGAAAGCCCTGGTGGTCTACAATTCCAACCCCGCCGCCATCGCGCCCAATCGCAACCTGGTGCTTCAGGGACTGCGGCGCGAGGACCTGTTCACGGTGGTGCTGGAGCAGTTCCAGACCGACACGGCGGATTTCGCGGACATCCTGCTGCCCGCCACCACCTTTCTGGAACACACTGACCTGTATTACGCCTACGGGCACTACTACCTGCAGATGGCGCGGCCGGCGCTCGAGCCGCCGGGAGAGGCCCGTTCGAACGTCGACATCTTCCGCCTGCTGGCCGGGCGCATGGGCTTCGACGACGCCTGCTTCGGGGAATCGGAAGACGACATGATCCGGGCGGCGCTGGACTCCGGGCATCCCTTTCTGGCCGGCATCACGCTGGAGGAACTGGAGCGGCGGGAGTTCGTCCGCCTGCGGGTGCCGGAGCCGTTCCGGCCGTTCGCGGAGGGCGGGTTCGGAACGCCGTCCGGCAAGTGCGAGTTCAAGGCGGAGACGCTGGGTTACGAGCCCCCGGAGGAGTCGCGCCTGGGCGACAGGGAACTGCGCAGCCGGTTTCCGCTGGAGCTGATCTCGCCCAAGGGCAGCGGGATGAATTCCAGTTTCGGCAACCGGCAGGAGATGGACTGCGCCTCGGAGGTCCTGACGCTGCATCCGGCCGACGCCGCACAAAGAGGCATCTCCGCCGGCGACCGGGTCCGGGTTTACAACGCCCGGGGGGCCTGCGTGCTGACCGCATGCGTGGAGGAATTGGTTCCTCCGGGGGTTCTTTCGACGATCGCCGTTCGCTGGGGCAAGCGCGCCCCGGACGGGCACAATGTCAACGCGCTGATCTCGGACCGTCTTACCGATCGGGGTGGCGGCCCCACCTTCTACAACTGCCTGGTTGAAGTGGAAAAAACATGAGACTTCCCGTTCTGATTCTGACCGTGACCCTCATCTCCGCTATCGCCCTTTCCGGCTGCAAGCGAAAGGAGCGCATTCCGGTACAGGAGACCATCGAAGAGCCGGACACCAGCCTGGTTTCAACCCTGAACGTGGCCGATCCCCGCGCCAGCCAGCAACTGCTCAAGGGCTGGCATGAAGTGGAGCAGAACGCCTGGCGCTGGACCATGAGCAAGTTCTCGGTTCTGTTGAAGCCGCCGCGCACGGCCGCGGAGAAGGGCGCCACGCTGGAGTTGAAGCTGGCGGTTCCCGACGCGGTGACATCGAAGGTCAAAAGCGTGACTCTGTCGGCCAAGGTGAACGACACCGCTCTGGCGCCGGAGACGTTCTCGCAGGCCGGCGAGTACACCTACTCGCGCGATGTGCCGGCCAAAGTGCTGGCGGGCGAGACGGTGGAAGTCAGCTTCACGTTGGACAAGTTCCTGCCGCCCGGCGCCGCCGACGCGCGGGAGTTGGGCGTGATCGTCACCACGGTGGGCCTGGAACCGAAGTGAGCCCGCGCGGGCCGGCGCCCGTTCTGGCAGCGGCCGCGCTGTGCACGGCCCTCTACTGGGACGGGCTGAAGTGCTGGTTCCGGCAGGACGATTTCGCCTGGCTGACCCTGGCCTCGGAAACGCTCTCCGGGGGTGATTTCTGGCGTGCGATGTTCGCCCCCATGGCGCAAGGCACCATCCGCCCGCTGAGCGAACGAGCTTTCTTCCTGGTTTTCCACGCCCTGTTCGGCCTGGATGCGCTGCCGTTTCGCATCTGGGTGTTCCTGACGCAAGCCGCCAACCTGGTGCTGCTGGGCTGGCTGACCGCGCGGCTGACGAAGAGCCTCGCGGCCGGCTGGCTGGCCCCGGCGCTCTGGTTGAGCGGCGGCGCGATGTACGTGGTCATGACCTGGACCTCGGCTTATAACCAGGTGCTGTGCGGCTTCTGCCTGCTTCTGGCGTTCCACTGCTTTCTTCGCTGGGCGGAGACCGGAAAGAGCTGCTACTACCGGTGGCAGTGGGCGTCCTACCTGGCCGGGTTCGGCGCCCTGGAGATCGCGGCCGTGTATCCGCTGCTGGTGCTGGTCTACTGCGGGCTGGCGGCGCCCCGGCTGGCGCGGCGGTCGCTGCCGCTGCTGCTGCCGGCTCTGGTTTACGTTGCCCTGCGGGCGGGAACGGGGCCGGATCCCGGCGGAGTGTATCAACCAGTGGTGGACGCTTCGGTGGGCGCCACGCTGGGCACATACTGGGCTTGGGCCCTGGGTCCGGCGCTGGCCGCGGACGTGTTCCGGCTGCCGAACTGGGAGGTGCTGGCCGGGACCTTGATACTGAGCGCTGCACTGTTGGGATTCGCGGGCGTTCAGCTGAGCCGGGGAAGGCGGGTCCCGGTTTTCCTGCTGGCGTGGTTCCTTCTGCTGCTGGCGCCGGTACTGCCTCTGAA
>JADZAF010000076.1 GCA_020852755.1 Bryobacterales bacterium
ATCACGCGCCAGGAACTGTGGACCCGGCTGATCTACTTCCTGAAAGCGGTGGCGCCGGCGGCGGAGAAAGCCGGGGTGAAACTGTCGCTGCATCCCAAGGACCCGCCGCAGCCTGTAGTGAGGGGCGTTGAGCGGCTGCTTACCAGCGTCGAGGACATCGAGAAGTTCGTGGATGCCGTGCCTGGCCCGGTCAGCGGGTTCACGTTCTGCCAGGGGACCGTAACCGAGATGGGAGCCGACGTGATCGACGCCATCCGGCGCATCGGCCGGCGCGGCAAGATTCACCACGTGCATTTCCGCGCCGTGCGCGGGCGTGTGCCGCGCTACGTGGAAACCTTCATCGACGAAGGCGACGTGGACATGCTGGAGGCCATGCAGGCCTATAAGGAGGTGGGCTACCAGGGCGCCCTGGTTTCCGATCATACGCCGCGCCTCAACGGCGACCTGCCCGGCGGCAAGCTGGGCCGCACCTTCTCGCACGGCTACATCCGGGCCCTGATCCACGCGGTAAACCGGTAGAGTTTCGGTGACAGGCTACATAACCCCCAAACTCCCGTAAGTAGCTGAGAAACGGAGTTTGGGGGTTATGTAGCCTGTCACCGAAACTACGGGCGGAACGGGCGCGCGAGCAGGCGCGCGGCCTCGGGGCGCGAGCCGGCGTAATCCTCGGCCGAAGCCACCGCGCGGTAGAGCGCGACGGCCTCTTCCCGCCGCCCTGTGATATCGAGCGTCTTGCCCAGTTCCAGCCGCGCGATGGTCTTCACCTGGTCGGAAGCCGATGCCGACTCCATCACCCGCTGGAAGTAGCCGATGGCGGTGTTGGTCTTACCCGCTACCCGGTAGGCCACGCCCATGCGGTTGTGCACCACGGCCGGTTCCAGGCGCCGGTAGCGGCCGCCGGCTTCGATCAGGCTCAGAATCTCTCCGTAGATCGCGATGGCCTGGCCGGTCCGGTTCCTGCGCAACTCCAGCCCGGCCAGTTCCAGGTGGGCGATATAGTTCTCCGGGTAGCGAAGGCGCAACTCCGCCATCTTTCCGGCCGCCTGATCGAAACGCTTCTCCCGGGTGTAGATCAGGGAGAGCACCGCGCGGGCGTCGTCTCCGGCCAGCAGCGCCCTGGCCGCCGCCGTCTCCAGTTCCTGCTTGCCCCGCTCGCGGTTACCGGAATGTCCCAGCAGCACCGCCAGCCACTTCACGCTCCAGGGCAGCGATCCGGCCACGTAGCTGTAGACCCCGGTCACCAGGTAGGAATCGGCGAAGCCCGGCAGGGCGGCCAGCAGTTCCCGGTTCATGCGGTGGCTGGTGCCTCCGAACCGCATGGCGGCCCACCAGTCGCTCTTGAAGGCGACCTCGAAAGTGGCGCGGTCCTGAAAGGCCACGCCCAGCAGGTACTGCGCGGCCCGGTCCCCTTTATGTTTCGCGAGCCAGTCGCGGCTTCGCCGGATGGCCTCGTCGCTCGCATCCAGGAAGCGCTTCTCGCTTTCGGAGTGGACGGCCAGTCCCGAGCGCGGCTGCTTGGCGAAGAACTCGGAGGAAGCGAAACGGTCGATGCTGAGCGCCTGCCGCGTGTTCAGGTCCTCCACCCAGTACGTCTTGGCCAGGTAGACATGGCCCGCCGGGTGGTCCGGCTCCCGGGCGATCATCTCCCGGCAGAGGGCCGCCGCCCGCTCGTAATCGAGGCTGTAAATCTCGCGGTTGATTCCCTGAAGCCGGGCCAGCAGGTCCTCGGGGAAGGGACTCGTCTGCGCCGAGACGGCTCCCGCGACCAGCAGCCCCCAGAGAGTTATCCGCTTCATGGCTCGCTCTCGCACCGCTCCGGAATCGTAATGGTGAAGCGCGTACCCCCGGTCTTGGACAGCGGGCTGTCCAGTTCAATCTCGCCGCCCAGGTGCCGCAGGTTCTTCCTCACAATGGCCAGTCCCAGCCCGGTGCCTTTCTGCTTGGTCGTGAAGAACGGGTCGAAGATGCGATCGCGGATGGAATCCGGAATGCCGGGCCCGGTGTCGGAGACGGCGATGGCGATCCGCCCGTCCACCCGGCGCGCGTCCAGCCGGACCGTGCCGCCCGTCCCGGCGGCCTGCACGGCGTTCAGTATCAGGTTCAATACGATCTGCTGGATGATCTGGGGATCCGCCCCGCTCACCTTGGCCCCGGGCTCGATGGCCGATTCGAGGGCGATGCCCTGCCCGGCGTACTCCTTCCGCAGGGTCTCGCTCAAGGCGCCGAGCAGGTTGCTCACCTGGACCTCCGATATGGCCGCCGGCACCGGCCGGGAAAACGTCAGCAACTGGTGCACGCAGGTGTTGAGCCGGTCCGTTTCCGCGATGATGTAGTTAATATCCCGGCCGTACTGCGCGTCCAGGTCGGGATCTTCCCGCATCAACTGGGCCAACGTTTTGATGGAACTCAGCGGGTTCTTCACCTCGTGGGCGATGGTGGCCGCCACCTTCCCCAGTGTGGCCAGGTGCTCCTGGCGCAGCAGGGCCTTCTCCAGCGAGATCTTCTCCTCCACCACCCGGTGAGTCATGACGGAATGCGAAATCTGGCTGGCCAGCCCGCGCAGGATGGTCTCGTCCTCATCCAAATACATACGCGGAGAAGTATCCACCAGCAGGATCCCCATCAACCGGTCTTCGTACCGGAGCGGGAACAGGTAGCTGAAACCCAGCTTCGCCAGCCGCCCGGCCAGCCCGCGGTCGGGTGTGTCCAGGGAGCGCAGGTACTCGACCTTGCGGTCGCGGACCAGGGCCTCGAGTTCGGCCAGTTCCACCGTCTCCGCGTCCAGGCACTGGCGGGGGAAGGAGCGCAGCAGCCGGGGCTCTCCGCTGGTGGCCAGCACCACCCGGCGCAGATTGAAGGCCCGCCCCAGCCGGTCGGCCAGGTACTGCAGGCGGTCGCCCAGGTCGAGGATAGCGGCGGCCTCTTCAATCAGGCGCCGGCTGAAATCGGCAAAGAGCTTGGTGCGGCGGGAGAGGAAGCGGGTCGCGCGGGAGTACAGCGGAATCCAGATCACGGCGGCGGCGGAGATCAGCAGCAGCTCGAGCATGCCGCCGAAGGCGCGAAGGTCCAGCTCCGCACGCCTCGTTACCAGCCGGATCGCGTGCAGGTAGACGGCCGAGAACGCGGCCAGCGCCAGGGCGAACACCACCCGCCTGCCGATCAGCAGCCCGTACACGTTGAAGCGATAGACGAAGTGAGCGAGGCACAGGGCCGGGACCAGCGAGGCGAAAACCGCCGTTCCGGAGCTTCCCCCCTGGAACAGGCCCGCCAGGGCGACCGCCAGGGACACCGCAAAGCACCGGTAGAACCTCCGCAGCAAGGTGTCCGAAGTCCGGAAGGCCGCGTAGGCGGACAGCAGGCAGGCGCCTGCCAGGCTGCCGCCCAGCAGGGAGGGGAGCGGCGCCCCCGGCAGGGACCAGGCCACAACCGCCGCCGGATAGAGCGCCAGGCCCGGGCGCCACGGAAGGCCCGCCCACAACAGGCCGAGGTGAAGCAGGGCCGCGGGGGCCAGCGCCAGGCTCAGGCCGCCCAGCCACGCCAGGCGCGCGGGCAGCAGCGCCCCTTCCCTCTCAAACACGGCCTCGTAGAACAGGGCGCCCGCGTTGCAGATATGCCAGAGCCCGGCCGAGCAGACCAGAACCAGCAGCAGCGCTGCCGCCCGCTCCACACGCGCCTTGCGCCGCAGCACGGTGGCGAGGAACACGTGCAGAACCGCGCCGGCGGCGAACCCGAACATCCGCAGTGCGAGAGTCTCCGGCATCGTTTACCCGGGCTGCCGGAGGGGCAGGGTCACCGTGAACCGGGAGCCCGCTCCGGGGTTGCTCTCCATTTCGATGCTTCCGTGGTGCGCCTGCACCACCTGGTAGCAGATGGCCAGTCCCAGGGCCACCGTCACCCGTCCCTCGCGCGTGATGAAGGTCGGCTCGAACAGGCTGTCGAGCCGCTCGGGAGCGATTCCGCAGCCGTCGTCGGCGACTTCCACCTTGATGCAGCCGCCTTCGCACCGGGTCCGCACCAGGATGGCGCCGGGGCGCCCGGCGTGTTCGATGGCCTCTCCCGCGTTTTCCAGCAAGGCCAGGAAAAGCTGGTTGAGATCCCGGGGGCGGCATTCAACGTCGGGCAGATCGCCGAAGTCCCTGGCGATCGTGACCGTCCCGCCCCAGCGGCTGGAGAGCAGCAGGCAGGTGCTTTCCAGGTTCTGGTTCACCGAAGCCTGCTGGAAATCGGCCCGGTCCAACTGGGCGAAGCGGATCAGGTGCTCCACCACGCCGGTGATGCGCGAGCCGGCCGCCTGGCATTGCTCGGCGGCCCGGGTGAGGGCCTCCATGGACTGCCGGCAGGCCGCCGCGGACGGCTCGTCCCGGGCCAGGGCCTGCTCGATCTTGTGCGAGGCCCGCAGCACCGTGTCGGCGCTGGATTGCAGCACCCCGACCGGCGTATTGATCTCATGGGCCACCCCCGCCACCAGGCGCCCCAGCGAGGCCATCTTCTCCGATTGCACCAGGGCGGCCTGGTAGCGGCGGTTCTCCTCTTCCAGCCGCCGCGACTCCACCGCGTTGCGCACGATCGCCCGCAGTTCGTCGAGTTCGAAGGGCTTGGGCAGGTAGTCGTAGGCGCCCGCCCGCAGCGCCTCTACCGCGATGCCTTCCGAACCGTAGGCGGTGATCAGGATGATGAGCGGTCCGCCCGGCTTGCGGCCCACGTGCTTGAGCAGCGTGAGGCCGTCCATGCCCGGCATGTTGATGTCGGAGATGATCACGTGGGGGCGGAACTGCTCGATCCGTTCCAGCCCGGCCAGCCCGTCGGCGGCCTCCTCGAGCGCATAGCCCTGGTTTCTCAGGGCGCGCAGGAGCCCGTAGCGTGCCGCCTCTTCGTCGTCAATGATCAGGATTCGCGGCGGATCGGGCACACCGGCCCCCTTTTCCGTGAACAGTATAGACCCATTCGGGCGCTTGCGTTGACGGTTTTTGCCGACACTGTCCGCGCAATCTGGCGGCTGGCCGGTCCGGCCGTTTCCCGCGGCCGGCCGCAAGTCTTTGTATTCCATAAGCTGAGCACCTGGCTGGCCTTCGGAGGGGCAATTGCGCTGCCAGCCGCCGGAGGCGACTATGAGATTCGGATGGCAGAGTTGGATGGCGGTGGGTCTGCTGCTGGCCGCACCCCTGGCGGCCCAGGATGAGTCCCGGGGCATGGGGTACGTCTCGTTCGGCGTGACGACCAACGATATCTGCGATTGCGGCAGTGGCTTCGACGTGTTGAGTGTGGGAGGCGGTGGTGAGGGCTTCCTGTACAAGGGACTGTCGCTGGGCGGCGACCTGCACTATGCTTTTCCGCGGCGGGATTTCGGAGCCGGCATCGGCCTGCTCTCGGTCGGCCCGGCGTACCACTTCTCCCTGGGGCCGAGCGCGCCGGTGGTGCCCTTTGTCGGCGGCGGGTACGGGCTGGCGTTCCGGGGCGGCACCGCCAACCTCTACTACCTTGGCGGCGGGGTCACCTGGTGGATGAAACGCTCGCTGGGCCTGCGGGTGGAGTTCCGCCACCATCGCAGCCCCGATGAGGGCAGCCTCTCGGCGCTGCGCGTCTCGCTGGCCTTTCGGTAGCCCGGCGCGGGCGGCGGGCGCGTACACTAGGAAGACACCCCGTGTCCGCGACCCCGGATCCGCCCGCCGCTGCACGCAGGAGACTGGCCGATCTCCCCGCGCCCGTAGTGCTTCTCGGGGCGGTCTCTCTCTGCAACGATCTGGCCAGCGAGATGATCTACCCGCTGCTGCCGGTGTTTCTGGCCGGGATCGGCGCGTCCATGTCGTTCATCGGACTGGTGGAAGGGGTGGCCGAGACCACCGCCAGCCTGCTGAAGCTTTTCTCCGGCTGGATCGCGGACCGCCTGGGGCGGAAGCGGGCCCTGACGGTTGCGGGCTACGCCGTCTCAAACCTGGTGAGGCCGCTGATCGGAGTGGCCACGGCGGGCTGGCACGTCCTGCTGCTGCGCTTCGTGGACCGGGCCGGCAAGGGCATCCGGTCGTCCCCGCGCGATGCCATCATTGCCGACAGCATCGCCCCCGGGGCGCGCGGCCGCGCCTTCGGCTTCAACCGCGCGATGGACCACGGGGGAGCGATGCTGGGCAGCCTGGCCGCCTTTCTGCTGCTCACCCTGACCCCGCTGCCGCTGCCCGCCATCTTTCTGATTTCCGCCATCCCGGGGCTGTTGGCGGTGATCCTGGTGTTTCTCGGGATCGGCGCGGCGCGCGATCCGCGGTCGGGGGCGGCGGTCGCGCCCAGGCTCTCTCTTGCCCGCTTCGACCGGCGCTTCAAGTTCTTCCTGGCCATCCTGGCGGTGTTTGCGCTGGGCAACTCTTCGGATGCCTTCCTGCTGCTCCGCGCCAGGGAGGCCGGCCTGCCGGTGGCCTTGCTGCCGCTGCTCTGGATCGTCTTCCACGCCGTGAAGGCACTCTCCTCCATGCCGGGCGGCGCGCTCTCCGACCGGGTGGGCCGCGCACCCCTGATCGTCGCCGGCTGGATGGTCTACGCGGCCGTCTATCTCGGTTTCAGCACGGCCTCCAGGCCGCTCGAGATCTGGCTGCTGTTCGCCGCCTACGGGCTGTTTTTCGGCTTGACGGAAGGGGTCGAGCGGGCCTTCATCGCCGACCTGGTTCCCCCCGACCTGCGCGGCACCGCCTTCGGGATCTACCATTTCGTGCTGGGAACCGCGGCCTTGCCCGCATCGCTGCTGTGCGGTTTTCTCTGGCAGGCATATTCGTCGGCCGTGGCCCTGGGTACTGGCGCGGTCCTGGCCGGGGCAGCCAGCCTTCTCCTGCTGGGGATGACCCGGCGTTGACGCGCTGGCGGTTGGGGCAGCCATGGGTGTAACTTCATCTCATGGCGGAAGACGGCGGTTCGCGATGCCCGAAGTGCCGCGAGATGCTGGGCGGGCCGGTGGCCTCCATCTGCGGCAGCGTGATGGGCGACGAAGTCACCGACTGCTACTACTACTGCGGCGCCTGCGGGCTCTACTTCCTGGAACTGTCCCGCGACAGCTTCACGTTGGGGGAATCGTCGCATTTCAGCGACCCGCTCCCCAAGGCCGAGGGCGAGGCGCGGCTGGCTCTGATCCGCCGCTGCGAGACCCCCTGGGACAAGCGCTGCCGGTGCGGGGCTCACAAGGAGTACTTCGGGGGCTGGCTGGACTAGCTTGCGGCGGCCGCACGGTTTGCGATAATGTGCCGCAGTGCCCGACAGGCCGCGGCTACTGATCGTCGACGACGAGCCTTCCGCCCGTTACGCCTTGACCCGGGTATTCCAGTCCGATTTTGAAGTCTCCGAAGCCGCCAGCGTGGCCGAGGCCCGCCGGCTGCTTGACCAGCGGCCCGTGGTCGTCCTGCTGGACTACAGCCTTCCCGGCGAGGACGGCATGGCGCTGCTCCGCGAACTGGGCGGCGATCCGGACGCGCCCGCCGTCATCATGCTGACCGCGCACGGCTCCGAGCGGTTGGCGGTGGAGGCCATGAAGGCCGGCGCCTACGACTACCTGGCCAAGCCCTACGACGTGGAAGAATTGCGCCTGGTGGTGGGGCGGGCCGTGGAGCGCCAGGAGCTGCGCAGCGAGGTGCGCGGCCTGCGGGAGCGGCTGGCGGGAGAGGGCCAGTTCGGCCGTATGACGGGCGTCTCCCCGGCCATGCGCGGCCTCTTTCAGGCCGCTCAGCGTATCGCCGAGACCGACCTGCCGGTGCTGATCCTGGGCGAGAGCGGCACCGGCAAGGATCTGCTCGCCCAGGAGATCCACGCCCGCAGCGCCCGCGCCGGCCATGCCTTCGTCGCTCTGAACTGCGCCGCGCTGCCGGAGACCCTGGTGGAAAGCGAGCTGTTCGGCTACGAGCGCGGCGCCTTCACCGGCGCCGTCTCACCCCGGGCCGGCAAGTTCGAGCTGGCGAACCGCGGCACCCTGTTCCTGGACGAGATCGGCGACATGGAACCGGCCACCCAGGCCAAGATCCTGCGGGCGGCTGAATCCGGAACCGTGGAGCGGCTGGGCGGATCGCGGCCCATCCCCATCGAGGTGCGGCTCATCAGCGCCACTAACAAGGAACCGCAGGCCAAGGTGCGGTCCGGCGAGTTTCGCGAGGATCTCTACTACCGTCTGGCCGGCGTCACCCTCTACCTGCCGCCGCTGCGCGAGCGCGCCGAGGATGTCCTGCCGCTGGTGGAACGGTTCTGGGGCGAACTGCGCCGGAAGTATGGCCGTCCGGGTCCCGAACTCAGCCCCGAAGCCGTGGCCCGGCTGGAGAGTGCGGCCTGGCCCGGCAACGTGCGGCAGCTCCGCAACACGGTCGAGCGGCTGTTCGTGCTGCCGCGCGGAGACCGGGTGCGCCGCGACGACGTGGAGGCCGCCCTGGCCTCGGAGGCCGCTTCCCCACCGCCCGTCCTGGAGGGCGCTTTACGCGCCGGCGACTATCGCGAGGCGCGCCGGTTGTTCGAGACCGAGTACCTGACTCGAAAGCTGCGCGAGCACGGCGACAACGTCACCCGCACCGCCGCCAACATCGGCCTGGAGCGCCAGAGCCTCCAGGAGAAGATCCGCAAGCTCGGCATCCTCCGTTAAAGGGGACGGAGGGATTTATTTCGCGATATAGTATCGTTCCCATGAGGCTCACACGCCGCAATTTCCTCCAGGCCGCCCTGGCCTTGCCGGCCGGCGCGTCCTTCGCCCGCTATGAGGCCCTCGCCGCCCCCGCCCGGGACCAGGTGAAGATCACCGCCATCAAGGCCCTCCAGACCCGGCGGCTGAACCTGATCCGCATCGACACCGATGCCGGCATCACCGGCTACGGCCCCTGCGGCGCCAACGGCCCCTTCGCCCGCAACGTGATCGCCGGGCTGGAAGGCGGGCGCCTGCCGCACCTGGGCCTGATCGGCAAGGACCCGCTGGCCATCCAGGTACACTTCCACAACATGTTCTATGCCTATCCGCAGCGCGGCCGCCAGACCCGCGTGCTCTCCGGCATCGATATCGCCCTCTGGGACCTGGCCGGCAAGATCCTCGGCAAGCCCGTGTCCAAGCTGCTGGGCGGCAATTTCCGCGACGAGATCCCGCTCTATTCCCACAGCGGCGCCCGCGACTTCCTCAGCGCCGAGGCCTGGCGCGAAACCGCCCGGAAGATCAAGTCCGATCCGCGCGGGTTCAAGGCCTACAAGCTGGACCTCCATCACCCCCTGCGCGCGCGTATGCAGGAGTACATCCCCAGCATCGGGCCGCAGGAAGCCGGCAGGATCCGGCAGGCCTACGCGCTGGCCCGCGAGGCCTTCGGCAGCGAGATCGATATCATCGTGCACTGCCACGCCGAGCTGGACCTGCCCAGCGCCGTCCGGGTGGCCGAGGCCGTGGAACCCATCAAGCCGCTGTATTTCGAGGACCCTATCGCGCCCGCGTATTCCGATTCCTGGCTGGCCCTGCGCCGCACCACCCGCATCCCCCTGATGACCGGCGAGAATATTGAACTGCCCGAGGGCGCCATGCCCTTCCTGCAGAACCAGGCGGTCGATTGCCTGCAGCCCGACCTGATCAACGCGGGCGGCATCACGGGGACCAAAATGATCGCCGACATGGCCGCGGTCTACCGCATCCCGGTGTGCCTGCACAACGTCAGCGGGCTGGCGCTCAACATGGCCTCCCAGCAGTGGTCGGCGGCGGTGTTCAACTGCCCCATGATGGAATGCCGCGGAGACGCCGACCGGCCCGAGGAAGCCTCCGGCAACGCGCCGGTGATCCGCAACGGGCGCATGCTGGTGTCCAGGCTGCCCGGCCTCGGCATCGAGCTGAACCAGGAGTACCTGAAGGCCAACCGCGTGGAAGGCGAGCCCTGGTGGGAGTAAGCGGGGCCTGCCCGCCCCGCGTTCCCGAAACCGGAAAGCCAACTGCATACCGAGCCGCGACCAAAGGGAGCGTCTGCACTCCGGGTACTCGACCGGCCCGGAGCCGGCCGCGGCGCCCCGCCACGGCCCGGTCTTATGCTAGAGTGACGTTCGATGAGCGTTCCCGCTCTGAAGGTCACGGCTCTCCACGCGATCCATCAAGCTTCAGGCGCCAGGATGGTCGATTTCGGCGGCTGGGAGATGCCCGTGCAATACTCCGGCATCATTGACGAACACCTCGCCGTGCGCCGGGCCGCCGGCCTGTTCGACGTCAGCCACATGGGCGAGATCGAGGTCCGCGGCCCGGAAGCGCTGCGGCTCGTGGATTTCGCCACCACCAACGCCGCCGCGCGCCTGAAGGACGGCCAGGCGCAGTACTCGGGCCTGTTGTACGAACACGGCGGCTTCGTGGACGATGTGCTGGTGCATCGCATCGCGGAAAAGCACTTTCTCCTCTGCGTCAACGCCGGCAACCAGGAGAAGGACTTCGAGCACATCCGGTCGCTCAACCGTTTCGACGCCGAGGTGGAGTTTGCCAGCCCGAAGTACGCGCAGCTGGCCATCCAGGGCCCCTACGCGCTGGCCGCGCTGGGAAAACTCACCGCGGCCGATCTCGGCGCCATCCGCTACTACTGGTTCACGTACGGCGCCGTGTCGGGTACCGATGCCCTGATCGCCCGTACCGGCTACACCGGCGAAGACGGCTTCGAGATCTACATCCCGCCGGAAGAAGCGCCGCGCCTGTGGAACGAGGTGCTGGAGGCGGGCAGGGAATTCGGCATCAAGCCCTGCGGGCTGGGCGCGCGCAACACCCTGCGGCTGGAAGCCAGAATGGCGCTCTACGGGCATGAAATCGATGCTTCCACCACTCCTTATGAAGCCGGGCTGGACTGGATTGTGAAGCTGGACAAAGGCGACTTCGTGGGCCGCCAGGCTTTGCTGAAACAGAAGGAGACCGGCATTCGCCGGAAGCTGGCCGGTTTCGAAATGTGCGGGCGCGGGATCGCCCGGGACGGTTACGAGGTGCGGGTGGACGGGCGTCCGGCCGGCTGGGTCACCAGCGGCTCGCCCGCCCCGGCTCTCAACAAGAACATCGGGCTGTGCTATCTGCCGGTGGAGATGGCGACGACCGGGCGTCCCATCCAGATCATCATCCGCAATCAGCCGGTGGATGCGGTGACGGTCGAAACCCCGTTTTACAGGCGAGCGAAATGACCACGTATCCGGAAAACTACCGTTACACGAAGGAGCACGAGTGGGTGCTCATGGAAGGGGATGTCGGAACGGTGGGCATCACCGACCACGCCCAGAACGAACTGGGCGATATCGTCTACGTGGACCTGCCCAAGGTCGGAACGCGCGTGGAGCAGAACAAGTCGCTCGGTTCGGTCGAATCGGTAAAGGCGGTTTCCGACATCTACTCGCCGGTTTCCGGGGAGATTGTCGAGATCAACCAGGACCTCTCGCAGACCCCCGAGAAGATCAACCAGGATCCGCACGGCGCCGCCTGGCTCGTCCGGATCCGCCTGAGCGCGCCGGACGAAGTGAAGCAACTGATGACGGCGGCCGAATATCGAAGCCACATAGGAGCTGAAAGCTAGACTTTGCGCTATCTTCCGAAGTCCGATTCAGAACGGCGGGAGATGCTGGAGGCCTGCGGCCTGACGTCGGCCGAAGACCTGTTCGCCCATCTGCCCGCGCACGTCCGGCTGGGACGGGGGCTCCAGATCGGTCCCGGCCTGTCGGAATACGAGATCGTGGATTACTTCAAGGCGAGGGCCGCCGAGAATGCCTCCGATTACGCCTGCTTTCTGGGCGCCGGCGCTTACCGGCATTACCGGCCCGTTCTGGTGGATACGGTGGTGTCGCGGGGAGAGTTTCTCACCGCCTACACGCCCTACCAGGCCGAGATCTCCCAGGGAACCCTGACCGCCATCTTCGAGTTTCAGACCATGCTGTGCCAGCTCACCGGCATGGACGTGGCCAATGCCTCTATGTACGACGGCTCGAGCGCCGTGCCGGAGGCCGCCCAGATGGCCGCGCGTATCACCGGCCGCAAGGCGGTGGTCGTTTCCCGCACGGTGCATCCCGAGTACCGCGCGGTGCTGCGCACCTATGCCCGCCATCAGGAGATGCGTGTCGAGGAGGCCGGCTACCAGCCTGAAAGCGGGCAAATCGACCTGGACGACCTGGGCCGCAAGCTCAACGAAGAGGTGGCCGCGGTCATCCTGCAGTCGCCCAATTTCTTCGGCGTGGTGGAGGAGACCCGCGCGGCGGCGGAACTGGCCCACCGCCACGGCGCGCTGTTGGTCTTCGTCTTCGCCGAAGCGGTCTCGCTGGGCATCCTGGAGCCTCCGCGAGAGGCCGACATCGTGGCCGGCGAGCTGCAGTCCTTCGCCATCTCGCCCAGCTTCGGCGGACCCTACGCGGGCGTGCTGGCCACCCGCGATAAGTACGTCCGGCAGATGCCCGGGCGGCTGGTGGGCCAGACCAGGGACAGCCGTGGCCGGCGCGCCTTCTGCCTCACCCTGGCCACCCGCGAGCAGCACATTCGGCGCGAGAAGGCCACCTCGAACATCTGCACCAACCAGGCCCTGATCGCCCTGATGGCCACCGTCTTCATGACCGTCTACGGAAAGACGGGCCTTCGCGAGCTGGCCCGCCAGAACCTGGCTAAGGCGCACTACCTGGCATCGCGGATCCAGCCCCGCTTCAGCGGCCCGTTCTTCAACGAGTTCGTGGCGGCCGCCAGCGGCAAGAGCGCGGAGGCCGTCAACGAAGCCCTGCTGCGCGAGAAGATCATCGGCGGCCTGCCGCTGGACCGTTTCTATCCGGAGCTGCGCGGCCACGTGCTGCTGTGCGCCACGGAAATGACCCGGCGCGAAGACATGGACAGGGTGGCGGCCCAATGGTAAAGGCAGTCAGTTCCCACATCGTGCGCGATGAGCCGCTCATCTTCGAGCGCAGCTCGCCCGGCAAGCGCGCCTGGCAGCTCCCCGAGCTGGACGTGCCCGCCGTCGATCCGGAAGAGGCGCTGGGCGCGGAGAACGTGCGCGCTGAAATCCCCGGTTTCCCGGAAGTCAGCGAGGTGGAGGCCATCCGGCATTTCACCCGGCTCTCGACGTGGAACTACGGCATCGACCTGGGATTGTATCCCCTGGGTTCCTGCACGATGAAGTACAACCCGCGCATCAACGAGCTGGTGGCGCGGCTGGAGGGGCTGGCCTGGCCGCACCCCTACCAGCCCGAATCGCTTGCCCAGGGGGCTCTGGAGATCATGGCGCGCCTGGAAGCCGCCCTGGCCGAAATTACCGGCATGGACGCGGTGACCCTGCAGCCCGCCGCCGGCGCGCACGGCGAGCTGACCGGAGTGCTGCTGATCCGGGCCTACCTGGAATCCCAGGGCAACCCACGCAAGAAGGTGCTGATTCCCGATTCCGCGCACGGCACCAACCCGGCCACGGCGGCCATCGCGGGCTACGGCGTCGAGAACGTGCGCTCCAACCAGCGGGGCATGATCGACCTGGAAGGGCTGGCCCGCGCCGTCACCGAAGACGTGGCGGCCCTGATGGTCACCAATCCCAATACGCTGGGCGTCTTCGAGGAGAACATCACCCAGGCGGTGGAGATCCTGCACGCCAAAGGCGCCCTGGTGTACATGGACGGCGCCAATATGAATGCCCTGGTGGGCATCGCCCGGCCCGGCGACTTCGGCGCCGACGTGATGCACCTGAACCTGCACAAGACCTTTTCGACACCGCACGGCGGCGGCGGTCCCGGCTCCGGTCCGGTGGCCGTGAAGCAGCGGCTGGAGCCTTTCCTGCCGGCCCCCCGGCTGAAGCGGGCGAGCGGCGCCTGGTCGCTCGACTACGACCGGCCCTGGTCCATCGGCCGCGTGCGCGCCTTCTACGGCAACTTCGGAGTGCTGGTGCGCGCCCTGGCCTACATCCTGGCGCACGGCGGCGACGGGCTGCGGAACGCTACCGTGGACGCGGTGTTGAACGCCGTCTACCTGCGCAAGGCGCTGGAACCCTATTACGACCTGCCGTATCCGGATCCCAACATGCACGAGGTGGTCTTTAGCGACGAACGCCAGGCCAGGCGCGGCGTCCGTACCGGCGACATCGCCAAGCGCCTCATCGACTACGGCTTTCACCCGTATACGGTGAGCTTCCCGCTGATCGTCCACGGCGCCCTCATGATCGAGCCGACCGAGACCGAAGGCAAGCGGGAACTGGACGCCTTCATCGAAGCCATGATCGCCATCGCCCGGGAAGTGGAGGAGGATACGCAGACGGTCCTGCAGGCGCCCCATTCGACCCGCACCAGCCGGGTGGACGAAGTCACCGCGGCGCGGCGGCCCGTGTTGCGGTGGAAGCCGGAATGCGACGGCAAGTCCTGTTCGTAATCCTGGCCGTCCTGCTGCTGCGGATTCCCTTTCTCAACCAGGCGATCCAGGGCGACGACATCTATTACCTGGCCGGCGCGCAACACGCGCAGATCGACCCGCTGCATCCCAACCATGCCCGCTACGTCTTCCTGGGCGGCATGGTGGACATGCGCGGGCACCCGCATCCGCCCTTCAACGCCTGGTTTCTGGGCCTGCTGCTGGCCCTTTCCGGCGACATTTACGAAGCGCCTTTCCACGCCGCCTACATCCTGTTTTCCCTCATCGCGGCGCTGAGCGTGCTGTTCATCGCGCGCCGTTTCTCACCCCGCCCGCTCTGGGCCGTGCTGTTGTTTCTGTCCGTGCCCGCCTTCGTGATCAACGGGAACTCGCTCGAAGCCGACGTGCCCTTCGCGGCCTTCTGGCTGGCCTCCATCGCCCTGGCCGGGCGCGCCGTTTCGGTGCTGCCCCTGGCGCTGGCGTCCCTGACGGCCTTCCAGGCCGTGTTTCTCACTCCGATCCTGCTGGTACATGCCTGGCTGTTCGCCCGCCGCTCGAAAGCGGCCTGGATGGTGGCTTTCACCCCCGTGGCGGTGATCGGCGGCTGGCAGGCGTTCGAGTTTCTTTCGACCGGCCGTCTGCCCGCCTCGGTCCTGACCGGCTACCTGCACAGCTACGGCTTCCAGGCGCTGGAGCAGAAACTCCGCAACGCCCTGGCGCTGCTGATCCACTCGCTGTGGATCGTTTTCCCGCTGCTGCTTCCTCCCGCCCTCCTGGCCGCCTGGCGCCGGAAAAAGGCGGCGGAAGCGTTTCTCGCGGCCTGGATCCTGGTCTTCTTCGCCGGCGCGGTGGCGGTGTTCTTCGCGGGCTCGGCGCGTTACCTGCTGCCCATCGCCGCTCCGCTGGCGATTCTGGCGTCGTGGCTGAGTGTCCGCCGGCTGGCCTGGGGGTTCGGCCTGCAAATGGCCCTCAGCCTGGCGCTGGCCGCGGTGAACTACCACCACTGGGACGGCTACCGGCAGTTCGCCGCTTCTCTGAAGGAGCAGGCCGCGGCGCGCCGCGTGTGGATCAACGGCGAGTGGGGCCTGCGCTTCTACATGGAAGCGGACGGGGGTCTGCCGCTGATCGAGGGCCAGGCGGTGCGGCCCGGCGAGATGGTGGTTTCGAGCGCCCTGGCCTACCCGGTTCCGTTCACCACCGGCGGCGCGGTCCTCGCGCCCGTGGCCGAGCGTGAGATTGCCTCGCCCCTGCCTTTCCGCCTGATCGGGCTGGACACCCGATCGGCCTACTCCACCGCTTCCAGGGGCTTCCTGCCGTTCGGGTTCTCAACCGGCCCGATCGACCGCGTACGCGCCGAACTGGCCGTCGAAAGGCAGCCCGTGCTGGCCGACCTGGCGATGAACGCCCCCGAGGCCGCGCAGCAGATCGTCAGCGGGGTCTACCAGTTGGAGGAGAACCGCTGGCGCTGGATGGGCGAGAAGGCCGTGGTGCTGCTGAAGAGCCCGGATCGGGCGCTTCCCCTGCGGGCTCGGTTCCACATCCCCGCGGCGGCCCGCGCCCGCCGGATCACGCTGTCTCTGGACGGCGTGGAGGTGGCCTCGCGGCAGTTCGCCGCTCCGGGCGCCTACACGCTGGCCACCCCGCCCCTCAAGCCCGCCCGCGACACCGCCACCGTGACGCTATCGGTCGACCGCACCTTCTCCGTCCCCGGCGACCGGCGGCGCCTCGGCATGGTCCTGGCCGCTCTCGGCTTCGCGGAATAAGTACGTACAGGGCGGATATTGACCGCCATTCATCACCCACCGCCTGTTCCCGGCAAGGCAGGGGACCAATAGAAACAAAGGGGACAGAGGGATTTATTTGAGAGCCGAACGCCGCCGTCACCGGTATACGTGCCTGCCACTGCCCGGGTCGTGATCCCCGGAGTGCCCTTTCATGTCACTCAAAAGGGCAACTTCGCGCAGCCCGTCTTCTTCACCGACGAAGACCGCGTCCTCTACCTCTCCCTTCTGACCGAGCATAGTCTCAAAGCCTGCCTGGAACTTCTGGGCTGGTGCCTGATGACCAACCACGTCCATCTCCTCGTGGTTCCCGGCCGGCCTCATTCCATGGCGAGCGCTCTGCGCCGGATTCACAGCGAGTACTCGCAAGCCTTGAACCAGCGGCTTGGCCGCTCCGGCCACCTGTGGCAGAGCCGCTACTACTCATGTCCGGTGAGCGAAAGGCATCTCTTTGCCGTGCTCCGTTACATCGAACGGAATCCGGTTCGCGCCGGACTGGTGCAGGCTGCGGAGGATTATCCCTGGTCCACGGCCCGCTATCATACCGGCATCGCAGCCTCGCCCGCCGCGCTTTCCCTGCGCAGCTGGTCCCTTGAGTACACACCGGAAGAGTGGCGCAAGGTGCTGGGCGAACGGAGCCCGGAACCCGAGATGGCATTCATCCGAACGGCAACCCGCCAGGGCAAGCCGGCCGGCGATCCGGAGTTCGTTCGGAACCTGGAGGACCGTTTGGGACGAAGGCTTGAGGTACGGCCCCGGGGCCGTCCCTTCGCTTCCCGGCCAAACGCGATAAATCCCTCTGTCCCCTTTGATTACAATGAAGGTTCAGCATGCAATTTCAGGAAGTTGTCGAAGCCGAAGGCCACTTGATCGACTCCCACGTCATGGAGCAGATCTTCGACAAGGTGGTCGAGTACAGCGGCCGTTTCGAAGTCGAGCAGTTCCGCATCGGCCGCACTAACGAGGATCCCTCCTACCTGCGACTGAAAGTGGAAGCGCCCACCCGCGAGTCCATGGAGCACCTGCTCCAGCAACTGCTGGGCCTGGGCTGCACTCCCGTCGAGGCGGTGGACGCGCAGCAGCGCATCGTGGAGCGCGACCGCTGCGCCCCCGAGGATTTCTACTCCACCACCAACCATCGCACCCTGGTGCGCCACGGCAACCAGTGGCTCCGGGTCGAGAACCAGCGCATGGACGCCCTGATCGTGATTGAAAACAGCCGGGCCGTCTGCCGCAAGCTGCGCGACATCAAGGCGGGCGACCGCGTGGTGGTGGGCATGCGCGGCATCCGCGTGCTGCCGGAATCGAAAGAGCGCGACCGGCTGGCCTTCGCCTTCATGACCAACGGCATCTCCTCCGAACGACAGGTGGAAACGGCCGTGCGCCAGACCGCCGCTCTGATCCGAAACATGGTCGCGCAGAAGCAGAAGATCGTGGTGGTGGCCGGGCCCGTGCTCGTGCACACCGGCGGGGTCGAGCCCCTGGCCCGCCTGATCCGCCACGGCTTCGTGCAGGCCGTGCTGAGCGGCAACGCTCTCGGCGTACACGACGTGGAAGCGGCCCTGTTCGGCACCTCGCTGGGTGTGCGCCTGGCCGACGGCCGCCAGGAAGAGCACGGCCACCGCAACCACATGCGGGCCATCAACGCCATCTACCATTGCGGCGGTGTGCGCCAGGCCGTGAAGTCCGGCCGGCTCAAGTCGGGCGTGCTGTACGAGTGCATCGCGCACGAGGTCCCCTTCGTGCTGGCGGGCAGCCTGCGCGACGACGGTCCCCTCCCGGAGACCATCACCGACATGAACCAGGCCCAGGACGCCTACGCCGAACAGCTGCAGGGCGCCGGCCTGGTGCTCTGCCTGGGCTCCATGCTGCACTCCATCGCCACCGGCAACATGCTGCCCAGCTGGGTCAAGATCGTCTGCGTGGACATCAACCCCGCCGTGGCCACCAAGGTCAGCGACCGGGGTACCGGGCAGGCCGTGGGAGTGGTCACCGACGTGGGCATGTTTCTGGAGCTGCTCTCCAGGGAATTGATCAAGTCATGAAGCGGAAAAGCTACACCGACGAGCATGCCCGCGCGGGCATCGACGCGCCCCTGCCGGAACTGGAGACCTTCCCCAACCACTTCCCGGATTACGAAATCCAGATCGTAATTCCCGAGTTCACCTCGGTCTGTCCCAAGACCGGCCTGCCGGATTTCGGCAAGCTTACCCTGCGCTACGTCCCCGACAAGCAGTGCCTGGAGTTGAAGTCCCTGAAGCTGTACCTGCTGGCCTACCGCAGCCTGGGGATCTTCTACGAGAACGTCGTGAACCGCTTCCTGCGCGACGTGGTGGCGGCGGCCAGGCCGGTTTCCGCCAGCGTGGTCGGGGAGTTCAATCCGCGGGGAGGCCTGACCTCCACCATCACCGCGAGCTGGAGCCGCAAGCGTGGCGCCCGCCGATGATCTGACCTCCCTGATCCGGGGCATCCGCGAACGGGTGCGGGCGCGCTATCCCCAGCCTTCCTCCGAAGCCGGCGTGGCGGTTCCCGACCTGATGCCGCTGCTGCATGCCCGCGATGCGGCCGAAGGCAAGGTGGCCGCCATCGGCACGGTGAACCCGCGTCCGCCGGGCTTCCTCAACGCCCTCATCCAGGGGGTCAAGAAAACCGTCGCGCGCGCGCTGGACTGGCACGTGCGCGAGCAGGTTGAATTCAACCGCAACGCGGTGGCCTGTGTGAACGCCACCCTGGAAGCGCTGAACGAGATGAACCGCGCCCTGCTGGAACTGGCCGCCCTGCGCGGAGAGGCGGGGCAGCTCCGCGCCGAAACGCAGCAGCTCGAGGACATTCGCTCCCATTGGGCGGAATGGCGGGCCGAGTGGGAACGCAAGCTGGCCTCCGGCGAAGCGCTCCTGTTGCGGGCCTTGTCCGAACAGCAGGCCGCCTATCAGCACCGGCTCACCCTGATGGAGCAAAACTTCCGCGAGCTGGCCCGGCTCCAGCACTCCGATTTCGAAAAGGCCCTGGAACGGAATCAGGCCGAAACCGCCCGGCGCCAGCGGGAGACCGGCGAGGTTGTGCAGCAGCGCTTCTGGAACGAGGTGGAGAAGGCGCGCCTGGAACTCGAAGCCACCATCCATCGCGAACTGCGTCTGGTGCGCCAGCGGATGCAGCTGCAACACCCGCCGGCCGAGCCGCGTTCCCCGGCCGCGCCGCCTCCGGGCGCGCCGGCGCTGGATTTCGCCGACCGCTTCCGCGGCAGCGAACAGGACGTCCGGGAGCGCCAGCGCTTCTACCTGCCCTATTTTGAAGGGCACGGTCCGGTGCTGGACCTGGGCTGCGGGCGGGGCGAATTCCTGGAACTGATGCGCGATGCGGGAATCGACGCGCGGGGCATCGATCTGAGCCCGGAGAACGTGGCCCTCTGCCGCAACAAGAGCCTGCGGGTGGCAGCGGAGGACCTGTTCACTCACCTGTCCGAATTGCCGGAGGGCAGCCTGGGCGGCATCTTCTGCGCCCAGGTGGTCGAGCACCTGCCGCCCGCGCGCCTGCCGGAACTGGTTCGCCTCGCGGCCGCGCGGCTGCGGCCGGGCGGCCTGCTGGCTATTGAAACGCCCAACCCGGAGTGCCTGGCCATCTTCTCCACGCACTTCTACCTGGATCCGACGCACACCCGCCCCGTGCCTTCGCAATTGCTGGCTTTCTACATGCAGGAGTACGGCCTTGGCCTGATTGAAGTCGTGCGGCTCTCGCCCGCGGCCGACAGCCTGCCCGGGCTGGGCGGGCTGCCGGCCGATTTCCGGGACGCCTTCTTCGGCGGCCTGGACTACGCCATCTTCGGGCGCAAACTCGCGTAAGTTTCGCGCTGCAGGCGGGCCATCGCGTCCCACCCGTAGCGGGTTTCCGCCGTCCGGCGGGCCTGGCGCTCCAGTTCGCGGCGCGCCTCCGGGTTCTCGATCAGGCCGCGGATCGCGGCGGCCATCTCCTCGCCCGTGACGGTCACCAGCAGGTCGCGCCCGCCCTCCAGGTCCAGCCCGTTGATCCCCGCCGGGGTGCTCACGATGGCCTTGCCCATGGCCATCGCTTCCAGGACCTTGATGTTTGTGCCGGCCGAGGCCACCAGCGGGGCCAGCACCACCGCCGCGCGCCCGTAGGCATCCCGCACGTCGGAGACGAAACCTTCTACCTCGACGCCCGGCTGGTTCAGCTCCACCTGCGCGCGCGTCCGGTAATGTTCCAGGTAATACTCGTGCTTCTGGCCGGCGATGATGTGCAGGGTCGGCGCCAGGTCGCGCAGATGCGGCCAGGCTTCCTTTAGAAAGAACTCGATGGCCAGCAGGTTGGGCAAGTGGGCGAACGATCCGATGAAGAGCAGCCGGGCGCGCTCGGGTACCCTCTCCGAGGGCCGGAAGCGTTCCAGGTCGACGCCGTTCGGGATCGCCACCGCGCGCGCGCCCTCCACCGACCGGCGGTCCTTCTCCGACATGGTCACCACGCAGCTCACCTGCTTCCAGGCCGCGGTTTCGAAGCGCTTCCATTTCTCCAGCTGGCGCCGCGTCTCCCAATCGCCGCGCTCCCGTACCAGCTGTTCATAGAGGTCGAAGGTGATGTCGTGCTCCACCAGAATGGTGGCCTGTTCCGGGCAATCCCCGGCGTATTGCGCCATCTGGGTGAACTCGAACTGTACGACCTCCGGCCGCCATTTGCGGAGCGTCTGGCGCAGCGCCGCGCGATAGGCGGCCGAGGCGAACTCCTCCACCATCTCGGGCCGCGGCGTGGAAGGGCGGGAGTGGCTGCCGGTCCGCCGCACCAGTACGATCTCGGCGCACAACTCCAGCAACTCGGGCGGCGGCGTGTCCAGGCGCTCGCAGAAGGCCACCAGCACCTGGGTGTAGTCGCCGGCTGCCTGGCGCATCAGGTTGTAGATGCGCACCGCCCCTCCGTGCGACAGAGGGAAGGGGAGATAGGGGCTGGCGATCAGAACCACAGCCTGGTCCCGGCCCCGCCGGCCCGGGAAGACCGCAACCTCGCCGCTGTTGAGCGCCAGGATCAGCTCCTCGCTCTCCACCGGAGCGGGCGCGCGGGCGGCCACCAGCGGCGCCCGGCAGGCGAATGCCAGGGCCCGGGAATTGCACGCCAGCCGCAGGCGGTAAACCGCCTGGCGCCACAGCTTCCGGAAGACGGGCGGAGAGGCCACGGCGCGGGCCAGGAAGCGCAGGTAGTTGACCTCCAGGATGCGGCTCAGCTCTTCTTCCGAGTAGTAGCGCGAGGTAGTGGCGCGGTGCCGGTGTTCCACCCGCGCCGCGGCCGCGAACACGCTCGGCCAGCCACGCAGCCAGGCCCGGTAGCCCAGGTCGAGATCCTCCACGTAAGCCGGCTCGTAGATCTCGTTCAGGCCGCCGAGCGCGCGCAGTCTGGCCGCGCAGTAGAGGCTGCAGCCGCCGCTGCCGTACAACACGTAGCTCTGGTCCTCGCCCGGGACCGGCAGTTCGCAGCGCACTGGAAAGTCCTCCGGGCCCACCGGCGGCATCACCGCTTTACCGGTTTCCTCCCGGCGCACTCCGGGCGGGAACAGGATCTGGGCGGTGGCGCAGAACAGATCCGGCACGTCCCGGAAGGCGCGCAGCAGCGGGCCGAAGAACCCCGGCTCCAGAACCATGTCGTTGTTCAGCAGGCAGACGCGGGAATAACGCGCCCGCGCAATCCCGCGGTTGGCGGCCCGCGCGAAGGAAAGCGGTGCGGCACTGGTCTCCACCTGCACCCCCGGGTAGCGCGAACTCAGGAATGCCGCCGTGCCGTCCTCCGACCCGTTGTCCACCACGATGACCTCGGAGGGATAAGGGTTCAGCTCCCGCAGCAGGCCCGGCAGCAGGCACTCCAGCAACTCCTTTCCATTACGGGAAGGAATCACCACGGAAATTCCCTCCGGTGCTGAAACGGACTCCACTGCCGTTGCCCTTCCCCCCGGTCGCCGGGACTTCATGGCCGCAGTCAAAACGCCGGCCGCCAGCGCCCCCCGGTACAGGAATGGCAGGCGCAGTTCCCCCGGATGGCAGAAACGCCAGGCCCACTTGTACACCGTTCCGCCCGGCCGCACCTGCCACAGCAGCAGGTTCTTCGTCCGCCACGCCGCGTGCCGCAGCATGTTGGGGATCGAGCGCGGGCGCAGCATGAACGAATCCAGGTTCTCGTTGAAAGCCAGAAAGCCGAGCGGGGACAGGAGCAGCGGCATCAGGCGCATGCGCCGGTAGGGAAGCCCGGGAACCAGCAGCACGGCGGCCAGGCGAATCCTCTTTTCCCGGATGGCGGCCCGGCAGCGCGCCAGGTTCTCGGCCAGGCTGCGCGTGACGTGGTAGGGGATCCACTCTCCGGCCGGAGGAGGGAATTCCGCCACCACGTACAGCGGCAGTTCCGGGTACAGCTCCTGCATGCGCTGCACCAGGCGCTGGTTCAGATCTTCGGTGCCCGAGGCAAAGGCGATCTTGATGAGTGGCTTCAAATAAGCATCTGCCGCGTGGTGGCGAGCCGCCCGGCCCGCCGTTCCTGCCACATGGCGAGCGCCTGCAGGCCGAAAGCCGTCGACACCGGGTTCACGAACGGAAGCAGGCGGCCCTCTTTCCGTCCGAAGTAGAAACCGCCCTTGATCCGCAGGTCGAAATGCTCCATCTGAAAGGACGACAGGCTGCGCGCTTCCGCCTCGCCGGCCAGCCCGTCCAGGTGGGCTATCCCGGCCGCCTCCCCCAACAGTCGCACGCGCAGCAGTTGTGCGATGACGTCGGAGCGTTCGAAGACCGGCGCGATTTCGCTGAGCAGCGCGGCGGCCCGCGCCAGCCCGGCATTGAAAGCCCGCGCGCACGCTTCCCGGTCCAGAACGGGCAGCAGGCCTTCCAGGAAGTAGCTGTAGGCGTGCAGCCGGTCCATCACCCGGGCCCGGTCGGCGTCCCCCGGCAGAAAGGATTCGTGCGTCCGCAGCGCCTGTCCCAACAGGGCCTCGTACCAGCCCTCGAAATCGGCCTCTCCGGTCTCCTCGAACAGCTCGTGCCACGCCATGGCCGCCTTCAACTGGTAGCAGCCCGGACTGCGGGACCACCGGCACTCCCTCTCCAGGGGAGCTTTCTCCGGCAGCCGCAGGATGGGTTCGTACTGCCCGTCGGCGGCCGCGAAGTCGCGCGCCATCGCCAGCCCGCCGTTGCGTGCGGCTTCCTTGAACTCCGTGTCGCCTGTCGCGCGCCACAGCGCGAGCAGGCCCCGCACGATGATTCCCGTATCGAAGAAGTACGCCAGAGGCTCCACCTCCATTCCGTCCCGGGCGTATTCGAAGGGGAAGGTTTCGAGCCGGCGATCCCAGGCCAGCCGGGTCAGGAAACGGCCCGCCAGGATCGCCTTGTCCAGGTAAGCCGGTTCGCCCGTCAGCCGGTGCAGGTAGACCAGCGCGCCGGCCGCATAGCCGGTGATTTCCGTCGAGATCGCGCGGTTCTCCTGGAGATCGCTGCGGTAATAGCGGGCCACGCCGCCCGTGGTGTGCTGGATGCCGGAATGCAAAAACCACTGTCCGGCCGCATAGAGAAAAGAGGGTTGGGCCACCTCGTCTTGAGTCCTCGTTTACCTGACAACCGAATGGTTTATTGTAACAGTGTGGGGCGCGGCCCCGGAGGCATCGTATGCGGACGGCGGAGATTCTGCGCAGGCTCGGGCTGGAGCCGGTGAACTCGGGCGCGTGCTGGGGCGAGTGGATCGACAAGCCTTCCGGAGGCGAACTGGCTTCCGTGAATCCGGCCACCGGCGAAACCCTGGCCTGCGTGTCCATGGCCGGTTCGCAGGACTACGAGCAGGTGATGGCGCGCTCCTCGGAAGCCTTTCCGAAATGGCGCGCGCTTCCGGCGCCCCGGCGCGGGCAGATCGTGCGCGAGATCGCCGGCGAACTGCGCCGCAACCAGGAAGACCTGGGCGCGCTGGTTACCCTCGAGATGGGCAAGATCCTGGCCGAGGGCCGCGGCGAAGTGCAGGAGATGATCGACATCGCCGACTTCGCCGTGGGCCTTTCCCGGCAATTGTATGGCCTTACCATGCACAGCGAGCGGCCCGGCCATCGCATGTACGAGCAATGGCACCCTCTGGGTTCGGTCGGAGTGATCACGGCTTTCAATTTCCCCGTGGCGGTATGGTCCTGGAACGCCATGATCGCCGCGGTCTGCGGCGATTGCCTGGTCTGGAAGCCGTCTTCGGAAACGCCTCTGGCCGCCATCGCCGTGCAGCACATCTGCAACCGCGTCCTGGATCGCCACGGCTTCAAAGGGGTCTTCAACCTGGTGATCGGGCGCGGCTCCAGCGTGGGCGAGCGCATGCTGTCCGATGAGCGCCTGCCCTTGATCAGCTTCACGGGCTCTACCGGCGCCGGCCGGCGGGTGTCGGAGAGCGTGGCCCGGCGCCTGGGCCGCACGATTCTGGAACTGGGCGGCAACAACGGCATCATCGTGATGGAGGACGCCAACCTGGATCTGGCCCTTCCGGCGGTTCTGTTCGGAGCCGTGGGCACGGCCGGCCAGCGCTGCACCTCCACACGGCGCCTGTTCCTGCAGCGGGGCATCGCCGCCCGGATGACGGAGGCCCTGGTGGCCGCTTACGGCCAGGTCCGCATCGGCAACCCGCTGGAGCAGACCACCCTGATGGGCCCGCTGGTGAATGCCGGGGCGGTGGAGGACATGATGCAGGGCCTCGACAACGTGCGCCGGCAGGGCGGGGAAATCCTCTACGGGGGTAAGAGACTGGACGGCTGCTTCGTGGAACCCTGCCTGGTGCGCGCCCGGCCGGACCTGCCCGCGCTGAAAGAGGAGTTGTTCGCTCCGGTGCTCTACCTGGTGGAGTTCGACACCCTGGATGAGGCCATCCGCTGGCACAACGATGTGCCGCAGGGGCTTTCCTCGGCCATCTTCACCAGCAGCCTGGTCTCGGCCGAAACCTTCCTCGGGCACGCCGGGAGCGACTGCGGGATCGCCAACGTCAACCTGGGCACCAGCGGGGCGGAGATCGGGGGAGCCTTCGGCGGCGAGAAGGAAACCGGAGGCGGCAGAGAAGCCGGCAGCGATTCCTGGAAAGCCTACATGCGCCGGCAGACCAACACCATCAACTGGTCTTCGGACCTGCCCCTGGCGCAGGGGATCACGTTCCGGTTGTGAGCGGCAGGGCAATGCCTGACTCCCGGGCGACACAAGAGTGGGGAATCGCCTGGCTCCCCGGCTGAGCCGCGGCCGGAGGGAGCGTTTTGCTGATTCTTTCCGGGCGTGCCTCAGCCTGGATCTCGGCAACCAGCCAGCGGAATTCAATGAGTCAAGCCGCTGCCCGCGCCCGCGGCTCGGCCGGGCACACTTCGGTCCCGGTGCATATGGTACGGATATGGTGATATGGTATCGATATGGCAAGCGTCAAAGTGACCTTCACTTTGGATGAGGCCACTGTGCGGCGGCTGAGCGATGCCGCCGAGCGGCTTGCCAAGTCCAAGAGCGAAGTGGTCCGGGAGGCGATCGAGGATTACCACACACGCATCGGCCGGCTCAGCGAGCGGGAGCGCATCCGGATGCTGAGACTCTTCGACGAGCTGGTGCCGCAGCTGAGCTCCCGTCCGGCAGGCGAGGTGCGCAAAGAGCTTCGGGAACTCCGGCGGGCGCGCCGGAGCGGCGGACGCAGGTTGCCGCAGTGATTGTTCTCGATACCTCGGTCCTGGTCGGAGCCCTGTCGGCGCCGGGCGCCGCGCTTCCCCTTCGGAATGCCATCGAACGGGGAGAGCGCATCCTGGTGCCCACCCTCGTGCTGTACGAATGGTGGCGCGGCCCGCGGACGCCGCAGGAGTTGCGTGTGCAGGAACTCCTGTTCCCGGCCCGTCTGGCCCTGCCCTTCACCGTCGAGGAAGCGATCGCCGCCGGGGCGCTGTACCGGAAGGTGCGAAGGCCGCGGGGCCGTGAAATCGACCTCGCCATTGCCGCTCATGCGGTCGTCCGGGGCGCCGGGCTGTGGACCCTGAACCGCAAGGATTTCTCCGACATTCCGGGCCTTGACGTCTCCGAGCCCGCCTGAAGGTAACCCGGCGGCCGGCGGAGTCGGCCAGGCGCCGCCGGTGCTCGTGCTTTGCCGCATTTGACATTCCCCGGCGGCCTCCGCTAGCCTAAATGTTTGTAGGACTTCAAGCGGAGAAAGTGTGTCAGTGAGTACTCAGTTTCCTTCCAAGAACGGGATCGAGCGGACGTGGCACGTGCTGGATGCCGATAACCAGGTGCTGGGGCGCCTCGCCAGCCGGGCCGCCGCCCTGCTGATGGGCAAGCACAAGCCGATCTTCACCCCGTTCCTGGATACCGGCGACCCGGTGATTGTGGTCAACGCCGCCAGGATCCGGCTGACCGGCCGGAAAGAAGATCAGAAAATGTACCACCGGTTCACGGGCTACCCCGGCGGGCTGGTAGAGGTGGGCGCCCGGAAGCTGCGGGCTGTCAAGCCGGCGGCCCTGGTGCGAGAGGCCATCCAAGGCATGTTGCCGAAGACCAAGCTCGGCAAACAGATGGCGCGCAAGCTGCGCGTCTACGCGGGCGACAAACATCCCCACGCCGCCCAGAAGCCCGTGGCCACTTCCTTGGGCTAAGAAATCGTGGAGAAGAGAGTTTAGGTGACACCGACGACGGTTCAGTATTTGGGAACAGGCCGCCGCAAGCGAGCGGTGGTCCGTGTGTTCTTGCGGCCCGGGAAGGGCGAGGTTCGGGTAAACGGCCGGGCCCTGGAAGAGTATTTCCCGAACGAGGCGGCCCGCATCCAGTTGCGCCAGCCGCTGCTGGCCACCGAAACAGCGGAGCGTTTCGATCTCCTCATTCTGGCCAACGGGGGCGGCTGTTCCGGCCAGGCCGGCGCCGCCCGGTTGGGTATCGCCCGCGCCCTGGTCGAGTTTAATGCCGAATTGCGGCCGAAGCTGAAAAGCCTGGGCTTCCTCACCCGCGACCCCCGCCAGCGCGAGCGCAAGAAGTACGGCCAGAAGGGCGCCCGCAAACGGTTCCAGTTCTCCAAACGCTGACGAGTGTTTGCATGCGGACTGCTCCGGGTCTCCGGCCTGCTCTGCAAAGGCCCGCGGGCCCGGCAGTCGCGCAATTCTACGGCCGTTTTGCCGTCCACCGTGCAAATTCCGCTTTGGGCCGCGCGGTGGAGGGGAAGGCGGCAAGGCTGATCGAGACGGGAGCCCATGGCTCCCGACTTTTGTGAAGGAGGCATTTTGCCTGCAATTTCGATGAAGGAATTGCTCGAAGCCGGCGTTCACTTCGGGCACCAGACCAAGCGCTGGAATCCGAAGATGAAGGAATACATCTTCGGCGAACGCAACGGGATTTACATTATCGATCTTCAGAAGACCCTGAAGCTCTTCAAGGACGCCGCCCGCTTCGTCGGGGAAATGGCCGCCCAGGGAAAGACCGTACTGTTCGTGGGCACCAAGCGGCAGGCCCAGGAAGCCATCGCCGAGGAAGCCGCCCGCTGCGGGATGTTCTACGTCAACCAGCGCTGGCTGGGCGGACTGCTCACCAACATGGCCACCGTGCAGAAGTCCATCAAGTGGCTCAAGGAATTGGAGCAGATGGCCGCCGAGGGCGCTTACGAGGGCCGTTCCAAGAAGGAAGTCACCCGGCTGGAGCGCGAGCGCCGGCACCTGGACCAGAACCTGGCCGGCATCAAGGAAATGCCCGGACTGCCCGACCTGCTCTTCGTCATCGACTCCAACAAGGAGTCCATCGCGGTCAAGGAGGCGCGCCGCCTGGGCATCCCGGTGGTGGCCATCGTGGACACCAACTGCGACCCCGACGAGGTCGATTGGGTGATTCCCGGCAACGACGACGCCCTGCGCGCCATCCGGCTGTTCGCCAGCAAGATAGCCGACTCCGTCATCGAGGGCCGTTCCCTGGCGACCGAGCAGGAGTTTGCTTCCGAGAAGATCATTACCGACGAGACGCCGGTCGAGGAAGTGCCGGAATACACCCAGTACGTGGATCCCAAGTACGCCGAAGAGATCATGGCCGAAAGTTTCGCGGAGGAGGAGCCCTCTCCGGCCTCCCAGCGTAAGGGTCCGGCTTCGGAAGTTGCCGGCGACGCGTCCCAGCCCGCCGCCTCCGAAGGCGGGCGCTGACCCCGGCTGAAGAGGCCGGAAAAACGGCGGCCGGCGGTTTGCGGCCGGCTGCGCATCAATTTTCAGAATTATCAGGTTGGAAAGATATGGCGGAGATTACCGCACAGTTAGTCAAAGAACTGAGAGACCGCACCGGCGTCGGCATGATGGAGTGCAAGAGCGCGCTCAAGGAAGCCAACGGCGATGTGAGCGAAGCCGAACTCATCCTGCGTAAGCGGGGCATCGCCTCGGCCGGAAAGCGCGCCTCCCGCGCCACCCGGCAGGGCCGGATTGGCACGTACGTGCACCCCGGTTCGCAGTTGGGCGTGATGGTGGAAGTGAACTGCGAGTCCGACTTCGTGGCCCGCACCAGCGAGTTCGCAGAGTTGGTACACGACCTGGCGATGCACATCGCGGCCGCCGATCCCCAGTTCATCCGCAAGGAAGACGTGACCCCCGAGGCCGTCCAGAAGGAGCGCGAGATCCAGCGCGCCCGGGCTCTGGCCGAGGGTAAGCCCGAGAAGGTCGTGGACCGCATGGTGGAAGGCCGCATGGCCAAGTTCTACGAGGAGATCTGCCTCTATGAGCAGCTCTTCGTCAAGGACTCCAGCCTCACGGTCGGCCAGTTGATCGCCACCAAGATCGCCAAAACCGGCGAGAACATGACCGTCTCCCGGTTCGTCCGTTTCAAGGTCGGCGACTCCACGGCGGCGCAGACCGCGCCCGAGGAATGAGCGAGCCCAGGTACCGGCGGATTCTGCTGAAGCTCAGCGGCGAGGTGCTCGCCGGCGGCGCTTCCTTCGGCATCGATGCCGACCGTACCGCCGGCCTGGCCGCCGAGGTGACTGAAGTCGCGCGCCGCGGCGTCGAGGTCGGCCTGGTGGTCGGCGGCGGCAACTTCTTCCGCGGCGTTGCCCCGGCCGCCCGCGGCATGGACCGGGTCACCGCCGACAACATGGGAATGCTGGCCACCGTGATCAACGCTCTGGCGCTGCAGGACGTGCTGGAGCGGCAGGGGATGGCCACCCGGGTGATGAGCGCCATTCAAATGCCCCAGGTGGCCGAGCCTTACATCCGCCGCCGCGCCATCCGCCACCTCGAGAAGGGCCGCATCGTCATCTTCGCGGGCGGCACCTCCAATCCCTTCTTTTCCACCGACACCGCCGCCACCCTGCGGGCCCTCGAAATCCGGGCCGAAGTGATGGCCAAGGCTACCCGCGTGGACGGCGTCTACGACAAGGACCCGCTGAAGCATTCCGACGCGGTGCTGTATCCTGAGATCTCGTACCTCGAAGTTCTGTCCGGAGGTCTGGGGGTGATCGACGCGGCCGCCGTCGCCATGTGCCGCGACAATCGCCTGCCGGTCATTGTTTTCAACCTGAACAAGAGCGGGAACAGTATGCGCATGTCGATGGGCGAGCCGGTGGGCACGCTCATCCACTAGAGGCCCAGCCATGAAGCCAGAACGTCATACCACCGAAGCCGTTTTCAACTCCGTAAAGGAAGTGGAAGCCAGCGTCAGGAGCCGCATGGAGAAGGCGGTGGCCGATTTGCAGTCCGCCATGGCCAGCCTGCGAACCGGGCGGGCATCCATGGGGCTGCTGGATCCGGTCCGGGTCGATTACTATGGCACGCCGACACCGCTGAACCAGCTGGCCAACCTGCACATCCCGGAGCCTTCCCTCATCACGGTGCAGCCTTGGGACGTGTCCCAGATCGGGGCCATCGAGAAGGCTATCCGCAGCGCCGACCTGGGCCTGAATCCCTCCAACGACGGCAAGGTCATCCGCGTACCCATTCCGCCCCTCACCGAGGAGCGCCGCAAGGAAATGGTGAAGCGGCTGCACAACATGGCCGAAGATCACCGGGTGGCCATCCGCAACATCCGGCGGGACGGCAACGAGGCGGTCAAGAAGCTGCTGAAGGACAAAAAGGTCACCGAGGACGAGGACCGCCGCGCCCACGACGAGATCCAGAAGCAGACCGACAGCTTCATGCAGAAGCTGGAACAGTCCGCCAGGGCCAAGGAAAAAGAGATCCTCGAAATCCGCTGAATCTTTCCATAGCGCACGTTCTCAACGTTCCGGGCGGCGCCCGTCCTGCCAGGCCGGGAATGGGATGCCCGGCGGCCATCCCCGGTCTTCCACGCAGTTCTGTCTCCGCCGGAGTTGCTCCCTTGATCCTTCTTCGGGAATAACCCTCCGCCTTCCAATCCTTTACTCCGGCGAGGGGCGCAACCGGCCCCGAACACCACAAACGAAGGGATATCGGAGACCACCATGCGAATGCCTGTAGTGTGCGCGATCATTGCGCTGGGAATCGGAGCGTGCGGCCTGGCGGCCGGCATGGACGCTGCCGGGGCTGTATACACCATGACCAATTCGCCCTCGGGGAACGAGGTGCTCATCTTTCACCGTTCGGCGGACGGTTCGCTCGCGCCCGCCGGTTCGGCTTCCACGGGAGGACTGGGAACCGGCGGCGGGTTGGGAAACCAGGGAGCGCTCGCGCTGGCCGACAGTGGCCGCTGGCTGCTGGCTGTGAACGCCGGCAGCAGTGAGCTTTCTCTCTTCGCAGTGACTCCGGACGGCCTCCGGCTCTCGGATCGAACCGCCTCGGGAGGCGACCGGCCGGTGAGCGTGACGGTGCGCGGCCGCCTGGCGTACGTCCTGAACGCAGGCGTCAACAACAACATCAGCGGGTTTTGGATCGAACCCGGCGGAACGCTGATGCCGCTGCCCGGCTCCCAGCGCCCGCTGAGCGGGGACAATGTGGGCGCCGCGGAAATCCAGTTCAGCCCGGACGGCGACTTTCTGCTGGTCACCGAGCGCCTCACAAACCGCATCGACACCTACCAGGTCGATGCGGCCGGCTACGCGCAGGGGCCCAACGTGCACGCCTCCTCCGGCATCACGCCGTTCGGTTTCTCCTTCGGCTTGAGAAACCAGGTCTTCGTCTCCGAAGCCTTTGGCGGCGCGGCGGATGCCAGCGCCGTTTCTTCCTACCAGGTGGAGAGCGGCGGGTTGCGCGTAATCAGCCCCTCGGCGCCCACCACGGAAACCGCGGCCTGCTGGCTGGCCGTGACTAAGAACGGCCGCTTCGCCTACGCCGCCAACGCGGGCAGCGGCACGGTGACCGGCTACCGCATCGCCCCGGACGGCAGGATCGAACTGCTGAACGCGGATGGCGTCACGGCCGCCAGCGGGCCCAATCCCGTGGACCTGGCGGTGAGCGGCGATTCGCGATACCTGTACGTGCTGAACCGCGGAGGCGCCATCGGCGGTTTCCGGATCGAAGGCAGCGGCGCGCTCGCCCCGGCGGGCCAGGCCGCCGTCCCGGCCGGAGTCAATGGAATCGCGGTCCGGTAGACCCGCCTCTCGATCAGGACCCCGGCGGCCTCCGGGGTCCGGTCACATTCGGGGCCGTCCGGCCCTGGAAAGACGCGGCGGCGGTTGTGGTCGCAGGCGCAGCGGCGCCGCCCTCCAGGAGCCGTCGCGGTGGATCGTCCACCACTTCCAGCCGCCGCGCGAAGGGTGCGAGCGGGTCGAAAAGAACAGAGTGCAGCCCCTCACACCGGCAGGCGCACCGTCACCGTGGTTCCCTGTTCCGCCTGGCTGCGGACCTCGATCTCGCCGCCGTGACCGAGCACGATCTGCCGCGCCGTGAACAATCCCCAGTTGCGCGCCTCCACCCGCCCCTCGGCCACCGTGAAGGTCGGGTTGAAGATCGATTCCAGCTTCTCCGGCGGAATGCCGCACCCGTCGTCCTCCAGGCGCACCTCGATACGCGAATCCGTCGGTGAGCTCGAAACCCGGATGTGCCCCCCGTCGCCCACTGCCTGCATCGCGTTGTCGAACAGGACGTTCAGTGCGGCGCTGATCTGCTGCGGGCGGCAGACGACCGGGGGGAGCGGTTGCAGATCCATCTGGATCTCCACCCCGCGCTGCCGGGCGCGGTCCGAAAACATGCCGCTGATGCCGGCCACCAGTTCGTTGAGGTTGGCCGGCTGCAACTCGGCTTCGTCCATACGGCTGATCTTGCGGACCCGGTTCACGATTTGCTCCAGCCGGCCGGCGGATTCGAGCAGTGTGGTGTGCAGTTCTGCCTGCAGTTGCAGCAGCCGCTCGCGCCCCTCGCCCGAAGTCCCGGGCAGCTTGTGGGCCAGGATGATCAGCGTCTTGAGGCCGCTCGAAAGCGCCCCGATCGGACTGTTCAGTTCGTGCAGAAGGCCGGAAGCCAGGCGCCCGAGCGACGCCGTGCTTTCCGCCAGGGCAGCCCGGGTTTGAGCCCGGACCAACTGTTCCACCGCCAGTACCGCCTTCCGGTGCGCATCGTGTTCCGAACGCCGTTCGGCGTGCATCAGCGCGGTCAGGAAGGTGCACAGAAGGATCACCATCAGGTCATAGAGATGAACCACCGCGTCGAACTGCCCGTATTCGATCAGGCCCAGCCGTACGGCCGCCAGCCAGGATCCCAGGGCGAACCCCTCAATGGAAATGCCCAGCGCGAAGGTGTGGCCGGGCCGCAGCGGCAAGGCCGCCACTGCCACCAGCAGCACCACCGTGATTCCGGCCGGGATGTAATGCAGGGCTCCGGGGAAGGTGGGGACCAACAGCAGCCAGCTCCAGATCAACAGGGCCGCCATCAGCCAGCCCGAGATCGCGCCAGCCAGGCGCGGGCGGCGCTGCGCCCACCCGAACCGCGCCGCCAGCAGGGTCAGCCCGCCCAGCACCAGCATGCCCACCGTCTGGGCGTAGCTGATCCTCTGGACGGGAGGGCCGCTCTGCCAGAAGATCCGCACCAGCGTCCGGGCCGTCAGAAAGAACAGGGCGGTGCCGATCTCGACCGCTCCCGCAATCTTCAGGCCGCGAATCGCCAGCGCCTGAATCTCCTTGCGGAATGCAGGGTCCTTCTCGGCCCCGCCGCTCAGCAGGGAGTCGCGGACTCCTTTGAGGGGCATCGTCGGGGGACCCCGGCATTGTAGCAGACCGGCTTATCCGAAAAGGCGAATACGGACTGCCCTTCCTCGCAGCCCTTCGGGTTCCGGGCGCGGCAAACACTTGCAGCCGCGGTTCGGCTTCCGGCCGGGCAGGCTCTCTAATGTTCTGCCCGTCTCCAGCCGATAAGAACCCTGGAGTAATGGAATTCCGCCCATGAAGATCACTGACGGCAACCCTCTTGGCAGCGCGGGACTGGCCGGTTCCCAGCGGCCCGACGCGCCCGGCCGCGGTCCGGGTTCCGGCGCGGCCGAGCGTCTCCCGCTCTCTGGGGACGAGGTCCGTCTGAGCGGTCTCGCCGGGCGCCTGTCCGAGGTTCTCCGGGCCGATTCCCCCGCCCGTTTGGCGCGCCTCGAACGCCTCGCCCTGGAGGTATCCGCCGGACGCTACCGGCCGCCGGCGGATTCCATCAGCCGCGGCCTCATCGAGGAGTCGCTGGCCGGCGGGTTGGGGTAGCCGATGATTGCGCTGTCCGCCGGCCGCATGGAACTGGTGCGCCAGGTGCGGGGAGGCATCCAGCGGGTGGTGGAACTGCTGGGCAGCCCGACCCCGGAAGCCGTGGAACAGTGCGCCTCGCACCTCGAGACCGCGGTCGAGCTCGTGGCTGAGCTCCAGGCCCGCTTGCACGGGCCCGGCCTGGAGAGTCCCGCCGCCTTGCGCGCCGAGCTGGCCGAACTGCGGGCCGATTTGTCCCGGGCAGATCGCTTGCTCGCTCAGGCCTTCGAGTTCCGCACCGGCTGGAACCGCGTGCTGCGCGCCATGCTGGGCGGCTATTCCTCCCAGGGCGAACCGGCTGTTCTGCCCGTATCGGGGCGCTGGGCGGTGAAAGGGTAAGGAAGCCTCATGTCGATTCTCGGCTCACTCCAGAGTTCTACCAACGCGCTGCTGGCCTTCGAGCGGGCCTTGGCCACCGTGCAGAACAACGTCAGCAACGTCTCCACCCCCGGCTACGCCCGTCAGGTCATCAGCTTGGAAGCCGAGCCGTTCCTGCCCGAGCAGGGCCTGCCCGGCGGCGTCTCCTCCGGTGAGAGGTTGAGCGCCCGCGACGAGTACCTCGAGCAACTCGTGCGCCGGCGCCAGGGGGAGTGGGGCCGCTTCGACCAGACAGCGGCCTCGCTATCCCGCCTCGAGGCCGTCTTCGACGTTTCCGGTGAGGCCGGCATCCCGCTCGCCCTCAGCCGCCTGTTCCAGAGCTTCTCCGCCCTCAGCGTCGCCCCGAACGACGCCGTGGCCCGGGGCAACGTGATCGAGGCGGCCGGACAGGTGGCCCGCAGCTTCCGGGAAACGGCTGCCGGCCTCGGACACGCCGCGGCCGATGCGGCCCGCGAAACGGCCGCGGCGGCCGGCAAGGTGAACCGCCTGGCCGCGCAGCTTCGCGAGTACAGTGTCCGGCTGGGCCAGGAATGGACTGCCAGCCGGGACCCTGCCCTGGAGGCGGCCGTCCACACGACGCTCGAAGAGCTCTCCGGGATCGTGGACGTCCACGCGCTGCGCCAGGACGACGGAACCCTGATGGTGCTGCTGGGCGGCCAGACGCCCCTGGTGATCGGCGACCGGCAGTACGAAATCACGGCCGACTTTTCCTCCGGCCAGGCGCGCATCCTGAACGCCGCTGGAGACGATGTCACTGAGCAGGCCGGCGCCGGCCGTCTGGCCGGTCTGTTGCGCCTCAACAACGAACTGCTTCCCGCATGGACCGCGGATCTCGACCACCTGGCGTCGTCGCTTG
>JADZAF010000077.1 GCA_020852755.1 Bryobacterales bacterium
CGGGAAACACCGCGCCGCTTTGCTCCCGGAGACCGTCTTCCGCCAGAGCGCCGACGCGCACATCCACGATACGGTTCGGCTCCCTGTCGCTGGAGAGGTATACGCGCAGGTAGTTGCCGCTGAGGGCCACGCGCGGTTCGTTCAAAGTAACCGCCGAAAGACCGCGGCCGATCATGCTCCGGCGAAAGTCGAGGTTCTTGCCGGCCGCCAGTTCGCGAAGCACGCGGCTGCGGTCCTTCCTGACCCTCATGGGCACCTGGCCGGGAGCGCCGGCCGCCGGCGTGCCGGGGCGGGCCGAGTAAGTGAACACGTGCAGGTAAGTGAACGGCAAACGCTCGATAAACTGACGGTTCTCTTCGAACTCCTCGTCCGTCTCACCCGGGAAACCGGCCATCACATCCGCGCCGATGGCCGCGTCCGGCATGAGCTTGCGGGCCTTCTCGATGCGGTCCGCGTAGTGCCTCGGCCGGTACTTGCGATGCATGCGGCGCAGCACGCGGTCCGACCCGGTTTGCAGGGGAGCGTGAACGTGCCGCGCGATCCTGGGCGACGAGGCCATCAGTTCCAGCAGCTCGTCGGACCAGTCCATCGGCTCCACGGAGCTGAGCCTGAGCCGCTCCACTTCGGTCTCGGCCAGCAGCTTGCGAACCAGGCCCGCCAGGCGCATGGAACCTCCCGGCTCGCGCCCCCAGCGTCCCAGGTTGATCCCGCTCAGCACCACCTCGCGGTACCGGCGGCTCAGGTTGCGCACCTGCTCCACTACCTGTTCGGCCGGGGCGCTGCGGCTGCGGCCGCGCACGAAAGGAATAATGCAGAACGAGCAGCGATTGTTGCAGCCGTCCTGGATCTTCAGGTTGGGCCGGGTGCGGTCGCCGGCCGCGTCCTCAACAGGAGCTGAAAGGAACTCCTGCTGGGCGAAGATATCGCCGACCAGGATCTGCCCGTGGTACGGAGCGGCTACGATCAGGTTCGCGATCTCGTGCTTATGGGAGTTGCCCACCACCCAGTCGACGCCGGGCAGGGCGGCCACCTCTCCGGGCGCCCGCTGGGCGTAGCATCCGGTCACCGCGATGCGGACTGCCGGGTTCTCGCGGCGCAAGCGGCGCACCATGTGGCGGACATCCTCGTCGGCCGCGGCAGTCACCGTGCAGGTATTGAGGATCACGAGATCCGCCTCGGAGCGTTGCGCGGTTCCCTGAAATCCCTTGGCGGCCAGCAGTGTTTCCAGCGCGGCGCCATCGGCCTGGGAGGCGCGGCAACCGAAATTGTGAACGAAGAACTTGCCCACCTTCCTTCAATTATACGGAGCGGCGCGGCTTCACGGCCGCATGGCGCGGGTGAAGAGTTGAAACGCGCCCCAGTAGTAGGGCCGCCGGAAACGGCGCGAATGCAACAGTTCGAGCTTGGCCGCGCGCAGCGACCGGGAGGGCGGCTGTCCGGCGGCCAGCCCCTCGTACAAGCGGCTCATCAGGGCCGCCGCGGCGGCATCGTCCACGTCCCACAGCCCGGCGATCACGTTCTCCGCTCCGGCGGTAAGGAAAGCCCAGGTAAGTCCCAGCAGCCCCTCGCCCGAATAGGTGCGCGAGCCCGCGCTGCGGCAGGCCGAAAGAGTCACCAGTTCGGCTCGTATGGGCACTTCCGCTACGTCTTTGGCGTAAAGCTTGTACTCGCCATCGCGTGACGATAGGATGATGGCGGAATCGAGCGGACTCTCCGCGTTGGCCGCCGCGTGGGCGGCGAAATGCACCAGCGCGAAGCGCCCGGGCTGCGCCCGCTGGAAGACCTGGGGCGAGGCGGCGGGTCCGGAATAGACCGCGCTTTCCGCCCCTGGAAACGCCTTGGCAATCCGTTCCACTTCATCGGCACTGTGCGGCAAGGGGGGATAGGCGGGGTCAGCAGGCGCCGGAGCCCCGATGAGCAGCAGGCTGCGCGCCGGATGCGCTTTCGGCAGGATGGCCAGGGCTCCCGGGGACGGCGCGATGGAGACAGCCGCTTCCTCCAGCCAGTAGCGCCGGGAGGGCCCGTCCACCACCAGCGTCTCGAAGTTCAGCTCGTTGAGCCGCCCGTCCGGGACCACCACGACCGGAGCGCCGTTCGGGATGAGCGGGCGGGCCGGTTTGAGCAGCCATTCGTAAAGCCGGGCGCCGGCCGGGTTGTCCTGCTCGAGCGGGTCGTAGCCATTGCGAAGCGCAGCGCTGTAGTCCCGGGCCATCCTCTCCAGTTCGGCGCCGGGCGGCAGGACGAAATGCCGGACACCGCCACGCCGGATGACCCAGAGAAAGGAGCGCCGCGGCGCCAGCCAGTAGGCCAGCACGACCGCGTTCGAGGCCCGCACGAAGGCCTCGACCGGCCGGGCCGAGGTATAGGCGATGCCGAGCTTCCGCGAGAGAACCCGGGCCCGGCAGGAAGCCACTACGTCCAGAGCGTCCGCCGCCCGGCCCTGCTCCATCAGGAAGTCCACGTAGTCCTGATGGAACCGGATCAGGTTGGCCAGGAAGGTGATCTTGAACTCCGCGCGGTAGATGCGGTCCCACTCGCCGTCGATGGTTTCGATGGCCCGGCGGAACTCGGCTTCGGCGGCGCCCGGGCGTCCGGTTCGCGCGCAGAGCCGCGCCAGGTCGGCATGCGCCTTCCATACCACCGCCGGCTCCCCGGCTTCACGGGCGGCGCGGATGGTATCGCCGAAAGCCGCTTCGGCTTCGGCCAGGCGCCCCCGCGCGAGCAGGATCCGGGCCGCATTCCACTCCGAGTGCACCAGGGCGCGCTTGTCGTTGAGGCGGTGCTTGATCTCGATGGCCTGCCAGTTGTGGCGCTCGGCGGCATCCAGATCGCCGCGGTTCTCATAGACTTCCGCCAGGTTGCTCAGCATGCGCGCGCGCCAGCCCTGATTTCCCATCCTGCCCGCCAGGTCGGCCGCCTCCTGGTAGTGGCGTGAGGCCCGCTCCAGGTCCCCATCGCGCAGGTAAACGTTGCCGATGTTGTTGATCCAGCGATAGCGGGTATCGTTGTCACCGATGCGCGCGGCCAGGGATTCGGCCCGGGAGAGAAAGCCGAGCGCCCGGGGCGAATCGCCCAGGTTGTAGTAGCACCACCCCAGGTTGCCCAGGGCCCGGCCCAGCAACAGGCTGAAGCCGTTCCGCTCGGACAGGGCGCGGGCTTTCTCCAGCCAGGGCAGGGCTTCATCGAAGCGCGAGTGCCGGAAGCGGTGAAAGGCCTGGTCGAGGAACAGCCAGGCGGTGAGGAATTCGTCGCCCGTGCTCCTAAGCCAGGCTGACGCGCGACCCAGGTGGGCGAGCGCGCCGGGCAGATCGGCTGAGGTAAGGGCGCGCTCCAGTTCAACGCGCGTCATCAGGGCCGGTGAGGCGGAGGCCAGGGAGGCGGCCTGGTCGAGAAGGTCCGCAGAGCGCCGGCTACTACCGGGAAACAGGCGTCTTAGGGCGTAGGCCTCGGCCAGCCGCCGCCGGGCTTGCAGAAGGGGAGAGGGCGGATCTCCCTCGCCTTCCAGCAGCAACTGAGCCTGAGGCGCGGCGCCGCTGTCCATCAGGATCTCGGCGGTCAGCAGCCGGAACTTCCAGTGCCACTCCGAGCCCGGCTGCTTCTCCCAGCTCTTGAAACCGTTTCGAGCAAGCTGCAAGGCTTCCGCCAGACGGCCCTGGCGATGCGTCCTCTCGGCGCGCAGGTAGAGAGCATCCGGAGGCTCCCGCCGCCCGCAGCAGGCGGTCAGAAGCACCAGGACGAGGACGGGGATGCGGCCGGTTCCCACTCCGCAAGGTGTCGGGACGGGACGGGCTGGTGCTAGCCTCCGCCTCCGGAGGAACCGCCGCCCTCTTCGGCCTTCAGGCTGGCCGCCTGTAACGCGGCGCCCCCGCCTCCGGAGGAGCCGCCGCCCTGTTCCGCGGCTGCGGCCTCCACCACCGGAATTGCCATCGCCGCAGCCGCCCCGGTTGCGGTCAGATCCGTGCTCTCGGTAGTCGTATCCTGGGATGGATCGAGCTTCTTTTCGTCGGAGTTCATACAGGTTCCTCGCCGTTAGTCCGGCATCTGCAGTTGCAGTTTCCGGATTTCGCTTTGGGCGCTGCCGTCGACGCCGCTGAAGACGAACTGATACGTGCCGGGCTTCAGGCCCGCCACGGGCACCGCCAGGTAGAGTTGAAACTCACGGTTTGGGGGGGCCGGCAAGGTCTCCGAAGCGCGCACTTCGCCGGCAGGGCCGAGAAGGCGGTAGCTGAAGGCGGGGAAGCGCAATTCGTCTTCGGTCAGGTCGAAAAACAGGCCCACCATTCGTGCCCCGCGCGGGATCTCTCGCACTTGTCCGCCGCTGCGGGCAGGCGCGGGCACGAAATAAGAAGCATAGAACTGGGCGCGAGTGAGGCCGCCCGGCCGCACCACCAGCACAACGGCCAGGACCAGCAGGGCCAGGTTGAGTAAGGCTGAGGCGGCGAAGACGGGCCGGCGGCGGAACAGATCGAGCCGGGAAGCGCGCGGCTCCGGCGCCGGCTTCGGCCAGGCTCCGGTTTCCTGGAAGACGGCGCGCGCGTTGGCCCGGAGCATCGCTCCCTGCCGGACATCGTCCGCGCATTCGGGGCATTCGAAGTAGTGCTCCTCGAATTCGTCTCTCTCCCCGGGCGAAAGCTCACCGAGGAGGTAGCGCTCCGATGTCCGGAGCCGGATGGCTGTGTCGTGGTCCATCACATCGCTCTGATCACTAGTGACGCAACTGTGCGGCGCGTTTCACTGGCCATTAGTCCACCCCGGGTCCGGCGGCCCCGAAACGCTTGGCGTAAACGTTGCGAAACCGCCACTTGGCGCGGTGCACCAGCACCCGCAGGTATTCGCCGTCCACCTCGAAGCGCCGGCAGATGGCTTCACGAGGCTGCTCCTCCAGGAACAGCATGCGCAAAATCTCACGATCCTTCTCGGGCAATTCGGACAGGACCGCCTCCACCCGCTTCTTGCGGTCGGAACTGATCAGCGGGGCGTCCAGGTCCACGGAGTGGTCTTCGGGGCCGTCTTCCGATTCCAGATGGTCGTGGCGGCCCTCGTTTCTCAGAAACTCCAGCAACACATTGTTGCAGACCGCGCTCACGTAAGCTCCGAATCGCTCCGGGTACTCCACACCCGAACCGCGCCGCAGGGCCTTGATCACGCGCAGGAGCGTCTCCTGCTTGATGTCCTCCAGCAGGTGGGCGCGTCGCAGACGCGAGCGCAGCTTCATATCGAGAAGCTCCCCGAAATAGGCGGAAAAATGATCGGAGATCAGAGGATCCCCCTCAGTAAGGCGGCGTACGTACTCTCGATCGAAGGTGCTGAAGTTCAATGTGAGGCTTACATTATATCCCGGCGATTTTGATGCGGGAACCAATCCGCCCGGGGCGCTGCCCCCAGGGCAGGCGGCGAGGGCGCCTGGCCGCTCCAACCGCTTCGATCCGGCGGCCCTGCGCCACGCTCCGGCCTGCCCGGACGAACCTGCGCGACAGGCGCATGTACTGGCCCTCATGCCGGACCTTCACGGTGTTGCGAGCGCCGCCGGAGTAGCCGGAAAAACCACTCGCGTGTGATACTGCCGGCCCAGGCAGTCGAGGAGTACCTTGCTCCAGGGGCGCAGGCAGCGGAAGTTCGCGGAAATGGAGCGCAGCCGGCAGTGACGCGTGGAAGCGGCGGCGCCGCGGCTTACCGCTTCGGCGCGGACATGGCCGATTGTTCCCTGGCCAGGCGCACCCGGGCGCTCTCCAGCTTCTTGCCGATCTTGGCTATTTCGGCCGGATCCTGGTCGGACTGCGGGCTGGCTTCCCACTCCTTGAGTGAGTTCTGCCACTGCCCGATGGCCTCTTTGAGCTTGCCCTGCTTGAAGTAAACGTCGCCCAGGTGGTCGTGCACGGTAGGATCGCCGCTGATGCGCTCCAGGGCCAGGCGCAACTGGGTCTCGGCATCCTCCAGGCGGTTCAGCCGGTAGTAGACCCACCCCAGGCTGTCCAGGTAGGCGCCGTTCTGGGGCTCCAGTTCGACCGCCTGGCGGATCAGGTCGTGCGCCTCTTCCAGCCGCACATTACGGTCGGCCAGCATGTAGCCCAGGTAGTTCAAGGCTCCCGCGCTCTTGGGATTGATCGCCAGCACTTTCCGGAATTCGCCTTCGGCCGCATCGAACTTCTTCATGCGCTCGTACATCGCGCCGCGCATGAAGTAGACCGCCTCTTTATCCGGGTTGGATTCACTGAGTTTCTCGGCCGCGTCCAGCACCTTGGCCATCTCCGAGAAGCGTTTGCCCTTCTCGTAGAGCTGGGCCATGGCGAGGTACAATTCGCGGTCGCGCTGGCCGTTCAGCAGGGGGCGCAGCTCCGCTACCGCTTCGTCCACGCTGCCCATGTCCGCCAGCGCCGAGGCATAGGCCATCTTGACGGCGCGGTCTTCCGGATATTTCTTGCGGGCCGCCTCGGCCTCCTGACGCGCCCGGGGAGCATTCTTGGCCATCCGGTAGGTGTCGATCACATGCACCGCGGCGCGTGCCCCGGAATCCGGATCCAGCTGAGCGAGCTGGCGGAAGGTCTCGACGGCGGCGTCGTGCTGACCGGCGGCGCGGTACAGGTATCCCAGCCGCTCCAGCAGCATCGCGCGGCTGCTTTTCTCCGACATCGAGTAGGACTTCTTGGCGGTCTGGTCCAGCATGCCCTTCAACGTGGCGACCGCCTCATCGACCTTGCCCTCGGACTCCAGCAGGTTGGTTTCGGTGTAGCGCACTTCCAGGCCATCCGGGTCCATCGCCTTGGCCTTGTCCAACGCACCCCGGGCCTTGGGGAAGTCGCGCTTTTGCCGGTAGATCTCGGCGATGCGCAAGTGGGTCTGGGGGTCCTTGGGCTCGGCCTGGGCCACTTCCTCGTAGAGCTTGAGCGCCTGGTCCAACTGGTCGGAATAAAGAAGGTTCTGGGCCAGAGCCCGTTTCAATTCGACGTTGTCCGGGCTGAACTGCAGAGCGCGGTTCAGGGTCTGCGCCGCATTGGCATAGTCGCGCATCTGCTCGTAGGCTCCGGCCAGGGCCATGAGGGTGCGGGCGCTCGGATTCCGGTCGTTCACCCTGCGCAGCATCTCGATGGACGCCTTGGTGTCGCCCACGTCGGAGTA
>JADZAF010000078.1 GCA_020852755.1 Bryobacterales bacterium
CCACGCCCGGAGGAGGCGGAAACCTACCGCAAGGGCTACCGGACGTACCGGGCTCTCTATCCGGCCCTAAAGCCTGTCTTCGAGGCAATCGGGTAAATTTTCCCGTTTCGCCCGGCTGGACGGGCACAATCCGGGCTGGCTGCCTACGTGCAGCTTCGGCTAGCCTGGATGGCAACCGCTCTGGCGACGCCCAAACGCCTGGCCGAACTGGCCTGCGACCCGGTAAAGTCCGCCAAGGTCCTGGGTTTACGGTACGTGACCGATTGCGAACCGGGTATCCGGCGCCGCCGCCGGGGGCGAGGCTTCGCCTATGTGGGACCGGACGGGCGGCCGGTCCGCGGCCGCGAGGCGCTGGAACGCATCCGGAAACTGGCCATTCCCCCGGCATGGAAGGATGTCTGGATCTGCGCTTCGGCGGACGGGCATCTGCAGGCGGCCGGGCGCGACGCCAAAGGGCGCAAGCAGTACCGCTATCATCCCGACTACCGCCAGTTCCGCAACCAGACCAAGTTCGGCCGCCTGGCCGAGTTCGCCTCCGCCCTGCCGCTGATCCGGCAGCGGGTCCAGGAGGACCTGGCGCTCGCCGGACTGCCCCGGAACAAAGTGCTGGCCACCGTGGTCCACCTGCTGGAGACCACTTTCGCCCGGGTCGGCAACCACGAGTACGCGCGCAACAACAACTCGTACGGGCTCACGACCCTGCGCGACCGTCACGTGGAGGTGGACGGCGGCACGCTGCGCTTCGAGTTTCTCGGCAAGAGCGGCCTGGTGCATCAACTGGAGCTGAACGATCCCCGCCTGGCCCGCATCGTGAAGCGATGCCGGGACCTGCCGGGCTACGAGTTGTTCCAGTATATCGACGGGGATGGCCGGCGATGCACCATCAGTTCATCCGACGTCAACAGCTATCTCCGCGAGATCACCGGCCGGGACTTCACCGCCAAGGATTTTCGAACCTGGGCGGGCACGGTCTCCGCCGCCCTGGCCCTCCGGGAGAGCGGCCCCAGCGGTTCGCCGGCCCGGGCAAAGAAGAACGTGGCGGCCGCCATGAAGCGGGTGGCCGCGCGCCTGGGCAACCGCCCGGCTACCTGCCGCAACTACTACGTCCACCCCGCGGTCATTGAAGCCTATGTCAACCAGGGCCCGGTCAACGCGCCGGAAGCGGACAGGAACGGCGCGGAAGGCGGAGAGCTGAGCGCCGGCGAGAAGGCCGTGCTGGACCTGATCCGGCGCGGGGCGTGAATTCACTCCGGCTGGAGCTGGAAATCATCGACGTAGAAATCGCCGGCCGCGCCGCCCCGGGTTACCAGGAGAAGGCGGATCAGCGGCGCGGCAGCGGTGAAGAGAAGGCTTTCGCGGCGCCAGTGTGAAGTTCCGGGCCCGGTTTCCACGCGCCCGGCCATGGCCGAGGCCGTTCCCTCCCACAGTTCGATAGCGGGCGCAAGGCGTGTATCCAGATTCCGGCTGCGCCAGGCGAAGGACAGGCGGTATTTCCTGCCGGGCTCGAGGTGCAGCCACTGCTCCAGGGCCGCATGCCCTGCGCCGGAGTTGTTGCGGAATGCGAGGTGCGCGCTGGCCGGGGGTGTGAATGAGACCGCAACATCGCGAAAGACCTCCAGGCCTTCGGCCGGGTGAAATCGCCAGTCGTAAGGTCCGCCCAGCGGCTCTGCCTCGAAGCCTCCGTTCTGCAAAAGGCCGGAGGGATGCGCGCCGCGCGCTTCGGCCCACTCCCGCCAGGCTGCCCGCGCCTGGTGGAAACGTCCGGCGGCCGCCAGGGAGCCGCACAGGCCCGTGACGTCGGCGGCGCCGAGCAGATGGTAGCGCCCGGCCAGACGGCTCCAGGCTCGAGCGGGCGCTTCCCGGTCAGCGAGGCGGAGGGTGAACCGGAAGTAGCTGATGCCGGCTTCGGATGCGAACGGGATCACGGTCTCCTCGATCTGCCGGAGGCCGGCGATATGCCGCACGGTGTCGAAGACCGCCTCGTCGTAGGCGCGCCCGCGCTCCAGCACCTGGCGGAACGCGGCCAGGGCGTCTTCCCGGCGTCCCTGGCGCAGCAGGAAATTCGCGAACATCCAACGGGTTTCAGCCCGGTTCGGCTCGGAACGGAAGGCGTTCCGGTAGGCCTCCTCGGCCGCGGGCGCATTGCCGAGCCGTTCCTCGGCCAGGGCGGCCAGCAGCCAGATGGGGTTATTGTAGGGGTCGCGCGAAAGCGACTGGCGGTAGAAGCGCAGACCCTCGGCGATGCGGCCCTGGCTGTCCAGCAGGTGGCCGGCCTGCAAGCTGAGATCGGGAGCGTAGGAATCGGCCGTGTAGGGCAGGATGGCGGCCGCGCGGGAGATGCTCTCCAGGGCGCCCGGCCAGGCGACGGCGTAGGCCCAGGCCACCCGGGCGAGGAAGACCAGGTTGGCCGCAAGAACGCAAATGGCAGCGCCTACCGCCACACGCCGACAACGGATCCCAGTATCTTGTTGACCTTGCAACCCCGGTAGAGTACCATAGGAATGCGGGGTGGAGCAGTCTGGTAGCTCGTTGGGCTCATAACCCAAAGGTCGGTGGTTCAAATCCACCCCCCGCAACCAACCCTGCTCCAAACTTCCCTTCCTTAAAACTCCAGCCCAAGCCGTTGCAGTCTCTCGGTCGCGGCGATCCGGCGGACGGATTTCCTCCTACGTATCCGTGACCTGGTACCGGAACAATTGCAGCTTGCCGCTTTCGCTCTGCGTGGCCACCACGGTATCGCCCAGGTCCGTGCCTTCGGCGGGAACGTGCGCACACTGCACTTCGAAGCTGACGGGACCCTCCACGGCGTCGCCGCGGTGCTCCAGCGTGCCGGAGATATCAGCCGGAAAGCGCCAGTAGCTGGTCTTCAGGCGGCCATCGGCTTCCCGCAACGCGGTCACGATGGTGCGGCCTCGCACGGCCGCTGCGCTGACGGAAGTGATGGTCCCGCCCGTGGCCTCCGCCCAGCGCGACATGCTTCCGTCCGCGTTCATCCTCCAGCCGATGACCTTCAACGCGCCATCGGCGAGCCTGACCGCGGTCGCAGCCTGCGTTCCGTTCAGCGCAACCACCGGAACGGCCGAGACTTGCGTGATGGTCTCCGCGGCGGTGTGTTCACTCAGAAGCTGAATCGACACCGGCGTGTCCTGGTCACCGACATTCACCCGCCACCGCTGCAGTCTGAGAACCTGGTTCTCTCCGCGGGCGGCCGTCACCACCTCCACGCCCTCGAGGCGCGGGCCCTGTCCCCAATGCTCCTTCACTTTGGCGACCGACACGGCGGTTGCCGGTCCGCCGTCCGCCTCCACGTACTTCCCCGCCAGGACTTTGACGTCGCCTCCGTTGTCGAAGCCCCATACCGACACCCGGAGACGGTTGGCCGGCGTGCGCGAGACCACGAGGGCGTATCCCACTTTGGCTGCCAGCGTCGCAGCGAGTTTTCCCGGCGTGAAGGTCTGCTTGACGGCTTTGTTCCCCGCCGGCAGCGAGGTTTCCGGCGGCTGCGTCCCGGGACTCCCCGTGGCCGCGGCTAAGGGTGCGGTAGTTTTCGACGCAGCCGCCACGGCCTTGATCCCGGCGTGAAGCCGAAATGGGAGAATGCCCGGGTCCGCGCCAAACGTCACGATCTCCGGATCGCGGTCGGCGGGTCCCGGCGCGTCATCGCTCAACTCGAAGCTGCCCCCGGTCTTCCACGCTTCGAATTTCAATGCCCCCGCCGGACCGGAGCGGTGCACGGAAACCAATCGCAACTCCGAAAAGGCGGCCACCGCCAGTTCCGGCCCTCCGGCCTGCGAGTGCAATTCGGTGGGAAAGAGATCTCCGTCCGGCAGCAGGAACCACTGGGTGTGCTTGACCTGGCTCCCATTCCAGACCAGCGTGATCACCTGCGGCTCGCCGGCGGGATAGTGCCCTACGGCAATGCGGTCGGCGCGTGCTCCGAGGAACTGGCCCACCCGTTGGACGCTGAATGCCATAAGAACGCTCCCGGCACTTGGCTACGTGCGCGTCCAGGACTGCCGGGCGCGCCGAAAACGGTGTCCGCCCAGCAGCAGGACCGCGCCGAGTGCGAACAGGCCGGCACTGGCAGGTTCCGGCACCGGGGTGCCCGCCGCCGTCAACAGCAGACCGGACTCCGAGCCGAGCGAGTACCCCTCCTCCAGCACCACCCGTAGCCGCGCCGTATCCCAGGCGTCGATGGCGGCGCTTCCCTGGTTGGATTGCGCGGCGGTCACCTGCAGGTACTGTGTCAGGTTCATGGGGTTGCTGCGGCCGCTGGCGTCCAGAAAAACAGGAACCGCAATGCGTAGCGTGAAATCCCATGCGCCTTTTGCGTC
>JADZAF010000079.1 GCA_020852755.1 Bryobacterales bacterium
CCAGCGCCTCCACAGCCTGGCGCAGCACATGGGACGGCTCCGGGTCGTCCACGCGCAGTACGCGGACCGGACCGGGCCCGCTGGGACGCCAGCGCTGGAACATGCGCTCGGCCGGGAACCCCGCGAAGACGGTCAGCAGCGGTGTCCCGCAGGCCGCGGCCACGTGCTGCCCGGCCGAATCATAACCCACGTAGAGCGAAGACCGCGCGATGGTGGCGGCGAAAGGCGCGAAAGATCCGAGCCAGGTGCGCACTTGTCCGCCGCAGGCCGCCGCGGCCCGCTCCACCCGGGCAGCCTCTTCCCCGCCCGCGCCTTTATCCACAAGGACAATGCAACTCCGGGCAGCCAGCGAGCGCAGCAGTTCCCCCTCGAAGGGGTCCGCGATGCGCTTTGCCTGGTTCTCGCCGACGCCGAAGCTGACGGTGACGAGGGGCCGTTCGGAGCAGAGCGGCTGCGCCGCCGGAGCCAGGAAAGCGCGCGCTTCATCCACGCCCAGTGTCTCCTGTGCCCAGCGGCTCGCCAGCACGGAGAGCGGCTCGCTGCCGCTGCCGCCCCAGCCGCGGCTTTCGAAAAAGAAGTACCGCTCTTCGGGACAGACGGGCAGCAGGCCGAGCTGGGTCAGGCGCGAGTCGGGGTCGATTACGATACTCCCGGGGCGATCCACGGCCCGCCGCAACTGGTCCCAGGGCGCCAGCCGCTCGGCCAGCGTGCCGTGGCGGGCATAGGCGACCTCCAGGTGCTCGATCCGGGGTGCGGCGGCGAACAGCTCCCAGTTCTTGCGCGGCCCTACGAGCACGATGGCGGCGTTCGGAAACCGCCGCCGGGCTGCATCCAGCATGACGCTGGTTACCGCCACGTCGGCCCCCAGAGTGATCCGGGAAAGCACGAACACCGTGTCCGGCTCCGTGCGGATGCGGCGCGGCCGGCGCACCCGGCGGTAGCGTTCGTAGAGCGCGCTGGCGTTCGCCTCCGGCAGCACGTGCGCCACCGCTTCGCTGAACAGGCGCGCGTAGGCGTCGCACAACGCCGGCTCGAAGCGGTCCGCGAGTCCCTCCACCACGATGCGGAACAGCGCCGCGGAGCCCTCCCCGGTCAGCGCGCGTAAATCCTCGGGCGCCCAGTCCCGCCGTTCCAGGCAGCACCCGAGCAGCCGGGCGGCGATGGTGTCAGGCGAAGTATTTTCCAATCAGCAAGTCGAGTTTCCGCCGGGTGGATTCCGGCACCGCGTCGCGCTGGGTGATGATGGCGTGGGAGAGGGCCGACCCGCACTTGCAGTCGCGCCCTTCGGGCATCTTCGCAACCGCCGCCGCCACTACCCTGGCCGCATTGTCCGCGTTCTTCAAAAGGTTGGAGACGATCTGTTCGACGGTGACGGCGTCGTGGTCCTCGTGCCAGCAGTCGTAGTCGGTCACCATGGCGACGGTGACGTAGCAGATCTCCGCTTCCCGGGCCAGCTTGGCCTCCTGGAGGTTGGTCATGCCGATCACGTCCATGCCCCAGCTGCGGTACACGTTCGATTCGGCCTTGGTGGAGAACGCCGGCCCTTCCATGCACAGATAGGTGCCGCCCAGCTTGGCCGTCACCCGGGCCTCCGCAGCCGCCCGGTGCACGACTTCCGCAAGCTGCGGGCAGACCGGATCGGCGAAGCTGATGTGTACCACCAGGCCCTCGCCGAAGAAGGTCGAGGCGCGGCCCCGGGTGCGGTCGAAGAACTGGTTGGGAATCACGAACTCCAGGGGCTTGTGCTCCTCCTTGAGGGAGCCCACCGCGCTGAGCGAAATGATGCGCTCCACGCCGAGTTTCTTGAAGCCATAGATATTGGCGCGGAAATTCAATTCGGAAGGCATCAGCCGGTGGCCGCGCCCGTGCCGGGAGAGAAAAGCCACCTGGCGCCCGCACAGCTTGCCCAGGACGTACTCGCCGGAAGGCGGGCCCCAGGGCGTTTCGATGGCGGCCGTGCGCGCTTCCTCGAAACCGGGCATGGTGTACAGCCCGCTGCCGCCGATAATTCCAATCTCTGCGTTCAAAGTCACTCGTTTCCTTCCTGTATCAATTCCAGCAAAACGCCTCCGGTGGAGCTGGGGTGGACAAACACGTAGCGATGCCCGCCCGCCCCGCGCCGCGGCTCGTCCAGGACGCGCGCCCCGGCGGCCCGCAGGCGCGCCACCGCCGCCTCCAGGTCGGGCACCGTCAAGGCGACGTGGTGCAGGCCTTCGCCGCGCTTTTCGAGAAACCGGCCCACGGGTGAATCCGGTTCCGCGGGTTCGAGCAATTCGATACGCGGCTGGCCCGCGGGCAGCATGGCCACGCGGACTCTTTCCTGCTCCACGGTTTCCCGGCCGCCGAGCGGCAGACCGAGCTGGTCGCGATAGAAGCGGAGCGCAGCCTCGATCGAACGGACGGCGATGCCGAGATGATCGATCCGGCAGCCGCCTTCAGGCTCCCCGCGCGGCCGGGCCGTCCGGCGCACTTTTTCCAGAGTCGCCAGCAGCTCGTCGACGCCGGTCCCTTCGGTGGCGACCGTACGCACTACCGGCGCGCTCCACCCGGCCGCTTCCATCTCCACCTCCAGGCGGTCCGCGCCGGGGTGATCGGCCTTGTTGATGACGAAGACGTCGGCGATCTCGAGGATGCCGGCCTTAATGGCCTGAACGTCGTCGCCCATGCCGGGCACCAGCACCACGGCGACCGCATCGGCCACCTTGACGATCTCGATCTCGGCCTGCCCCACGCCTACGGTTTCAACGATCACGACGTCCTTGCCCGAGGCGTCCAGCAGCGCCACCAGCCCGGCGGTCTTGCGCGCCAGGCCGCCGGAGGCGCCCCGCGAGGCCATCGAGCGGATAAAGATGCCGGGGTCGGAGTGATGGGCCTGCATACGTATGCGGTCGCCCAGGATGGCGCCTCCCGAGACCGAGCTGCTGGGATCCACCGCGACGATGCCCAGGGTCCTGCCGCGAGCCCGCAGCTCCCGGGCCATGCGGTCCACCAGGGTGCTCTTCCCCGCCCCCGGCGGCCCCGTCACCCCGATCACCAGGGAATGGCCCGGCCGGCCGCCGAGGGAGTCCAGCACCCGGGCCGCGCGCGGGTCGCCGTCCTCGACCCAGGTGGCCGCCCGCGCCAGCGCGCGGCTGTCCCCCTCGCGAATTCTCCGGGCCCAGTCCTGCATCAGTTTTTCAGGAGCTGCCGCGCGATGACCAGCCGCTGAATCTCGCTGGTGCCTTCGCCGATGGTGGCCAGCTTCACGTCCCTGTAGAATTTTTCCACCGGGTAGTCCTTGATGAATCCGTAGCCGCCGTGGATCTGCAAGGCTTCATCGGCCACCCGCACGGCCATTTCGGACGCGAACAGCTTGGCCATGGAGGATTCGCGGGTCACGCGGCGGCCGTGATCCATCAGCCAGGCGGCGCGCATCACCAGCAGCCGCGCGGCCTCGATGGAGGTCGCCATGTCGGCCAGCTTGTGCTGGATGGCCTGGAACTCGGAGATCGGCCGCCCAAACTGTTTGCGCACCTGCGAATAGTGCAGGGCCGCCTCGTAAGCGCCCTGGGCCATCCCGACCGCCAGCGCGGCGATGGAGATGCGCCCGCCGTCCAGGATCCGCAGGCTATCCACGAATCCCTCGCCCTCCTGCCCCAGCAACTGGCCGGCGGGCAGGCGGCAATCCTCGAAGATCACCTCTCCGGTCGCGCTGGCCCGCATGCCCAGCTTGTTCTCCTTCTTACCCAGCCGGAAGCCGGGCGCGCCTTTCTCGATGATGAAGGCCGAGATGCCGTGCTGGGCTCTGGTGCGGTCGGTCACCACCATGGCCACGCACACGTCGGCGTAGTGGGCGTTGGTGGTGAAGGTCTTCGATCCGTTGAGCACCCAGCCGGAATCGTCGCGGTGCGCGGTGGTGCGCGTGCCTGCCGCATCCGACCCCGCTTCCGGCTCGGTCAGCGACCAGCAGCCGATCCACTCGCCGCTGGCGAGCCGGGGGACATAGCGGCGGCGCTGCTCCTCGCTGCCGGCTTTGTAGATGTGGTTCGCGCACAGCGAGGTGTGAGCGGCCACGATCAGTCCCACCGACCCGTCCACGCGGCACAGTTCCTCGATGATGGTCGCGTACTCGATGTAGCCCAGCCCGGCCCCGCCCAGTTCCTCGGGGAAGATCGAACCCATATAGCCGAGCTGACCCAGGCGGCGCACCGTGTCCAGCGGGAAGGCCTGCGCCTCGTCCCACTCCATCACATGCGGCTTGATCTCGGCTTCGGCGAACTCGCGAACGTGCTGGCGCAAATCAACCTGGTCCGGCGTATAGTCGAAGTCCATTCTCCCGGCGCACCGTTTCTTTCCTGAGTGTATCTCAAAGGCGGGACCCGGCCGGATTCAGGCAGCCTGGATCACATACTCCTCGTAAGCGAGCCCGGTGATCCGGACCGAGCCGGGACGCACCTCCAGCAGGTTGATGCGGGGCACCTCCGGTCCGGGGACCGAGAAGCGCGCAAGAACGGCGCCGGCTGGAATGTCGCCGCGCACCAGGACGCGGCGGACCGGCCGGCCGGCCTCCTCCACGTTCTCCCAGTCCCGCTCCACGGCCACGCCTTGGGAGAGCAGGAAATCGAGCACTCGCCGGGCCGCTTCGAAGCCGGCTTCTTCGCCGGCCGCTCCGCTCGGGACCAGGCCGAGCCACTCCGTGATGAGGCGATAGGTAAAGCCCCAAAGCGGAGCCACGTTCAGATCGACGACCGGGTAGAGCATGCAGGCCGGGCGCCCGGGCACACAGCCCAGGTAGTGCCGGCGTGAGTCCAGCAGGACGGACAGCGGGACCCACAGGGCTTCGGCCGCCTCCCGGGGATCGGGGGTGGCGGGCAGTTCGGCCTCGATTCGGAAGACATAGGGCGCCACGAGCAGGAACCGCCCTATTTTGCGCCGGGCCACGGTGAGGGGGAGAGCACTCTCCAGGCACTCACGGCCGAGGCGGACGGCGCATTCCTCCTCGAGTTCGCGCAGAGCGGTGTCCAGGGCATCGGCATCTCCGGGCTCGCACCGCCCGCCGGGAAAGGACCAGTGCCCCGACCAGGCGTCCCCCTGGCGCTCCGCGCGGCGCATGAGCAGCACGGATTCCGGGGCCCGGCGGGTGCGCAGGATGGCTACGGCTGCTTCGGGAGTCCCCATCGGTTGGCGTGAATCAAGCCGCCGGCAGGCTCCAGGGAGCGCGCATGGGGCGGGCGAGCATGCGGCCGGCTTCCGCGTCATTGACAAAGCGCTCGGCCGCCGGATCCCACTTGAGGTCGCGGCCCAGTTTGAGGGCGATGTTGCCGAGGTGGGCGATGGTGATGCTGCGATGAGTCTCCTCGATGGGCGAAACCGGCTGCTTGCGCGACAGCACGCAATCGATGAAGTTGCGGAAGTGGTTCTCGCTCTTGTAGAGGTGGATCTCGTTATCGGCGATGTCGGTGTAGATCAGATGGTCAGGCTTGCTCTCGATGGCGCCGCGATTGACCCACACCATGCCATCGCTGCCTTCGAAGGTGACCCCGCCGCGCGAGCGGTTGGAAACCACCATGCGCACGCCGTTGGCGTAGATGGCTTCGAAGGTGAATTCGGTGGCCGTGTTGTAGAGGCCGTCGGCGGCCCACTTGCCGCGGGCGTTGCGGATCTCGACCGGGCCGGTGAGTTCGGTGCCCATGCCCCACTGGGCGATGTCGGGATGGTGCCCGCCCCAGTCGGTCAGCTGGCCGCCGGAGTAGTCCAGGATCCAGCGGAAGTTGACGTGGCAGCGGGCCGGGCAATAGGGCGCCTCGGGAGCCGGACCGAGCCACATGTTGTAGTTGAAGCCCTCGGGCACGGGCTCCGTGGCGCGGCGGTGGCCGTCGCGCGAGAAGTCGGGAGTGCCGCCGGGCAGGCCGCAGGAGACGGTGTGCAGTTTGCCGATCCGCCCGTTGCGCACCAGTTCGCAGGCCTTGCGGAAGCGGGCGTCGGAGCGCTGCTGGCTGCCGGTCTGGAAGATGCGCTTGTGGTCGCGCACCGCGTCGGCCATGGCGCGCCCCTCGGCGATGGTGAGGGAGAGCGGCTTTTCGCCGTAGATATCCTTTCCCGCCCGGGCCGCCAGGATGACTGGGATGGAGTGCCAGTGATCCGGCAGGGCGATCAGGACGGCGTCGATATCCTTGCGGGCCAGCAGGTCGCGGAAATCCTCGTAAGCGTCGCAGCCCTTGTAGGCGCCGGACCGCTTCTCGCGGGCGTAATGCCACTCGACGAAGGCGCGCGCCGGCTCGCGGCCGCCCAGCGCCCCGTCCCAGTAGCCCGCACTCATGCGGTTGACATCGCAGACGGCCAGCACCTGCACGCGCGGATCGCGCAGGAAACCGCGCATGTCCCCGATACCCTGGTTGCCGGTTCCGATCACGCCCAGGGTGACACGCCCGGAAGGGGCCGGGCGCGCGGGCTGGCCTACCGCCGTGGAGGCCGCCGCCAGGGGCACCGAGTTCAGGAAACTGCGTCTCTTCATAAACCTGCTATTCTATCGCGCCGAAGCCACCGCTCCCTCCGGTCGCGGCTCGGTATGGGTCGCGGCTCGGTATGGTCGCGGCTCGGGATGTTCGCGGCTCGGTATGATGTAGCGGCTCGGGATGATGTTCGCGGCTCGGTATGCACACGGTATCGAGCCACGACTGCAAGCAGCGGCTTGCGGGATGCCGGACACTACCCGGCCTCCGCCGCCGAGCGCAGGGGGGTTGCGCAGCCTGTCACCGAAATTGCCAGGAGGGGGAAGTACTGGCGGTAGAGGTGGTAGGTGAGGTAGAAGACGTTGGGGAAGCCGGTCCCGGTGGTCAGCTTCTCGTCCCAGGTGCCGTCGGGCCGCTGGGTATCCAGCAGGTAGCCGAGGCCTCTTTCCACCGCCGGCGACTGCGTGTCCCCGGCGGCGGCCAGGCCGAGGAGCGCCCAGGCCGTCTGGGAGGCGGAACTCGGAGCGGAGACGAAGCGGTGGCGCTGGTAGCCGGCGCAACTCTCTCCCCAGCCGCCGTCCGGGTTCTGCACCGACCGCAGCCACTGGGCCGCCTTCGCCATGGCCGGCCGCGCTTCCGCCGCGCCGGCGGCCCGCAATCCGCGCAGGGCCAGGAAGGTGCCGTAGACGTAATTCACGCCCCAGCGCCCGTACCAGCTTCCGTCTTCTTTCTGTCTGCTCAGCAGGTAGTCCACCGCTTTCCTCACCGCCGGGTGGGAGGTGAAGCCGCGCCGGCAGAGCGATTCGAGCACCCGGCCGGTGATGTCGGGACAGGTGGGATCCAGCATGGCGTTGTGGTCGGCGAAGGGCACCTTGTTGAGCACCTCCCAGTTGTTGTCCGCGTCGAAGGCCGCCCAGCCCCCGTCGGAGGACTGCATGCCCAACAGCCAGTTGATGGCCCGCCGCTCGGCATGGCGCTGTTTTTCGGGATCGGATGCCCTGGCGTGCAGCAGGGCCAGCAGAACCATGGCGGTGTCGTCGATATCGGGATAAAACTCGTTGGCGAACTCGAAGGCCCAGCCGCCGGGAGTGAGATCGGGCCGCTTCACCGCCCAATCGCCCTTGCGGCGCACTTCCTTGCTGACCATCCAGTCGGCCGCGCGGGTCAGGGCTTCGCGGTCGGGGTGACCCATCTCGCCCAGGGCGAAGGCCGCGATCGCCGTGTCCCACAAGGGTGAGAAGCAGGGCTGGAATTCGAGCCGGTCCTCGCTCTCCAGGATGAGGCGGTCGAACTGGCGGATGGCTTCGACCAGGTCGGGATGGTCGCGCTCGTACCCCAACGCGTCCATGGCCATGATGGCGTACATCATGGCCGGGTAGATGGCGCCCAGGCCCTCGCTGTAGTGCAGGCGGTCGAGCATCCAGTGCTCGGCTTCCCGGACGGCCGTCTTACGGACGTCCTTGATGCCCCGCCGCTCCCAAATCTTGATCAGCCGGTCGGCGTGATGGAACACCACGGAGAAGCGATCCCTTTTCGGCAGGGTCAGGGGCTTTTGGGGCACAAACAACTCCTCGACAGTAACGTTCCCCGGCACGGGCTTCGGCGTGCCGACGGCCTGCACGATGGAGAGGGGCACGATGATCGTGCGGGTCCAGGAGGACATCTCGTAGAGGAGATTTCCGGGCACCAGCAGGATTTCCGGAGGCACGCTGGGGGTGTACTGCCTGGGAAAGAGGCCGAACAGGCTGAAGTTGGTCTTGGTGTAACTGTTGCAGGCCTGCAGCCCGCCGAGGGCCAGCGCGCGGTTCCGGGCCCTGGCCAGCGCCGGGTGCGCGGGGTCGTAGCCCACGATCTTGAGCATGGTGTAGGCGCGAACGGTGGCGTTGACCTCGGAAGGGCCGCCCTCGTAGATGTTCCATCCTCCATCGGGCAACTGCCGGGCGAGGATCTCGCGAGCCGCCTTGTCGATGCGCGCCCGGGTGGGCGGATTCCAGTCCCGCTCCCGGGACGGGTAGAGCCACATTTGCAGCAGGATGTAATCGGACTCCAGGGTGCTGTCGGCCGTCAGGTCGCCCAGCCAGAATCCCTCGGGCCGCTGCATGCGAAGCAGCGCGCCGGCGCCCGCCTCCAGGCTCGTCTGGACGCGCGCGCGGAGACGGCGCACCTCGTCGCGGGCCGAGGCCCTGGCCGCCTCGGCGGCCTGCTCCGGCGCCGGAAAGACCACTCCGTAGTCGTCCCTCATGCCCTGCCCGCCTTTCGGGAAACACCCGCCTCGTCCTGGGAAGCCAGGCGGAGAATCTCCTGCACCACCGTCGCCCGCCGCCTGGGGGAGAGCGACCCGAAGCCCAGCAGTTCGCTGAACCACAACCCGTCGCAGGCCAGGCGCACCACGGTGGCGCGGGCCGGTTCCAGCCCGTCGCGCTCCATTTCGCGCTGCCACCGCGCGTAGCGCTGCTGCAAGGGGACGAGCGACTCCGGCGCGGTGGCCAGGGCGGCCATCAGGGCCGCGAAGATTTCCAGGCCGTGCGAGCGCACCCCCGTTTTTCTGTCCCAACTGCCTTCCAGGCTGGCGCGGACGAAGGCCCGGGTGCGCCGGCCGGGCCGGGTGTCGGTCTTACGCAGGTACTGGCCGAGATCGGCCTCGAAGTGGCGGATCAGGCGTTCCACCAGGCCCTGCACGATCTGCGCCTTGGAGGCGAAGTGGTAGAGCACGCCTCCCTTGCTGAGGCCCGCTTCCCTGGCCACGCGCTCGAGGGTCAGGGAAGCGGCCCCGTCCCGCAGGACCAGGGCTTCGGCCGAGTCCAGAATCAGATCGCGAGTGTGCGCCGAGGAGGTCATACCCAATTACTGTACCGTCCGGACGGTATAGCCGTCAAACCGGCGCCCGGGGTGATCCGGAACTCCGCGGGGCGGAGGCCGGGCGCAGGCCGGCCGCCCCGCTCAACCCCCGTTGGGGTTTCGGCCGCACGGGAATCCTCTTCTGTACTTCCCTCGCTCCCTTGTTTTCAATTACTTCCTGGGTTCGTTTTGCAGCCCTCACCTTCCCGGTGACCGGTATGTCCAAAATGCATCCGTTCACTCCGGGCGTGCTGTTCCGGTGGATGCAGGCGCGCTTCGTACACAGGATTTTGCCATCGAAATACCCGTCCCTTTCATAGCACGGGCAAACGGCGCGGAACGGCCGCCAGGAGGGCAAGTCCCGGAAACAATGGGGATAAATTCCTGCAAAGGCCCGTTACGGTGAGGCGACGCCAGGTTCCGACTCGATTTTCATGGATGGCTCAGGCAAAGGGCTACAGGCCGGGTTCGACGGTCATCGATGGACCGTACGCGGTGCTGGTTCTCCTGACCTCGGTTTCCGAGGTCCCGTAAGCCTCGACCGCCGTCTTCGCCCGCCGCGGCACGTCCAGGATCTGTTCCGCAACACCGACCGGATAGTGGAGGTGCGGACCTTCGAGGAGCGGCAGAGCCGGCGCCGTCCGGCGACTATGCCGAGGGCCGGCACCCCTCGGGTTCAGCGCCGGCAAACCGAGGCGAGGCACTCCCCGCGCACTGGCGCCGCAATGCCGATAGGGATTCCGACTGCAGCACAACGTTCCAGGAACCGGGCAAAAGTGAGGAGCACATCCATCCGCGGCGACTGCGGACGGACGCTCGATCGAGCATGTCGCCCGCCGATCGGGCCAGGGCGTGCTCCTGATTCCAGGGCAGGCGCCAGGGTCTGAGGGCAGACGCCCATCAACCGGGCGGCCTAACCAAACTGATGGTTGAGCGTCTACCCTCGTGATGACAACTGAAGGTAGAATCTCTACCAGCGATATGGCAAAGGAATCCTCCGACCGGATCGAACTGCTTCAGGGCACGCTCGACATGCTGATTCTGAGAACTCTGCTGTCCGGTCCCGCTCACGGACACCAAATCGCGAAGCACATCCAGCGCACGACCGAGGACGTCCTGCAGGTCGAGCACGGCTCGCTCTATCCGGCCCTGCACCGGCTGGAGCGGAGGCACTGGGTGTCCTCCAAGTGGGAGAAGGCCAAGGACCGCAATCGCGAATTCAAGTATTACCGCCTCACGCCGGAGGGGAAGAGGCGGCTTGTTGTCGAGGAGTCCAAGTGGAAGCAACTGGCTAATGCGATCGCGCGGGTGATGTGGCCGGCCAAGGAGAGCAGATGAGGTGGCGGCGGCGGAAGCGGGAAGAGGATCTCGACCGCGAGTTGCGCGCTCATCTTGACCTTGAGACCGAAGACCAACGGGATTCGGGCCTGCCATTCGTTGAAGCCCGCTACGCCGCACAGCGCGCCTTCGGCAACGCGACTCTCATCGGGGAGGACACACGCGCCGTGTGGGGATGGACATCACTCGAACGACTCGGACAGGACCTCCGCTACGCGCTGCGTATCATGCGGAAAAGCCCGGCCTTCACAGCTACCGCCGTGTTGTCTCTGGCGCTCGGAATCGGGGCCAACACGGCTATCTTCACGCTGATCGACAGGCTCCTGCTGAACATGCTGCCTGTTCGGAATCCCCATGAGTTGACCCAACTCATGCGCGTCGAAGCAGGGCGTGCAGACAATAGTTTTTCGTATCCCGTAGTTCACGCGCTGGATTCCCGCCGAGACGTTTTCTCAGGAGTGTGCGGCTTCACCTGGGCGACTTTCAACGTCGGCTCGACCGACACAGTCGCGCGCGTTGGCGGAGCCTGGGTCACAGGCGCTTATTACGAAACGCTCGGCGTGACGCCCGTGCTAGGTCGCCTGCTGGCTCGTGACGATGACCGCCGCGGAGCAGCACCGGCCGCGGTGATCAGCTACGGCTATTGGGAACGCCGGTATGGACGCGATCCGCAGGTCGTCGGCACAATCATCCGGATTGAGGGCCAGCCGGTTCCGATTGTGGGCGTGAGTCCGGCAGGTTTTTCAGGAGCAAACGTTGGATTCGTCGCCGACATTACTTTACCCGTTGCCGCCCTGACGCGCATTATGCCCGAGCGCGCCGCTCTGCTTGAGACCGAACCTCAGTGGCTGCGCGCTCTGGCTCGTCCGCGGCCCGGTCTTTCCCGCACTCAGCTCAAGGCTCGCCTGGACGTCCTCTGGCCCCAAATGGCCTCGGCGGCCGTCACTGTGAATATGGAACCGGACCGGCGTCGAGTTCCCCTATCCTCATCGATCGACGTCAGTCCCGGCGGCACGGGCTGGTCCCCACTCCGCGGTCAGTTCCGCCAACCCCTGTTGCTGCTGATGAGCGTTGCAGGTCTGGTGCTCCTGATCGCCTGCGCAAATGTTGCCAATCTCCTGCTGGCGCGGGCCACGGCGCGGCGACGGGAAATCGCGCTGCGGTTCGCCATAGGCAGCGGCCGAGGGAGGATCATCCGTCAACTGCTAACCGAGAGCGTTCTGCTGTCGTCGATAGCAGCCGCTTTCGGCGTCGCCATCGCATGGCTTGCCGGCCGATTCCTGGTCAACCTGCTGTCCAGCGGCCGCCGAGAGGCCATGGTCGATTTCGATCTGGCTCCGGACTGGCATATCCTTGCATTCACGAGCGCGGTCGCTCTGGGGACCGGCATTCTCTTCGGTCTCGTTCCCGCACTTCGCGCCACCGTTGCGGCACCGGGCCCTGCCCTCAAAGACGATACCCGGACGAGTGCCGGTTCACGGACGAAACTGGCTCCTGCCCTGGTGGTCCTTCAGTTGGCTCTCTCGCTGGTGCTCTTGGTCGGCACGGGGCTCCTCGTAAGGACGCTACGAAACCTCCAGCAACTGGACGCCGGATTTCGTCACGAAGGTGTGCTGCTCATGAACGTGGATGCTCGCCGGGCGGGCTTCGAAGGTCCCCGCCTTGCGGTGCTCTATCGAGAGCTGCTGGACCGGCTGCAGCATTTGCCGGGTGTGCAATCAGCGAGCCTCTCCACGAACACGCCATTGAGCGGGGCCAAACACGGGGGACGCGTTTCCGTTGACAAACAACCACAGCCGGGAACTGCCCAGTTCAACGCTGTCACGCCGGGCTATTTCCGGACGCTGCGCACACCGCTCTTGCTTGGCCGAGACTTCACGCTACAGGATGGACCGGGTGCGCCCCCGGTGGCAATCGTCAACGAGCAGCTCGTGCGCCAGTACCTGCCGCATGGAAATCCTCTCGGCCGGCACGTCGCGGTGGACTCCGAGATGGAAATTGTCGGCATCGTCAAAGACGCCATAGCAGACGACCTGAGGGAACCGCCGCCACCTGCTGTCTACAGGCCCTACTTCCAGCGCCCGCATGAGATTGGGAATGCCACGTTCGAGGTGTACGCCATGGGTGCCCTGGCCCAGGTGGCTGGAGCGCTAAAAGACGAACTTCGCGCAGTCCTGCCTCAAGCGCCCGTTCAGTATCAAGTGAAAACGCTGACGGAACAGGTCGAGCGCTCCCTGGCCCAGGAGCGGATGCTAGCCACGCTGGCTACTGGATTCGGCCTCCTGGCTCTGCTCCTCGCCGCGGTTGGTTTGTATGGCTTGCTGGCATATACAGTAGGTCGCCGCACCGGCGAGATTGGCATTCGAATGGCGCTGGGGGCCCGTCAGCGAGACGTGCAGTGGCTGGTGCTGGCGGGCGCCCTCCGGCTGGCGGCCATGGGCATTGCGGTGGGCCTGCCGGCGGCATGGGCGGCTTCGCGGCTGGTTTCGTCCATGCTGTTTGGCTTGACCCCGACCGACGCCCTGACAACCCTGGCAGCGACCACGGTGCTGGCTATGACAGCACTCCTGGCCGGCTACCTGCCCGCTCGACGCGCGTCGCGCGTCGAACCAATGGCGGCATTGAAGTACGAGTGAGGCGGGGGCGGACAACAGAGCGGCGCAGGGTGATCAGTTCCAGCCGGAGTAATTCGCTCTGACTTCCTGCCGCACTCGCCTCGCGGGTCGGGGTCAGCCGTCTGCTGAAGAAGGATTTTCCAGCGGCCGCGGCGACGAGGCCACCGACAAGGCGGTGACGCTTGAAGAGCCGAGTGGGGCCGCGCCGCGACTCCTGAAACGGCAGGCAGCGCGAACATCCCATTCGTCCCGTCCGTCCCCGGGTTAAGGGTAAGATACACACGATGACGGAGCGCCGGGCGTGGGTATTGTGCGGGCTGCTGTTCGCGGCCACGGCGCTGAGCTTCCTGGACCGCCAGGTGCTCAGCGTGCTGGCGCCGCAGTTGACCGCGGAATTCGGCATGTCGAACGCGGTGTACTCCCGCGTGGTGTTCGCCTTCGTGCTGAGCTACACGGTGATGTTCGCGCTCGGCGGACGGCTGATGGACGCTCTGGGCACCCGGCTCGGACTGACGCTCTCGCTCGGGCTATGGTCTCTGGCCAGCGGGGCGCACGCGCTGGCCGCGGGGGCGTGGAGCCTGGGAGCGGCGCGCTTCCTGCTGGGGGTGGGCGAAGGCGCCTGCTTTCCGGGGGCCACCAAGGGCGCGGTGGAGTGGATGCGCCCGGAGAAGCGCGCCCTGGCGGTCGGGCTGGCCAACGGGGGCTCGGCCTTCGGAGCGGTGGCGGCGCCTCCGCTAACCGTCTGGCTGGCGTCGGCCTTCGGATGGCGGGGCGCGTTCGCGGCCACGGCGGTCCTCGGCCTGCTCTGGCTGGCGGCGTGGCAGACGGCGTTCCGCGGCCTGTCCACGCCCGGCCCCGCCCCGGGCAAACGCGCCGGCGTGAGTTTCCGGTCGCTGTTCAGGCGTCCGGAAGTGCGCCGGCTGATGATCGCGCGCTTCTTCTTCGACCCCGTGTTCTACTTCTACATGTTCTGGATCCCGCAATACCTGGCGCGGGAGCGCGGGCTCTCGTTGGCGGAGATCGGGAACCTCACCTGGATCCCGTTTTTCGCGCTGGGAGTGACCAACATCGCCGCGGGCCGCGTCTCGGACGTGCTGGTGAAGCGGGGCTGGAAGCCGCGCCGGGCGCGCATGACGCTGATGCTGGCGGCCGCGCTGCTGACGCCCGCGTCGTGGCTGGCCTCACTGGCCGGGAGCGCGGGGACGGCCATCGCGCTGATGTCGGTGCTGATGTTCGCCCACGGCATCTGGATCGCGAATTTCATCACGCTGATCGGCGACACGGTGGCGGCGGAAGAAGTGGGCACGTCGGTGGGGCTGACGGGGACCGCGGGCGGCATCGCGGGCATGCTGTCCAGCCTGGTGGTGGGACCGGTGGTGGACCGGTTTTCCTTTACGCCGGTGTTCGCCGTCTCGGCGCTGCTGTATCCGGCGGCCTGGCTGATCCTGGCGGCCTCGCGGCGCCGCGCGGTGGAACAAGTGGCAGCGGGAGTAGAGGCATGAGAGTGGAGAGAAGGAAGCCGCGCGCGGCGCGCATCGGAGTCTTCGGCGTGGGCTACCACGTCTATTGGAAGCAGTTCCCGGGGCTGCTGGAGGAGTTGCAGAACAAGCTGGAGGTCCTGGTGAAGAAGGTGGCGGCCCGCGGCGCCGAGGTATTCAACTTCGGCATGGTGGACAAGGCCCAGGACGCCTACGCGGTGGCGGGGCAACTGAAGGCCGCGGACCTCGACCTGGTGTTCTGCGACATGGTGACCTACGCCACATCGGCGACCTTCGGGATCATCGTGCGCAGCCTGGACATCCCCATCGTGCTGGCGGCTCTGCAGCCGCTGGCGGCCATGGACTATGCCCGCGCCACCACGCGGATGCAACTGGCCAACGACGATTTCTGCTCGGTGCCCGAATTCACCGGAGTGGCCATACGGATGGGCAGGCGGCCTCCGCCGGTGATTCTGGGGACCCTGGAGAACGATCCGGAGGCCGAAGCGGAGATCGCGGGCTGGTGCGACGCCGCCATGGCGCTGCACGACGTGAAGCGGGCGCGCATCGGGCACTTCGGTCATCCCATCGAGCACATGCTGGACATGCAGACGGACCAGGCCGCGCTGACGGCGGCGTTCGGCTGCCACATCGTGCAGACCGAAGCCGACGACCTGCTGCGCTTCGAGCGGGAGGCGGCGCCGGAAGAAGTGGAACGCAAGTCGCGCGAGATCCTGGGACTGTTCGACACGCCCGACCCCGGCGCCGACCCGGTGACGATGAAACTCACGCCCGAGCACCTGGAGACGGCCGCGCGGGTAGCGGTGGCGCTGGACAAATTCGTGGACCACCATCAACTGGACGGGCTGGCGTACTACTACGAGGGCGAGGCCGGCAGCCCGCTGCGCAACATCGTGACCAACCTGATCGTAGGCAACTCGCTGCTCACCGCGGCCGGGTTCCCGATGTGCGGCGAGTCGGACCTGAAGACCTGCATCGCCATGCTGCTGATGGACCGGCTGGACATGGGGGGCAGCTTCGCGGAGTTTCACCCGGTGGATTTCCGCGAGGGCTTCGTGCTGGTGGGCCACGACGGGCCGCACCACATCAACATCGCGGACGGCAAGCCGGCGCTGCGCAGCCTGGTGAAATACCACGGCAAGCCCGGAGCGGGGGCCAGCGTGGAGTTCAGGATCAAGGAGGGGCCCATCACCATGCTGAGCATCGGGGTGAAGGCGGACGGGAAGTTCCGCTTCATCCTGGCCGAGGGGCAGAGCGTGCGGGGCGCCATCCCGGCAACCGGCAACACGAACACGCGCGGGTTCTTCCAGCCGGACATACGCACGTTCCTGAAGCGCTGGGTGGCGGAGGGACCGACGCATCACTTCGCGCTGGGGGTGGGCCACCGGGCCCAATGGCTGCAGCGGGTGGCGGAGGCATTGGGAATCGAGAGCGTGATCGTGAGCGGGGAGCGATGCGGGCCCTGAGGACGCTGCCTCTGTGCGCGGCGGCTCTGGCGGCGCTTTTTGCGCAGAGCGAACTGGAGCGCGGCTTCCTGCAACCGCCCAGCGACGCGCGCCCGCATGTCTACTGGTTGTGGCTGAACGGCTACGTCGACCCGCAGACGGCGCGGGAAGAGCTGCGGGCCATGAAGGAGGCTGGCTTCGGCGGCGTGCTGCTGTTCGACATGGGAGCGCGGGGCGACCCGCGGGCGCAGCCGCCGGCGGGCCCGGCCTTCTTGAGTCCGGAGTGGATGCGGCAGTTCCGGGAGTCGGCGACGCAGGCGAAGCAGCTGGGACTCCAGGTGGACTTTTCGGTGGTGAGCAGCTGGGACCTGGGCGGCCACTGGATCCGGCCCGAACACGCCAGCATGGGACTGTACCCGGTGGAAAGCGTTTTGGAAGGCGGGCGCGCGGTCGACGTGCAGTTGCCTTTCCCCGCGGTTCCGGCGGGGGCGCCGCGGGGCGCGGACGGGAAGCCCGCGTTCCGGCGCGACGCCGCGGTGGCGGCGGTGCGCGACGCGCGGCGCAGGCAGGGCCACGAATTCATCTTCCGGCTGGACCCTCCCGGCGACCACGCACTGCGGGAGGCGGTGCTGGACAACGGCGATCCGGGCGGCGCGGAGACGGAGGGCATGTCGCCGGTCCGGGAGTTCAGCGTGGCGGTGTCGGCGGGCGGCATCCGCGAGGCGGACTTCCGGGAAGTAGTGCGCGCTTCCCTGCCCCGCCAGGCCGGCCCGCGGCGGTTCTCCCTGCCGCCGGGCACGCACGGCCGCTACGCGCGCCTGCGCCTGCTGAACCCTCATGACACGGGAAGCCCGCGCTGGACTCTGGGCGAATTCGCGCTCCTCGACCTCCAGGGCAGGAACGTGGCCGCGGCGCGTGCGACCGATCCGCGGCGCAACGGCGCCGAAGTAGTGCGCTCGACCGTGCCGTTCTCCAGCAGAGCATGGAACCGCGAGAACCTGCACGATGGCGAAGTGAGGGGTCCGGGCGGCATCTTCGCCACACCGGGGCCGCCGCCGCTGGACGTGGCGGGCGCCGGCGAAGTGGTGGACATCACCAGGCACGTGGATGCCGGCGGCCGCCTGCGGTGGAACGCTCCGGCCGGCACGTGGACCGTGCAGCGATACGTGGTGATGAACACCGGGGAGCGCTTGAAAGTCCCGAGTCCGAACTCGGACGGCTGGGCCACCGATCACTTCAACCCGGAGGCCACCCGGGCGCACATGGACTACGTGATCCGGCGCATACGGGAGACGCTGGGAGATCCGGCCCGGAGCGGGCTGAGGAACCTCTACCTGGCCAGCTACGAAGTGGTGGGGCCGGTGTGGTCGCCGGGATTCATGGAGGAGTTCCGGCGGCGGCGCGGCTACGAGATGACCCCGTATCTCCCCGCGGTCTTCGGCGCGCGGGTGGGAGGGGAGGAGACCACCGAGCGTTTCCTGTTCGATTACCGGAAGACCATGAGCGACGTGCTGATCGACGCCTACTACCGGGCGGCGCGCGAAGCCGCGCGCGAGGCGGGGCTGGGCATCAAGTCGGAGGCGGGCGGGCCGGGACCGCCGGTGCATAACGTGCCGGTGGACGCCCTGCTGGCCAACGGCGCGGTGGACGAGATCCAGGGCGAGTTCTGGCCCTACCGGCAGCAGGCGGATTCTATGTGGGTGGTGAAGGAGACGGCCTCGGCGGGGCACATTTACGGCAAGCCGCGGGTGCACATGGAGTCGTTCTCGTCGTTCGAGGGGTGGCGTGAAGGACCGCAGGATCTGAAGGCCAGCGCCGACCGCGTGCTGTGCGAGGGCGGGAACCACTTCGTGTGGCACACCTGGACGCACGCTCCGCCGGAAGCCGGCCGGCCGGGCTGGGTCTACCTGGCCGGAACGCACATCAACCGCAACGTGACGTGGTGGGGCCAGGCCCGGCCCTTCCTCGACTACCTGGCGCGGGCTTCGTTCCTGCTCCAGCGCGGGCAGTTCGTGGGCGACGTGCTGTACTACTACGGCGACGGCGGGTACCGGTTCGTGGGCCCGAAGCGCAACGAGCCGTCGCTGGGGCCGGGGTACGATTACGACGTCGCCAACTCGGACGTGATTCTGAACCGGCTGTCGGTGCGCGACGGCCGCTTCGTGCTGCCGGGCGGCCCCAGTTACGCGGTGCTGGCGCTTCCGGAGGAAGCCGAAGCCCATCCGGCGGTGCTGGAGAAGATCGAGCGCCTGGTACGGGAAGGGGGCACGGTGCTGGGGCCGAAGCCGCTGCGGGCGGCGGGGCTGGAGGGCTATCCGCAAAGCGACGCGCGAGTGCGGGCGATTGCCGCGAAGCTGTGGGGCGGCCTGGACGGCAAGGCGCGCACCGCGAGGCGGCACGGTCGGGGCCGGGTGGTGTGGGGCCGGCCGCTGCGCGGCGTGCTCGCGGAGATGGGAATCGGGCCGGACGTGACGGCTCCGCCGGGCGTGGATTTCATTCACCGGCGGGACGGCGCGGCCGAGATCTACTTCGTACGCAACGTGGAGGACAAGCCGTCGCGTCCGCTGGTGACGTTCCGGGTGAAGGACCGCATGCCGGAACTGTGGGACCCGCGCACCGGCCGCATGGGGCCGGCGCCGAACTACCGCCGGACGGAAAAGGGCATGGCGGTGGAACTCGAATTCGCGCCCCTGGGCTCTATTTTCGTGGTGTTCCGGCGCGCGCTGGAGAAGCCTTCGGCGGCAGGCGGGGAGGCGCGCGAGGGGCCGTCGATCGGGATCGAAGGCCCGTGGACGGTGAGCTTCCAGGCGGAGCGCGGAGCGCCGCAAAGGGTGGAGTTTCCGCGGCTGATTTCGTGGACCGCGC
>JADZAF010000080.1 GCA_020852755.1 Bryobacterales bacterium
ACCCGGGCCGGCCCGCCGCGGAAGGAGTATACTCAATTCCCGGCGCGATCTCGGCAACAAGCGCTGTCAAGGAGTTCAAGATGCTGCATTTCCTGTGGATGTGTCTGATCGGCCTGGTGGCCGGCGCGATCGCCAAACTGCTCATGCCCGGCAAGGATCCCGGCGGCATCATCGTGACCATGCTGCTCGGCATCGCCGGTTCTCTTCTGGCTGGTTTCCTGGGTCGAGCCGTAGGCTGGTACCAGGCGGGTGAAGGCGCTGGGCTGATTCTGTCGGTTGCCGGCGCCATCCTGCTCCTGATTGTCTACCGCCTGTTCAGGCGGCGCGCGGCCTGAGCCGCGGATCAACACCTTCGAGATTTGCCGAGTGACAGAGGCGGACCCGCGGTTTCCGCCCGGGGGTTTTGTGTCTCCCTTCGCGCTACACTCAGGGTCATGGACACTTTGATGCCACTGGCCTCGGCGTTGGGTCTTGGCATGTTGGCCGGAGCCCGGCTGTACGCCACTGTCCTGGCCCTTGGCCTGCTGATCCGCTTCGATTGGGTTACCCTGCCGGCCGCCTGGCAGCATGCCTCCGTGCTCGCCGATACCCGGGTCCTGGCGGTCTCCGCTGTAGCCTGCGCAGTGGAATTCGTCGCGGACAAGATTCCCTGGGTGGACAGCGCCTGGGATTCCATTCACACCTTCATTCGTCCGATCGGCGCCGCGCTGCTCGCGTCTTCGCTCTTCTCACACCTGGAACCCGCCTATCAACTGCTGCTGTTACTGCTGGCCGGAGGCGTGGCATTCACGGGACACTCCGCCAAGGCGGCCACCCGCCTGGCCGTGAATCACAGTCCGGAGCCGTTCACCAACGTGGGGATGAGCGTCGCGGAAGATGCTTTTGTGGCGGGCGGCCTGTATATGCTGGTGGAGCATCCCTGGGTGATGGCGGGCATCGCGCTGGTCTTCCTGGCGCTGTTCGCCTGGCTGGCGCCCCGAATCTACCGGGCCCTCCGGACGGAATGGACGGCGGCCGGTGCGCTGGTGCGGAACTGGTTCGGAGAGACGCGCCGGCCCGAACTGAACGAGGCTCAACGCGGCTGGCTGCGGGAGAATGCTCCCGAACTCGAGACCGGCCGGCTCTTTTCTGCGATCGCCACGGGAGACCTGAAGGGCTTAGGCAACGCGGCGGGCATCCTGTGCCTGGGCGAGCGGGAGGCGGTGTTTTTCTCGCGGCGCTGGGGGCGCTTGACGGGACGCCGGATCGGCCCGCTCAGGGCTGTCGAGGCCCGGTGGGGGCTGATGCTGGACGAACTGGCGCTGGATCTCGCGGGCGGATTCCGGGTTCGTTTTGACCTGCCGGCCGGACAACTGCAAAACGCCCGGGAAGAGGCGAAGCGCGCGTCTTCCTCCGTGCCGGCCGCCTGAGACCGGCCGGTGTCACACCCGTAACTCGTAGCCCAGAGCCTGCATCCGCTCGATGATCCCCGCGCGGATGGCTCCCACTTCTTCCAGGGAAAGCGTGCGCCGGGACGAGCCGACGGTCAGCCGGAAGGAGACACTCTTGTTTCCCGGGGGCAGGGGCGGTCCTGCATACTGGCGGACGAATTCAATCGACTCCAGCATGTCACCGGCGAATCCCGCCAGCTTCTTCCGGAGTTCGGCTGCCGGCTCCCGCTCGCCCGCCACGACGGAAAGATCGAACGCGCTGCCCGGGTAGCGCCGGAAGGGCGTGTATTTCCCCGGCGGCCGGCGCAGCGCCCGCAACCGGTCCAGATCCACGTCGAGGACGGCTGCCCGGCCCTGCTCGATCAGCCGGGGATGCAGTTCCGCGAGCCTTCCGATCACTTCAGCCTGGTACAGAATCTCGGCCGCGCGCGCCGGATGCTCGTAGCCCAGCGCCGCCGCCTGCCGCACCTCAATCCCTTCCAGCAGGCACTCGGCCGCATGTTTCAGTTCGAACAGCCCGGCCTGCCCGTCGTCCTTCGCGTAGACGGCGGCGGCCAGGTGCGGCGTTTCCTCCGGCAGCCCCTGGGGCTGCTTGCGGATCTCGCGCCCGATCTCAAAAATCCGGAAGGAATCGAAGTGCTTGCTGTTATCCAGGATGTTGTTGCGGATACCGGGCAGCAGCGACAGCCGCAGCAGGTTCTGATCCGAAGCGATGGGGTTGGCCACCCCGACGTGGTCTTCCGGCTTCCATCCGAAAGCCGCCGCCGCCGCTTCGCTGACGAACGAATAGTTGTAGACCTCGGTGAATCCCAGAGCGAGAAACAGGCCGCGCACCTCGCGCTCGAAGACCCGCTCCTCGTTGACCGGAGGAATGGAGGCCAGGACGGCGGGAGGCGCCGGCACGATCGAGTCGTAGCCGACCATGCGCCCCACCTCCTCCACCAGATCGTCTTTTACGCTGACGTCCTTGGTGGCCCGCCAGGAAGGCACGGTCACCGAGAAAACGCGCGGCTCCGGCCGGCTCACTCCAAACGAGAGCCTCTCCAGAATGTCCTGGACCTCGTCCGGTTCCACCGTGCGTCCCAGCTTCATGTTCATCCAGTCCAGCGGCAGCCGGACAGGGGCTGGAGGCGCGGAGGGCCTGTGCTGGTCGGCGATGCCGCCCACGACCCGGATGCCGGGCGACAGTTCCGGCAGCAGCGCCATGGCGCGGGCGATGGCCCGCACGGTGTTCTCGGGATCCTGGGATTTCTCGAAGCGCATGCTGGCGTCGGTGCGCAGCTTGAGGCGGCCCGAGGTGCGCCGCACGCTGGCCGCATTGAAGCAAGCGCACTCCAGGACGATCGAGGTGGTGCGCCCGGTGATGCCGGTGTCCAGGCCGCCGATCACCCCGGCGATGGCTACCGGACCGTTCCCGTCCGCGATCACCAGGTTCGAAGGGTCGAGGCTATAGCTCTCCTGGTTGAGCGCCGTGATCCGTTCACCCGCCCGCGCGGGGCGGATGAAGATCGTGTCTCCGGCCAGCAGATCGCGATCGAAGGCGTGTGTCGGCTGGGCCAGTTCGGCCATCACCAGGTTGGTGAAGTCCACGATGTTGTTGATCGGGTTCAAGCCGATGCTGGTGAGCCGGTATTGCAGCCATGGCGGGGAAGGCCGGATGGTGACGTTCTCGAACACCAGGGCCGAGTAACGGGGGCAAAGGTTCAGATCCTCGATGGAGACCTTCACTGCTGCCGGTCCCTTGGGCACCAGGCGCAGGTCGACCGGGTCGCGGAGCGGCTTCCGCCCGATGGCCGCCACCTCGCGCGCCATGCCGTGGTGGCCCCACAGGTCGGGACGGTGCGTGATCGACTTGTTGTCGATCTCAATGATGCTGTCCGGGCGGCATCCGGGCAGGGCCGCGCCCGGGGGCAGGTCCAACTCGATGATGCCGGCGGCGTCGTCGTTGATGCCGAGTTCGGCCGCGCTGGCCAGCATGCCGTCGCTTTCAACGCCCTGGATCACTTTCTTCCCGATCGGGGCGTAGGCGGAAACGGTGCCCGGACGGCAGTTGGGGGCGCCGCACACCACCGTCTTCGTACCGTAGGCGCCGGTGTCCACCACGGCCTTCACGTTGTGACCGCCGGGCATCGCTTCCACGGAGACGATGCGGGCTGCGCAGGCGCCCTCCAGCAGCAGACCGGCGGGCTCCAGGCCCTCGCACTCGGCCGTCTTCATGGTGATCAGCTTCTCGAGATCGAAGGGAGCCATGTCCAGCCCCTCCACGAGTTCACACAGCCAGTTGTATGAAAATTTCAATTCGGAAACCCTCGCTCAACCGTGGAAACGTCCCGGACCAGCGCGCGCTGCCCGGGATGCCGCGGCGTTCGCTCAAAACTGATACAGGAACCGGAGATCTCCGCTCTGCAGGAGGCGGATATCGTCGATGCCGTAGCGCATCATGGCCAGGCGGGTCAGGCCGAGGCCGAAGGCCCAGCCGTTCCATACATCGGGGTCCAGGCCGCTCATACGAAGCACGTTGGGGTGCACCAGCCCGCAGCCCATCTGTTCCACCCAGCCGCTCTGTTTGCATACCGGACAGCCCGCCCCGTCGCAGATGAGGCAATGGATGTCCAGCTCGAAGCCCGGTTCGACGAACGGAAAGTACCCGGGGCGCAGCCGCACGGTCACTTCCCGGTGGAACAGGCCGGTCAACATGGCCTTCATGTAATAAATCAGGTGGGCGATGGAAACTTCCCGGTCCACCATCATGCCTTCCACCTGGTAAAAGGTGTGCTCGTGGGAGGCGTCCACGCTCTCGTTGCGGAACACCCGGCCGGGGGCGATCATGCGCAAAGGCGGCTTGAGTTTCGCCAGGCCGCGGATCTGCACCGGCGAGGTATGGGTGCGCAGCAGGGTCTCCCCCTTGAGCCAGAAAGTATCCTGCGCGTCGCGCGCCGGGTGATCGCGCGGGATGTTCAAGGCGTCGAAGTTGTTGTATTCGGTTTCGGTCTCGGGCCCGTCCAGCACGGCGAAACCCATGGAGAGGAACAGGTCCTCGATTTCACATTGCAGGCGGGTGATGGGGTGCATGCGCCCCGGACGGGGACCCGGGGCGGGCAGGGTCAGGTCCACCCATTCGGTATCCAGGCGCGCGGCCAGCCGCGCTTCGGCGAATTCGGCCTGGCGCGCCGCGAACTCCGCCTCCAGCGCTCGCTTGACGGCGTTGAGATGACGCCCGACCGCGCTGCGCTCCTCGGCCGGCAATCCTGCCATCTGTTTGCTGATGCCGGCGATCACGCCCTTGCGGCCCAGCACCTCCACGCGCACGGCTTCCAGTTCCTGGGCCGAGGATGCCGACACAATCCGTGCGCGGGCGCTCGCTTCGAGCTCCTTTAAGCTTGCTTCCAACATGAGAGCAGAAGTTCTTATTCTAGCAGCCCGGCGTCAGGCCTCCGGTTTGAAAACCTCTTCAGCCTTCCCCACTTCCCATCCCAGGTGGTTGATGTAGAACAGCAGAACGGGCTCGGGAAAGCGGCTCCGGAACTCGTCGAAGACACGCTGCTGCCAGCCCTCGACGAGGTACTGCTTGGGGTCCAGATCCTTGGCGAAGAAGCCGCCCTCGTTGGGAATTTTCAGAAGATTGAGCACGGCTTCGATCAGGTCCAGGTTGGAGACGAGCACCGATTGGGCAAGATCCTTGGCGTAGTCCTCGTCACCTTCGGGAAGCCGGGCCCACAGCCGCGGCGTCGCCTTGCGCAGGGTCTCACTGTTCAGCTTGTGCAGGTGCGCGCGCGCCTTGAGACGTTCGTACATCTGGTAGGTGCGCAAACGCCCCATCGAGACCGTGGTCATCAGTTTTCCAAAATCCTGCTCGCCCAGCGAGAGAAAGACGTCCGAGAGCCGCATCACAGCCAGAGTAGCATTCCCCGGAGTTTCGGCGACAGGCTATACGACCGCGAAACTCTCGTAGATCATTGGAAAGCGGAGTTTGGGGGTTGTGTAGTGGGTTGTGTAGCCTGTCACCGAAACTGTGCCAGGGCGCGGCCGGTTTCCGCTTCGACGCCGGCATGCAGGCTGTTGCCGTGCGCGTCCATGGTCACGATGCCGAAAAAGCCGTTCACCTTCAGGTGCCACATGGCCTCGGGAATACCGAACTCCAGCAGGTGAACGCCGGGCACACTCTCCACCGTGCGGGCGTAATGCTGGGCCGCCCCGCCAATGGCATTGATGTACACCGCGCCGGCTTCCTTCATGGCCGCCAGAGTTTTGGCTCCCATGCCGCCTTTGCCCACCACGGCGCGCACGCCGTAACGCCGGATGACGTCCGCTTCATACGGTTCCTCACGGATGCTGGTGGTGGGTCCGGCCGCTTTGACCCGCCAGGCGTCCCCCTCCTTCAGCATCACCGGGCCGCAGTGATAGAGAACGGCGCCGTTCAGGTCCACCGGCGGCGGGTTCTTCATCAGATGGGCATGCACGGCGTCGCGGCCCATGTACATGTCGCCATGGATCAGGACGACATCGCCCACCTTGAGCGCGCGCACGTCCGCCTCGCTCAGCGGCGGGCGCAGCACTACCTCGCGTCCCGTCATGGTGAAGCCCTCGGCCTTGGCCATGCGCTCGACCGGGCGCTCCGGATCGCGATACAGCCAGCGGGTGATGGCGCCGCTGGAGGCGTCCAGACGCACCCCCAGCCGCCGGAAGGCCCAGCAGTCGTAGGCCACCGAGACGAAGAAGCAGGCCGGCAGCCGGTTGGCAGCCGTGATCTTGCAGCCGATCAGGGAGACCTTGCCCCCGAAGCCCATCGCGCCCACGCCCAGCCGGTTGGCCTCCTCCATGATCCGCGCTTCCAGTTCCGCCAGCTGCGGATCGGGGTTGGTGTCGTCCAGCGTGCGGAACAACTGCGCCTTGGCCAGCCAGTAGCCGTGCGCCCGGTCGCTGCCGATGCAAACCCCCAGCGCTCCCGGCGCGCAGCCCTGCCCCTGCGCTTTCCAGACCGCGTGCAAGATGCACTTGCGCACACCTTCCAGGCTGCGGTCGGCCCGTCCCAGGTGGTCCAGTTCGCAGGGTACCGAATACTGGGCGTTCATGTTCTCGCAGCCGCCGCCCTTCAGCAGCAGCTTCACCTCGATTTCGTCCTCTTCCCACTGTTCAAAGTGGAACACCGGCGTTTCGGTTCCGAGATTGTTTCCGCTGTTCCTGCCGCTGATGGAATCGACGGAATTGGGGCGCAGCTTACCCAGGCGGGTAGCCTCGGCCACCGCGCCGATCACCGCCTTCCTGACCGCAAGCTGGCTCACGCCGGCGGGCGCGTGAATCCAGAAGGTCGGCATGCCCGTATCCTGGCAGATGGGCCCGCCGCCCTCGCACGCCTGGTCGATGTTGGACAGGATGATGTCCAGCGCCTGCGAGGCTTGGGTGGCCGGTTTCTCCGCGGCTGCCGCCGCCGACATGGCCGTGCGGACGTCCGGGGGAAGATTGGTCGAGGTTTGGGAGATCAGCTCCAGCAGACTGTTTTCCAGGAATTGCATAAACGAGGTGCATCCGCTCCGGGTCACCCGGCCCGGACGGCACCCCTCCTTTCAGAGATTGCGTTACGGTCCCTCATTCTAGCCTGACTTTCACCTGGACGGTCATGCCGGGGCGCAGGAGGGGGGTGGGACTGACGAATTCCACCGCCACCTGGCTGTCTTCCACCGCCCTCACACTGCCCGAGATGCCCTCGTTAGGAAGATCGGCGGAAAGGATGAGGGCCGGCTGGCCCGGCCGTACACGCTCCAGCAGGGGCGGTTCGGGCTCCAGAACGGCTTCCAGAAAGGCGGGGTCCACCGCGATCCCAAACAGTCCCGGTGCGTCCGGCCCGATCTCCCGCCCCACTTCGCCGCTGCGCGAAATCACCAGTCCGGTCACGGGAGCGCGGATGTCGGCGGCCGCCACGTGAGCCTGGGCCTCGTCCAGCAGCCTGGTCTTGTCGTCCAGGATGCGGCGTTGGGTGTCCAACTGGGTCAGCAGCTCGGCCAGGCGGGCCTCAGCCTGTTGCGCCACCTGGTCCAGGCTCTCGAATTCAGACCGCGAACTGCCGAACTCCTGCTCGGCTTTCTCGAAGTTGCGCCGGGGTGTGGCCCCTTCCCGGTGCAGCAGTTCCTGGCGCCGGTAGGTCTTCTCCAGCCGCTCGAACTCCCGGCGGGCGCGGCTGGCGTCGGCGCGGGCGCGGGAAGCCTCGAGCCGGGCGGCGACAAGGGCCGATTCCAGCGCGTTAACCCGGGCGCGGGTGCTCTCCACTTCCGCTCTGGCCCGCTCGGTTTCCGCCGTGAACGGAGTGCTTGCGATTCGGGCCAGCAACTGGCCTTCGTAAACCTCCTCGCCGACGTCGGCGTCGAACGATTCCAGGATCCCGCTCAGGTTGGCCCGGACCTCCACTACATGCTGCGCCCGCACCTTGCCCGGCAGGCTGATCTCGTTGACGGGAGCCGGCGAAACGGCCGCGGGGGGAGCCGCCTTCCTGGTCTCCGGAGCCCGCCGCAGCACCGAGAGAGCTCCGGCGCCGATGGCAGCCAGGATCACAATTCCCGTAATCAGCAGCCATTTGCCCCGCATGTTCTCAATGATATTGTAGCTTGCATGGCTTCCCCCTCCCTGGGTGTGCTGACCGCGCTGTCGGCCCGCGTCGGCAACCTGACCTTCGGCGGCGGCGATCCCACCATGGCCGCTTTCCAACAGGAGTTCGTCTTCCGCAGGAAGTGGCTTACCCGCGAGGAATATGGGCTGATCTTCGGCCTGGCCCGGGTGACTCCCGGCACCAACCTGCTGGCCTTCTGCGCGGGAGTCGGCTGGCGGCTTCTGGGGTGGCCGGGGGCGCTGGCGGCAGTGGCGGCGGTAACCCTGCCCTCGGCGGTGCTGGTAGTGTGGCTTACTTTCGCCTATGGCGAGTTGAGGTCGAATCTTCTGGCGATGGCTGCCATAGGCGGCACGCTGGCCGCAGCCGCCGGCCTCATGGCGGCCGGCGCTTTTCAACTCGTCCGGCCGCACCTGAGGTCCCGCGCCTGGATTCGGGCCCTGTGCATCTCCGGGGGCGCGGTGCTGCTGGCCCGGGTTTTCGCCCTGCAGCCTATCGTTGTGCTTGGCCTGGCCGCCCTCGTGGGCCTGCTCTGGAGGGGGCCGGAAGCCGGGCGATGAATCCGCTGATCCTCTACCTGCTGCTCCTGAAGGCCACCATCACCACCTTCAGCGGGATGGGTTCGCTGCCCATCATCCGGAACGACCTGGTGGTTAAGCGCCATGTACTGACCGACCGCGAATTGAGCGCGGCGGTGGCCGCCGGGCAGAGTACTCCCGGTCCTATCGGCTTGTACGTCGTGAGTGTGGGCTACTTCGTGGCGGGGACCCCGGGCGCCCTGGCCGGGTGCGCGGCCCTGATGACCCCGGCCTTCCTGATCGTGCCCATGCTGTGCCGCCTGGGCGCCCGGGCCGAGAAGCCGCTGGTACGGAGCGCGGTCAGCTCACTCACCCTGGCCGCCGCCGGCCTGATCGTTTCCGCCGCCGTCCCCATCGCCCGCGAAGCGGTGACCGGCCCGCTGCATGCTGTTCTGGCGATTGGCAGTTTTCTCTTTCTGGTGTCGAGCAAACGTGACACTCTGTGGGTGATTCTGGGATCCGCAGCCGCCGGGCTGGCGGCCGGCCTGGTTTGAGCGACGTGCACGTTTTTCTTCGCTGTGAAACGGGCGGCACACCTCCCGTACCCGCAACTAATTGATATTTCAATCTGTAAATTGTGGCAGGGGGATTGCAACTACCTCGCCTGTCCGGTGCTCTAGACAGACAGGAGGCGACAGATGGCGTTGGCAGGGATCACACGGCAAGGACTGGCAGCCATAGCGTTTCTGGTCGCTGTTCTGTGGGGCTGCGTGCTGATGGAACGGTCGACCATACGCGATGCGAAGATTCAGACCTATCGCGCGCTGCGCGAAGTGCAGTACCTCAAAATGCACCGGACCACCCGGCCGGCCTCCACGCCCGCGCCGCTCCGCGCTCCCGCCATCGCCCGCCCGAACATCGGATAGACGGCATTTTGGGAATCCCGGATCTGCAGCCGGTGCGTCTACCGTTGCAGCGGAATCTCGAAAAAGAACAATTCCTTCGATGTCCGCGCCTCGCGCAGCCCCGTCACATAGACTTGCGAGTTGCTTCGTATTCCGGTCTGAAAATAGAAGAACCCGGACGCCGATTGCTTCGGCGGCAGCATGCGGGCGCTGAACGCCCGGCCTTCAATCTCCCACGAGTCCAGCGGGTTCTTGCGCCGCCGGATCTTCGGGCCGGTGGGAAGCGGGCCGCTCATTACGCCCGGCTTGTTCCCGCCGGAAACATAGCGGACTTCATCGGCGGGAATCGCGTCCAGGTGGACCCGGTCCGGGCCGACGAACTCCACCTTCATGCCCTCCAGGTTGAGCGTTTCATTGCTGTCGTTCTGAATCACGATCAGGACCGGCAGAATGCCATACTTGTAGGGATTGTTCTTGCCGAATGCAGGGCGGGCCTGCTCGTCGGTTTCAAAAGGTGCGGCCGCGATGGTGACGTTTGAAACGGTCAGGTGCGCGGGGTAACTGGCGGCGGGACCGGGCTGGAAAACGCTTTTCTCCTTGTCCGCCGCCGCGCATAGGGCGGCGCCGGCCAGCAAGAGAGCCAGACACTTGTTGACGAAGGCCATTTATCTCCTCTACAGGTCCCTCGGGACGCTTGTTTGCCCTTTCCTTCTACTCTACTTCCTCTACCGGGGCGCTCGTCAGGGCGCCTACTGGCGCAAATCCTGCGAGAGGCTGGGTTTTTTGCCGCGCTCTCTGAGACAGACTGCGGCGGGCGCCATCTGGTTGCACGCGGTTTCGGTCGGCGAAGTGCTCTCCTCGCTGGAGTTGCTGCGGCGGCTGCGAGCCGGATTTCCTTCCACGCCGCTGTTTGTCTCCACCACGACTCTGGCCGGCCGGGCGCTGGCCGAAGAGAAACTCGCCTCCCTGGCCGACGGTATCTTCTATGCTCCGGTGGACCTCGTGTGGGTGGTCCGGCGCGTGCTTCGCGCATTGCGGCCCTGGATGGTGGTGATCGCCGAAACCGAGATCTGGCCGAACCTGTTCCGGGAGGTGAAGCGGGCCGGATGCGGGCTGGTGATCGTGAACGGCCGCATCTCGGATCGCGCGGCGCCGCGCTACCAGCGGCTGCGCTGGTTCTTCCGCCATGTGCTCGGCTGGCCGGACGCCATCCTGACGCAGAGCGAGGCCATCCGGCAGCGCTACCTCGGCCTCGGCGCTCCCTCTGAAAAAGTGTTTACAGCCGGAAATCTCAAGTACGACTTCGAGCCCAGGGCACCATCCGCTAGTTTCGTGCGCCTGTCCGGAAGCGCCCGGCTCTGGATCGCTGCCAGTACCATGCCGCCCGCCGGCCAGCAGGACCCCGATGAAGACGACGTGGTAATCGATGCCTTCACCCGGCTCTCCGCCGGCCATCCCGACCTGCGCCTGATGCTGGTTCCCCGCCGCCCGGAGCGGTTCGAATCCGCGGCCCGCAAGCTGGAAGCGGCCGGCATCGCCTTCGCGCGCCGGTCGCAATCGGTGGAATGGACCGGTGCTCCGGCGGTCCTGCTGCTCGACACCATCGGCGAGCTGAGCGGCCTGTTCCATCTTGCCGATGTCGTGTTTATGGGAGGATCGCTGGCCCTGCGGGGGGGGCACAACGTTCTGGAGCCGGCCTTCTTTTCCAGGCCGGTAATCGTGGGCCCTCACATGGAGAACTTTCAGGCCATCGCGGACCAGTTCCGCGCCGGGGGAGCTCTGGTGGAGATTCGCGACCCTTCGGAACTGGCCGGTGCAGTGGACGGACTGCTGCGGGATCCCGGACGGGCCGCGGAAATCGGGCGGCGGGCGCTGATCTGCGCGCAGGCCAATCGCGGCGCGACCGCCCGGGCGGTCGCTGAGATCCGGCGAGCCTACGGGGAAGCCCTGCCATGCTTCCGCCCGCCTCTGCCGGCCGCCGCCGTGCTCTGGCCGTTGTCGAAACTCTGGGCCTGGGGGAGCAGCCGCACACCGCGCCGGGTGAAGCGCCTGGCGACGCCCGTCGTCAGCGTCGGCAATCTCAGTATGGGCGGAACGGGCAAGACTCCTCTCATCCTCTGGCTGGCGGGGCGCATGCGGGCGGGGATCCTGACCCGAGGCTACCGGCGCCGCTCGAACGAGACGCTGGCCCTGGCGCCCGGCTCCTGTCTTCCGGCGGCGGCGACCGGCGACGAGCCGCAACTGTTCCTGCGCTCCGGCCTGGCCGCGGTCGGCATCGGAGCGGACCGCTACGAGGCCGGGCGGCTGCTGGAGCAGCGCTTTCCCGCCCCGGTCTTCCTGCTGGACGACGGCTTCCAGCACCGCCGCCTGCATCGCGATGTGGACATCGTGCTGGTGGACGCGCTCGATCCCCGCGGCGATGTTTTCCCCCTCGGCCGCCTGCGGGAGCCGCCCCATGCGCTCAAGCGGGCCACTCTGCTGGCCGTGACCCGCGGCTCGCGCCCCATGCCCGGCATCGAACGCTACCTGCGCCAATTCAACGCGCGCGCGCCTCTGTTCTACGTGCGGACCGTGCCCGAATGCTGGGTTCACCCGGCCAGCGGGAGTTGTTGCCCGTTGAACGGGCTGCCGGAGGGCCGGCTGGCGGCTTTCTGCGGCCTTGCCAACCCGGAGTCATTCTGGGGAACGCTGCGGGCGATCGGCCTGCGTCCCGAGATCCGGCTGGCCTTTCCCGACCACCACAAGTACCGGCTCTCGGAGGTGCCCCGGGCCGGCGTGCTTCTGACGACGGAAAAGGACCTGGCTAACCTCCCGGAAGTCCCCAGGAACCTCTACTGGCTGAAGATCCGCCTGGAGGTGGAGGACGAGCATGCCTTTCTCGAAGCCATCGACGCTCAGTTGAGACCGGCCACCAGGTCCCACTCCTGAGCGGCCCGTTCGACGATCGTGCGCAGGTCGCGCTCCAGCAGGTAACCCTCCGCGGCCAGGGTGCGGGCCGCCGCTTCCACTTTCTCCAGGTAGTCCTCGCGCCCCTTGTACCTCTCCTCTACGGACAGACGCGGGTCGCCGCGCCTGCTGCGCTCCGCCGCCGTGCGGGGAAACGGGAACCAGGAGCCCGCCATGCTGTACAACTCGTCCGGCGCTCCGATCTCCGGCACACGCAGATTCCAGCCGGTGAACGTAGCCAGAGGGACCTGGACGCCGGGCATGCGTATGCCGGCCGTCTCGTTGCCGTCCGCATCCACCTGCGGCACGCGCATTCCGAACGGCTTGCCCACCCCCGGCGGCTCCATGCTCACAATTCCCAGAGAGCGAAACTCCGGGCCGTAATCCACCCGGTAGGCCCGGTGGATGCGCTCCGGAAAGACCACGCCGGGGATCTTCGGGAAGCGGACCTCGCTGAGACGCGCCAGGGAGCCACCGGCAATCGAAGGATAGCGGGAAGGCGGCGGCTCCTTGCCGTCCCTGGCCCATTCGTGCAGGCGCAGCAGCAGGGCCCGCAACGACCAGCGATAGTCGTTGGGATTGGGCAGGTGCCTCATCTTTCCGCGAGCCGGCGGAAAGCCTGCGGGCCCGTGCTGGCCTCCGGCAAACAGGTAGATCCGCGTGCCGGGTCCCGGAGGCACGTCGGCCGTTCCGTCCAGCGTGGTGTGGATGAGCGAGGCCGCGCGGCCGTAATACTCGTAGGAGGCGTTGGTGTAGAAGATCTTCGGAACCACGCCGGCCTTCTCCGCGCGGGTCAGCAGGCCGTCGCTCAAGCCCGTTTCCGGATCGCGCTGCGCGGTATCCGTGAAGGGGTAGATGTCCGTCGGGTAGAAGAAGTTCATGAAGGGATGAGCGTCTCGTGAGGGCTGGGCGAAGCGGTGATTGAAGCTGCCCCGGCCGCCGCCGGCCACGTGCGAGAGGATGCCGTCGAACACGCGCCGGCCCTTCTCATCCGCGTTAAAACCGTAGTACAGAAAAGTGCGCAGAAAGCGCCCGCTTTGCGAGACGCCGAAACCGTAGGCCTGCTTGATGTAGCGCCGGTGATCTCCCAGCAGGGTGACCCCGTTGCCGCCGTATTTGAGAAACGACATGAGGTCCCGCACCGCGGCCGGCCCAAGCCCCACGACCACCGGGTCCCTGGCTGTGTACACCAGTTCGTAGACCCGGCCCGGCTCGAATCCGGAGGGCATCAGGATGTGCGTCCCGTTTTCGATACTCCAGCGGCTGCGGGGGATGGCGCGGCGCGGCCCGTCGTTGCTTTCCCGCACGGTCAGCACCAGCTTGGGATCGTCCGGGTTCACCGGCGCATAGGGGATGTGCTCGCGGTCGGCCAGCGAGCTTCTGGTCACCTTCGAATCGGGCACGAACTCGGCGCGCACCGGTCCGGTGACGGAACCGCCGATCACCGGCGCGTAAAGACGCAGCAGGCCGTCCTTGCGCGGCACGTCGAACTGCCAGCCCAGCCACACCAGGGTGAAGCCCTGTTCCAACAGGAAGCCGTCGCCGAAATCGGCCTCCTCGCGCGGATCGAGCGAGCCGCGGGCGCGGTTGAACATGGCCAGCATGCCTTTGCCGCCGCGGTTGGAGACCTCGTACAGGACCGCGCCGTTGCCTTTGGCCGGATCGCGCGGCTTCAGCACGTGGATGTCGGAGGAGAACTCGACCAGCCCGTTCTGATTGCGCGGCGCCTTATCCAGATCGCAGATGATACGGTTGGCCTCCAGCGATGGGTCTACCGCGAAGAAAGCCTTGCCGGCGATGCGCTCGTAGGGGCCGGCGGCGCCGAAGGCCTTTCCTCCCAGCACGTCGGAGCGCTCGTGTACTTCAATGCGCAGCAGGGCGGCCTGCGCGGCGCACACCAGGGACAGCAGGGCTACCAGGCGGGACAGCATGCCCGTCATTGTAGCGCCAGGGTCAGGTTGGCCTGCGCGCGCGCGTCCAGGCCGGAGAATTCCCCTCGCTCGTACTTGGGAAAGGCCGCCGCCGCGATCATCGCCGCGTTGTCGGTGGAAAGGCCCGGGGACGGGAAGTACACCGGGCAGGGCAGGCGGGCCTCGCGGGCGGCGGCGCGCAAGCCGGTATTGCAGGCCACGCCTCCGGAGACGATCATCGCGTTCGCCTCAATCTGCTCCGCGGCCGCCGTGGCGCGGCGCAGCAATTCGTCCACCACGGTGCGCTGGAAGGACGCCAGCAGGTCCAGGGTTGCCGGCGGGGTCGCCTCCAGCCACTGTTCCGTGCCGGGATGCGGCGTCGTCTTCAGCAGCCGGCGGCGGGCGTCGATTTCCTCCCGCATGCCGCGCGCTTCCACCCAGCGCAGCACGGCCGTCTTCAACCCGCTGAAGCTGAAATCCAGCGTGTTGCCCTTCATTTTCGCGGGGGTGAACCGTACGGCGCGTGGATTGCCATGAGGCGCCAGGAGGTCGATCACCGGACCGCCCGGATAGCTGAAGCCCAGCAGTTTTGCGACCTTATCGAAGGCCTCGCCGGCAGCGTCGTCGCGCGTCTTGCCGAGCAGGCGGTAGTCGAACCGCTCGCTGACTTCGAACAGGTGGGTATGGCCGCCGCTGACAACCAGGGCGAGCGCCGGAAACCGCACCGGCAGTCCCTCCCGCTTCGCTTCCAGCAGAACCGCGTGGATGTGCCCCTCGATGTGATTCACGGCGATCAGCGGGAGCCCGCGCGCGAAAGCGAGCGACTTGGCGTAAGTCAGGCCCACCAGCAGCGATCCCACCAGCCCCGGTCCCGCGGTGGCCGCCACCGCCGCGAGCCCGGTGAAATCGGTTCCCGCCCGCTCCAGTGCCGCCCGCACCACCGGGACAATCGCCCGCAGGTGCTCGCGCGAAGCCAGTTCGGGCACCACGCCGCCGTACGGTCCGTGCGTGCTCAACTGCGAAGCCACCACCGAGGAGACGACCGCGGCGCCGTCCTCCACCACCGCGGCCGCCGTCTCGTCGCACGAACTCTCAATGCCGAGGATGCGCACTATTTCATTATCGGGGCTTCGCGGGAACCGGCGCTTACGCCTGAATTCCCAGTACCGCCAGCGAGTCGCGGTGGATGATGCCTTCAATCACCTCTTCGGGAATCCGCGGATTGCCGCCCTTGGCGAAGCGGCTCAGGCTGCGCAATCCATCCATGGTCTCCCGGGGGGTGGTTACCGGCCAGTCGGTCCCGAAGAAGATCTTGTCCGTCTGGCCCCACTCCCAGGCATGCAGCAGGGCGTTGTACAACGACCAGGGGCGGTAGAAATTTGCCGAGATGTCCAGATAGACGTTGGGGTGCTTGCGCGCCATGACCGCGCACTCGCGCTGCCAGGGGTGGCCCAGGTGGGCCATGATGATCTTCAGCCGCGGGAAAGCGTAGGCCACGTCGTCGAACAGCAGGGGATCGGCCCAGCGCAGCGGCACGTCCGGAGCCTGCGCGGTGGCGGTATGGAACATCAGCGGGATGCCCCACTGCTCGGCCAGCGCGTAGATGCGGCAGGCGCCCGGGTCCATGGGATGAAACTTCTGGTAGATCGGGCTCAGCTTGAAGCCTTTCAGCCCGAGCTGCTTCACGCCCCGGGTGAATTCTTCAACGGCCCCGGAGTAGGTAGGGTTGGTCGAGCCGAAGGGGACCAGCTTCTCCGGCCACTTCTTCGCAATGCCGGCGATCTCGTCGTTGCCCTTGCGGCCCTCGTCCCTGGCTACGTGGAGAATTACGGCCTTCTCCACCGCCCCCATGTCGTACTGGAATTGCTCCCAGGAGGGATTGACCTGGTAGTCGCCGTCGGGCCGCCCCTGGTTCAGGGCGTGCTCGGAGAACCGCGCCGGCTCGCTCTGGTTCCAGCGGATCCAGGGGTGCACATGGATATCCACGATCCGCCGGGTCCTGGGCGCCGTCCCCAGCGGATTCGGGCGGAACTCGCGTCCCTGCGGCGCGGCCAGGGCCGCCGCCGAGAAGGCTCCGCCAAGCAGGAATTCTCTACGTTTCATCGCATGTCTCCTTCGCTTGATGCGCGATCATAACGCAAACAGCCCTCCGGGTGTATAACCACAACATGAGCCGAACCTCCGATTCGCCGCCTGGGTGGCGAAGGCGGGACGTGTTGCAGGCCGGCGGCGTCCTCGCCCTGGGCCCGCCCGCGCCCCCGATTCCCAACCGGAAACCGGGAATGAAATACCGTCCCCTGGGCCGCACCGGCATGATGGTCTCCGAGATCGGCCTGGGCGCTCACTACCACTACGGCTCCGCGGGCAGCGCGCCGAAATACAAGACCCTGGAGGCCCGCCGCGAGGTGGTTTCGCAGGCCCTGGCCGCCGGCCTCAACTTCTATGACAATTGCATTCAGCCCGAGCGCGAGACCCTGGGCGCGCTGCTGCCCCCCGATCGCGGCCGCATCTACCTGATGACCGACGTGAACGCCCTGCGGGGTAAGGCCAAGGCTACCGCGCAGGATTTCCGGCGGGAGTTTTTCGACAACATCAGGACCCTGCGCACGGATTACGTCGATCTCTACCGTTTCAACAACAACAACACACCGGACGAGGTCACCTTCGAACTCACCGCGCTGGCCTTCCAGGTCTTCCAGGAGTTGAAGCGGGAGGGGCGGGCGCGGCACTTCGCGGTATCGGGTCACGACCCGGCACAGATGCTGAAGTGCATCGAGCGCCTGGACTTCATCGAAGCTTTCTACATGCCGCTCAACTACGTGACCCAGGGCGCGCTGAAGGAACTGGCGCCGGCCGCGGCGCGCAAGGGCGTGGGCGTCATCGTCATCAAGCCGTTCATGATGGGCACCCTGCTCTCGCTGCCATCCGGCGATCCCGCCCTGGCGGGTCTCGCTTCCCAACGCGAGGCTCTGGCTGTCGCGAACCTGCGCTTCATCCTCTCGCAGGAGGGGGTCTCCACCGTAATTCCCGGTATGCGCACCGCCGCCGAAGTCAGGCAAAACCTGGAAGCCCTGCAACGCCGGGGCATCACCCGGACCGAAGCGCGCGCGCTCGACCGGCTGGCGGCCCGCGCGCGAGCGCGCGTGGATCCCGGCCACGCCTGGCTCACTCGCAAATGGTGCGGGTAGTCCTGCTCCTGCTGGCCGCGCTCGCCCCGCTCCGCGGCCAGTCTCCCAGCCAGGCCTGCTCGTTCTGCCATCTGAAGATCTACCTGGACTGCCAGCGAACCGGGCACGAGAAGCACCGCGTGGCCTGCCAGGGATGCCACGGCCAGAGCACCGGCCACCGCAATGCCGAAGATAACAGCGTGAAACCGGACCGTCTCTTCACGCCGGCCGCCTCGCCCGGCCTCTGCATGGGGTGCCATCCGGGCGTCCCTTTCAAGAACCGCCCGCACGCCGCCGCGCTCGCCCGGGGCCGCGGGCCGGGCTGCACGACCTGTCATGGAGCGCACGGCCTTTTCCCCCTGGCACGCCGGGAGCGGGCGTGCCTTCACTGTCATTCGCCCCTGCCGGAAGACTGCCGTCCAGCGGGGTGCGGCTCCTGTCATGATCCGCACTCTCTGTCGCCCCGGAGACGGTCCGAACCCTGATACACTGATTCCGGCCGCGGCCGGTCCCCTTGCAGGGGAAAGGAGCGGTTTGCCCAAGGAGAAGCTCCGTGAAATGGTTTGACTACGCGGCTCCCCGTTCCCTGGAAGAAGCGTTGAGCCTGCTGGCCGGCCGCCGCGGCGCCCTGCCGCTCGCGGGCGGCACCGACCTGCTGGTTCAACTGCGCGGGGGGCGTAAAGAAGCCGCCCTCCTGATCGACATCAAGCACCTGCCCGAACTCAACCAATTGACCTACGACCCGGCCGGGGGTCTGGTCCTTGGCGCGGCTGTCCCCTGCTACCGCATCTATCAGGATGGCGCGATTGCCAAAGCGTATCCCGCCCTGGCCGAAGTGGCGGCGCTGATCGGCGGCACGCAGATCCAGAGCCGCGCCTCCCTCGGCGGCAACCTGTGCAACGCGGCGCCCAGCGCCGATTCCGTCCCGGTCCTGATCGCCCTGGGCGCGCGCTGCCGTATCGCCGGACCGGACGGCGTGCGCGAGGTCCCCGCCGAGGCATTCTGCACAGGGCCGGGCGCCAGCGTCCTGGCTCCGTCCGAGCTGCTGGTTTCCTTCCGCCTGCCGCCGCCTCAGCCGGGCTCGGGGGCGCGTTACCTGCGCTTCATTCCGCGGAACGAAATGGACATCGCCGTGGCCGGAGCGGGTGTCAGTGTGGTGCTGGAGAACGGCAATTTCCGCTCTGCCCGGATCGCGCTGGCCTCGGTGGCGCCCACGCCCCTGTTCGTTCCCGAGGCGGGCGAGGCGCTGGCCGGCAAGCCGGTGGAACCGGCCAGCATCGAGGCGGCCGCCCTGGCGGCGCGCGCGGCCGCGCGTCCCATCTCGGATATGCGCGGAAGCGCCGACTACCGCCGCCACCTCTGCGCGGTTCTGACCCGCCGCGCGCTCGAAACCGCCGTCCAAAGGGCCAGGGAGGGCCGCTAGATGCAGACCTTGACTCGTGTCCGTGCCATCGTCAATGAACAGCCGGTGGAATTCCTGTGCGAGCCCCGCCAGAGCCTGCTGGAATGCCTGCGCGATATCCTCGGGCTGACCGGCTCCAAGGAAGGATGTAACGACGGCAACTGCGGCGCCTGCACCGTTATCCTCGACGGCCGGCCGGTGAATTCCTGCCTGGTATTGGGGGTGGAAGCCGAGGGCTGCCGCATCACCACCATTGAAGGCATTGCCCGGGGGACCGAATTACACCCCCTGCAGCGCGCCTTCCTGAACCAGGCAGCCCTGCAGTGCGGCTTCTGCACGCCCGGCCTGATTGTGGCCGCCAAGGCGCTGCTGGACGAGGATCCGGACCCCTCCGAGGAGCGCATCCGCGCCTTCCTGGCCAATAACCTGTGCCGCTGCACCGGCTATGACAAAGTGGTGCGGGCGGTGCAGGATGCGGCCGCGGCCGGCCGCGAGGAGGTGCCGGCATGAGCGCGCACGGATACAAGGTGGTCGGCACGCGGCCCGTACGTCCCGACGGCGCCGACAAGGTCACCGGCCGGGCGGCCTACGGCGCCGACGTTCACCTGGCAGGACTGCTGTATGGCGCCGTCCTGCGCAGCCCTCACGCCCACGCGCGAATCCGGCGGATCGATACCCGCGGAGCCGAAGCGCTTGAGGGAGTCAGGGCCGTGATCACCGCCTCCGACTTCCCTCCCGCCGATGCCGGCCGGATCATCGACCTGGGCGAAGGACAGCAGACCGTGGCCGAAGTGCGGGGCAATATGCTGGCTTCCGGCAAGGCGCTGTACAAGGGCCACGCGGTGGCCGCCGTCGCCGCGGTCAACCGGCACGTGGCCGAGGAAGCGCTCGGCCTGATCGAGGTCGATTACGAACCGCTGCCCGCCGTCCTCACGGCTCTCGAAGCCATGCGGGAAGACGCGCCCATCCTGCACGAAACGCTCACCCGGAAGGAACTCGGCACAGACACCGGAGAGGTGTCCAACGTCGCCGAGCACTTCCGCTTCGAACTCGGCGATCTGGAGCAGGGCCTGGCCGAGGCGGATGTGGTGGTGGAGCGCGAGTTCGACACCGCCACGGTTCATCAGGGCTACATCGAGCCGCAGAACGCCACCGCGCTGTGGAACCAGGACGGCCGCATCCACGTTTGGTCCAGCACGCAGGGCGCTTTCGTCGTGCGCGATACCGTCGCCGCCGCGCTTAACGTTCCGGTCTCCCGGGTGAAGGCCACGCCCATGGAGATCGGCGGCGGTTTCGGGGGCAAGATCCGGGTCTACCTCGAGCCGGTAGCCGCCTTGCTTTCCAGGAAGAGCGGCCGCCCGGTGAAGATCGTGATGTCCCGCCAGGAGGTTTTCGAAGGCACCGGCCCGACGCCCGGGTCCCATATACGGGTCAAGGTTGGGGCGCGCCGCGACGGCCGAATCAGCGCCGCCTACGCCTTCCTGGCTTACGAGGCGGGCGCCTACCCGGGCTCCATGGCGGATTGCGGGGCCATGTGCATTTTCTCCCCGTACGACATCGCCAACCTGTGCGTGGACGGCTACAACATCGTGGTGAACAAGCCCAGCACCGCGGCCTATCGCGCGCCCGGCGCCACCAACGCCGCCTTCGCCGGCGAAAGCGTGATGGACGAAGTGGCCGAACGGCTGGGGATGGACCCGATCGACTTTCGGCTCCGGAATGCGGCGCACGAGGGCACCCGCCGGGCGGATGGTCCGAAGTTCCGGCGCATCGGCTGCGTCGAGGTGCTGGAGGCGATGAAGAACCACCCGCACTATTCGGCGCCCCTGGAAGGCCCCAACCGCGGCCGCGGCGTCGCGGTCGGCTTCTGGTTCAACGTCGGCCTGGCCTCGGCCTGCACCATAGGGGTCAACGCCGACGGCACCGTGAACCTGGTCGAGGGCTCCACCGACATCGGCGGCACGCGCGCCTCCATCGCCATGCAGGCCGCCGAAGTGCTGGGCCTGCGCGCGGAGGACGTGCATCCGGTTGTCGTGGACACCGACTCCATCGCTTACACCGCGGTGACCGGCGGCAGCCGCACCACGTTCGCTACCGGCTGGGCAGCCTACGAGGCCGCCCACGACGTGCTCCGCCAGATGAAAGAGCGCGCCGCCCGGCTGCTGGAGACCGAGCCCGAGTGCGTCGAGTACCAGGACGGTGTGTTCCGCTCGGGGGAGAGCCGCATGACCTTCGCCGAGGTAGCCGCCCGGCTCAACGAGACCGGCGGACCGGTGACCGGACGCGCGGGCGTCAATCCCCGTGGCGCCGGCGGCTCCTACGCAGGAGCCATCGCCGATGTCGAGGTGGACCCCGAAACGGGGCGCGTTTCCATCCTGCGCTTCACTTCGGTTCAGGACGCCGGCAAGGCCATTCACCCCGCTTACGTGGAAGGCCAAATGCAAGGCGGCAGCGCCCAGGGCATCGGCTGGGCCCTGAACGAGGAATACTGCCTGAGTCCCGGTGGGGCCATGCAGAACAGCAGCTTTCTCGATTACCGCATGCCCACCAGCCTGGATCTGCCTATGATCGAAACCGTGATCGTCGAGGTGCCCAATCCGGGCCATCCCTTCGGAGTGCGCGGGGTGGGCGAGGCCAACATCGTTCCTCCGCCGGGCGCCATTGCCAACGCCATCTATCGCGCGGCCGGAGTGCGTCTCAGCCGCCTGCCCATGAAGCCCGAGACCGTGATGGAGGCGATCTGGGCGCAACGGGATTGAAACGGTGGCGCGGGTCTACATCCCGGCGCTGCTGCGCGGCTTCTCGGGCGGGCGCGAGGTGATCGAGATTGCCGGCACGACCGTCCGCGAGGTGATCGAGAACCTCGAGCGCGACTGTCCCGGCATCCGCGACCGGCTCCTGGAAAGCGGCCGGCTGCGGTCCAACATCTCGGTGGCAGTGGACGGAGAGGTCAGCCCGGAGGGTCTCCGCGAGCCTGTGGCCCCGGAAAGCGAAGTGCACTTCATCCCGGCGATCCGGGGCGGCTCGGCCTGAGGCCAGAGTCGATTACGGGAAAACGAGTCTGGGGCCGGACCTTACCCGGCCCGTCGCCGGGCTTTCGCCACGTGGTTGTTGAGCCGTTGCCCGACAGCGCCGGCAAGTTACCAGCACCACCGACCGCAACCTGCAGTCCCAGGAGAGCCGGGTGAGTGAGTTTTCCCGATATGACGCCGGCCGGCTCCACTTCGCGATCAGCCGCAACGAGGGAGATATCCGCCGGGCCGGCTGGGACGACCTGAACCTGCCGGCCCGCATGGCCGCCCTGGCTGCCGCCGGCCTGCCCATGCTCCAGGCCGGCAACAGCGGCTCCATGACGGCCGTGCAATCACTCTCCCGGCAGCTGGATACGGGTATCTACTTTCGCGACGCCGGTGACCTGCCCCGGCAGCTGCGCGACCGGGCGCTCATGGAACGGGCGCCGGCAGCGTATGGCGCCGCCGCGGCCAATTCACTTTCAACGCGCACGCGGGGCGTTTGACGGTATTCTTCCAGCGGGTGATCGACGGAGCCGCTATGTAAGTGGACTGAAAGTGAGACTGCGGGTTTAGTCTCCGGCATCACCGATAAACAGAGAATGGGGGTTTCCGCACTCATTGGCCTGTAATGCCAATGTAAGTGTTTGCCGCTTTTCATAGACAACTTATCTGCTGATGGGTAAGAAAACCTACCCTCGGCTATTTACTGTGTTGCGGGCTGTACTGTCAGGCGCTTGACCCGGCTTGTCCGCATCTATCGTGCCCGCGGAGCAGCGTTCTAAACTTGGGTTGTGGGGTACGGGACGCCGCGGAGGATTGCACGTGAAAGGACTGCCGGGAGGTGCCGGGATTGACGCCCGAATCCTGCCGGCGTTGCGCGCGCGAGTTACTCCAGCACTGTCTTTCCGGAACTCCCTGGCCGGAGCGGCTGCCTCGCCGGCTGGTGGATGGCGACTGTTCCGGCGAGCTGTTCGGCCTGGTGGTGGAGAGACTGGCCGATCAGTTCGATCCGGCGTTCTGTGAAGTCTACGCCCGGCTCTTCTCCGGGATCCTGGCATACGTTCACCCCGGCCTGGATGCCTCCGCGCTGCTGGCCCGCTACCGCAGGATGCGTCAGCCGCGGGTCTTTGAGGGCGGCGCGCGCGCGGCACGCCGCATCGTGGTGCTGTCCCGAGTCACGCTGGGCGCCGATATCGCGGTCACCAGCGTCATCCTGGACGGCCTGAAAGAGCGCTTTCCCGAAGCCGAAATCCTGCTGGCCGGCGGCCGCAAGTCTCACGAGCTGTTCGCCGCCGATCCGCGCATCGGCCGCCTGGAAGTGTCCTATCCGCGAACGGGGGACCTGCGCTTCAGGCTGGCTGCCTGGCCGGCCCTGCAGCGCGCCCTTCCCGCGGAAACGGATCTGGTGGTGGATCCCGATTCGAGACTGACTCAACTGGGGCTGCTGCCGCTCTGTCCCGAGGAGCGCTACTTCTTCTTCGAGAGCCGGTCGGCCGGAGGAGAGGGGCCGGAGCCGCTGCCTGTGCTGGCTTCCCGATGGGTCGAAAAGGTCTTCGGCGTCTCCGGTGCGCGGCCTTACATCGCTCCGCGGGCCTCGTCCCCGCCGGAGGGCCGTCCGGTGATTTCCATCAGTCTGGGAGTGGGCGAGAACCCGCTGAAGAGGATGGCTGACCCGTTCGAGGAAAGGCTGTTGAGGAAGCTCGCGGAAACCGGCGCGGTATTGAATATCGACAGCGGTTCGGGAGGTGAGGAAGCCGAACGCGTGGCCCGCGCGGTGTCCGCCTCGGGCGCGCAGCGTGTGCGCTGCTTCTCGGGTTCCTTCGCCGACTTTGCCGCCCAGATCGCCGCGAGCCATCTCTATGTGGGCTACGATTCCGCGGGACAGCACGCCGCCGCCGCGGCCGGCGTGCCGCTGGTGACTGTATTCGCCGGGCAGGTTTGCGAGCGCATGTTCCATCGCTGGCGCCCGGCCGGCGAGGGTCCCGTCGAAATCGTGAAGGTGGAGGGACAGCGGCCCGAGGAGGTCTTGGAAAGGGCCGCCGCGGCGGCGGAGAGGCTGCTCGCCCGCGCGACTGAAAACCGGCGGGCGGCCTGCCGCCCGCGCCGGACGCCGGACCTTCGTCATCTGGAGCGCATCGCCGTGGTGCGGGCCCTTCCGGGCTGGGGTGACATGCTCTGCGCGGTGCCCGCCCTGCGCGCTCTGCGGGCGGCCGCACCCCGGGCCCGCATCACTCTGATCGGCCTCACCTGGGCGCGCGCCTTCGCGGCCCGCTTCGCCCGCTACATCGACGGCCTGCTGGAGTTTCCCGGCTATCCCGGCATTCCGCTGCCCGAACGCCCCGATCCGCGCCGCATCCTCGCGTTTCTCGAAGAGGTCCGGCGCGAGTCGCGTTTCGACCTGGCGGTTCAAATGCACGGAAGCGGGATCGCGAGCAACCCTTTCACCGCGCTCTTGGGGGCCCGATTCTCGGCAGGATTCTACGTGCCCGGCCATTACTGTCCCGATTCCGAGCGCTTCCTGCCGTATCCCGATGATCAGCCCGAGGTGCGGCGGAACCTCCGGCTAATAAGCTTTCTGGGCGCCCCCGAACAGGGAGAAGAGCTGGAGTTTCCGATCCTGGAGGAGGACCGCCGGGAGGCGAGGGCGGCGGCGCCGGGATTGAGCCCGGGGAATTACGTATGCCTGCATCCCGGAGCGCGCAGTCCCGCCCGCCGCTGGCTGCCGGAACGGTTCGCCGCGGTGGCGGACAGCCTGGCACGGGAAGGACTCCGGGTGGTGTTGACCGGCTCGCGCGCGGAGCAGCCGGTATTGAGAGCAGTCATGCGGCACATGACCCGGCCCGCCGCGGCGCTGGGCTCTGAACTGAGCTTCGGCGGCCTGGCGGCGCTGATCGGAGGCGCGCGCCTGGTGGTCGCCAACGATACCGGCGTCTCGCACCTGGCCGCCGCCCTCGGGATTCCGAGCGTGATCGTATTTACAGCGGCCGATCCGAAACGCTGGGCGCCTCTGGACGGCCGGCGCCATCGCGCCCTTTACGCCCCTGTCGAATGCCGGCCGTGCGACCACGAAGTCTGTCCCATCGGCCACCCGTGCGCCGCGGGAGTGAGCGTGGAACAGGTGCTGGTGGAGACCGCGAACCTCTTACACAAGGAGTTGGCCTTTGCGTCCTGACCGGCAAAGCCAGTCCCGGCACACCAGACTCCGGGTCTTCACGTGGCACGTTCACGGCAGCTACCTGTACTACCTGGCACAGGCCCCGCACGATTTCATTGTGCCCGTGAAGCCCGGACGTCCGGAGGGCTATGGAGGCCGGTGCGGGACCCTCCCCTGGCCCTCGAACCTGCTGGAAGCGCCGGCGCAAGAGGTGCGCAACCTGGAGTTCGATTGCATTCTCTTCCAGGCGCGCAGGAACTACCTGGAGGATCAGTACGAGATTCTCTCTGCCGCGCAGCGCCGGCTGCCTCGGATCTTTCTGGAGCACGATCCGCCGCGCGAGCATCCCACCGACACGCGGCACGTGGTGGACGATCCCGAGCTCCTGCTGGTGCACGTCACCCCGTTCAACGAGCTGATGTGGGACAGTGGGCGCACGCCTACCCGGGTCATCGACCACGGAGTGACCGTGCCGGCCGGGGTGCGCTACGGCGGGGAACTGGAGCGCGGCCTGGTGGTGGTGAACGGCCTGGCCTCGCGCGGCCGCCGCTGCGGTGCGGATCTGTTCGAGCGCACCCGCAAGGAAGTGCCGCTGGATCTGGTCGGCATGGATTCCGCCGGGCTGGGCGGCCTGGGCGAGATCCGCCACCACCAGCTTCCCGCCTTCGCCGCGCGCTACCGCTTCTTCTTCAACCCCATCCGCTATACCAGCATGGGACTGGCGGTCTGCGAAGCCATGATGCTCGGAATGCCGGTTGTGGGACTGGCGACCACGGAGATGGCCGCGGCCGTGGAGAACGGCGTTTCCGGCTACGTGGACACCTGCCTGGAAACCCTGATCGGCCGCATGCGCCACCTGCTGGCCAGCCCCGCCGAAGCGCGCCGGCTGGGGGAAGGCGCGCGCCGGCGCGCTCTCCAGCGTTTTCACATCGACCGCTTCATCCGCGACTGGGACGAGACCTTGCACTCCGTCTCCACCGCAAAACCCGCCATCCGCAGCGCCAGCGCGGAGGGCACTTTGGGGGAACAGACGGCATGAGTATGAAGATCGCGCTGATCAGCGAGCACGCCTCGCCTCTTGCGATCGTGGGCGGAATCGACAGCGGGGGCCAGAATGTGTACGTGGCCAACGTGGCCAAGAACCTGGCCGCGGCGGGCTTCGAAGTCGATGTCTTCACTCGCCGGGACAGCGGCGAGATCCCCGAGATCGTGCCCTGGGAGAACGGCGTGCGGGTGGTGAACGTGCCGGCGGGCCCCACCGCCTTCGTTCGCAAAGAGGAACTGCTGCCCCACATGGATGATTTCACCCGCTACCTGAAGCGATTCATCCATTTCCAGCGCAAGCCCTACGACCTGATCCACGCCAACTTCTGGATGTCCGGCCTGGTGGCCGCTGACCTCAAGAAGGATCTCGGTATTCCTTTCGTCATCACCTTTCATGCCCTGGGCCGCGTGCGGCGCCAGCACTACAAGGGAGAGGACGGCTTCCCCGACCAGCGCTTCGCGATCGAGGACCGCATCGTCGCCGAGGCGGACCAGGTCCTGGCGGAATGTCCCCAGGACGAGGAAGACCTGATCCAGCTCTACAATGCCGATCCGGGCAGGACCACCGTGATTCCCTGCGGATTCGACCCCGCCGAGCTGTGGCCCATCAGCAAGCCGCTGGCCCGCGTCCCCCTGGGATTCGCTCCCGAGGAGCGCCTGATCCTGCAGTTGGGGCGGATTGTGCGGAGGAAGGGCATCGACAACGTCATCCGGGGCGTGGCACGCCTCCGGCGCGAACACGACATTCCGGCCCGCCTGCTGATCGTGGGCGGCGAGTCGGAGTACCCGGATGCCAGGACCACTCCGGAGATCGGACGGCTGCAGGAGATCGCCCACGAGGAAAGCATCGGAGATTCGGTGGTGTTCTCCGGGCGGCGCGGGCGGGAACTGCTGAAGTACTACTACAGCGCGGCCGATATCTTCGTGACCACGCCCTGGTACGAGCCCTTCGGCATCACCCCGGTGGAGGCCATGGCCTGCCGGACGCCGGTGATCGGCTCCAACGTGGGCGGAATCAAGTTTACCGTGCGCGACGGCGAGACCGGATATCTGATCCCCCCGCGCGATCCGGACGCGCTGGCCGAGCGCCTGGCGCATCTCTACAGGAATTCCAGGCTTATGGGTGTCTTGAGCCGGCAGGCGGTGCGCCGGGCCAACGATCTTTTCACGTGGCAGAAGGTCACCAGCGCCCTGGTGGTGGTTTACCGGCAGGTGGTGAGCGCCAGCCGGCCGCAGCCCGACGACCGGGCCGGCCTGTTCTCCATCGTCGATCGCGGTTTCGATCGGCTGGTTCAGAGCATCCAGGAATCCAGACAGGCGCTGCGGGGTTCGATTCTGGATGCGGCCGAGGCGCTGGAAAGCTGCTTTGCCCAGGGTGGCAAGGTCCTGGTGTGCGGCAGCGAACCGGGCAGCGTGCTGCGCTTCGCCGCCGAGTTCCAGGCGCGCCTCCGCCGCTATGACCGGCCGGGTCTTCCTGCCCTCGCCCTCGGCGCCGTATCGGGCTTTCCCGCGGCCGGGGAGAGCGGGCTGGACGGGATCTTCGCGAAACAGGTGGAGGCGTTCGGGCGGTCCGGCGACACGCTGCTGGTGATCACCAGCGGAGAGCGGTCGCCGGAGCTGGTGCCGGCCTGCGAAGCGGCCCTGCGCATGGGTCTGAACTGCATCACCCTCGTGGGCGAGCACGGCGCCGGCCTGCGGCAACTGGCCGACATCTCGATCGTAGTTCCGTCCTGCGAGGCGCACCACATCGAGCAGATCCAGGCCACCGTCATTCATCTGCTGTGTGAGTTGCTGGCGGGTCGCCAGAGCGGCAGGGAACTGCGCGAGCTTCCGGCCGAAGTCGCGTCGCGGCCCTACTCGCCGGGCATGCTGCCGGCGGCCTGAGGGGAAGGGAGAAGGATATGGACACCCTGAAGGGAGCCGTGACGTTGGTAACCGGGGCGGGACGCGGGCTGGGCGCCGCCATCTGCGAGGTTCTCTCGGAAGCGGGCGCCGTCATCTGCGCGGCCGATATTTGCGCGCAGCCGGCCGCCGACCTGGCCGCTGCGCTGCCGCGCAACGGCGCCGAGCACATGGCTGCGGCGCTGGATGTCGGCGACGAAAGCCAGGTGGAGCGGACCCTGCAGCGCATCCTGGACCGCTATGGCCGGCTGGACGTCGTGGTCAACAATGCCGGGGTGGACCTGACGGCGCCGGTCGACGAGATGCCGGTTTCGGAATGGGACCGCATTCTTGCCACCAACCTGCGCGGACCGTTCCTGACCGCGCGGCTCGCCTTTCCGGTCATGAAGCGCGGCGGCGGCGGGCAGATCGTGAACATCGTCTCCACGGCCGCCAGGCGCGCCTGGGCCAATGCCGCGGCATACCACGCCAGCAAGTTCGGCCTGCTGGGACTCAGCCATGCGCTGCACGTGGAGGGCAGGCGGCACAACATCAAGGTGACGGCGGTGATCAGCGGAGGCATGCGCACGCCCTTCCTGCTGGAACGGTTTCCCGATATCGACAGCAGCACGCTGCAGGACCCCCACAATGTCGCCCGGACGGTGCTTTTCGTGCTGCGGCAGCCCGCCGAGAGCGTCATCCCCGAAGTCATGGTCCTGCCGATGCGGGAGACGTCATGGCCGTGACCGGAAACTCCGCCGCGGTTTTCCTGGACAAGGACGGCACGCTGGTGGAGAACGTGCCCTACAACGTGAATCCGGACAGGATCCGCCTGGCTCCCGGCGCCGTGGAAGCGTTGCGGACAATGGCTGCCGCGGGGTACCGCCTGTTTGTCGTTTCCAACCAATCGGGCGTGGCGCGGGGATTGTTTCGCGAAGCCGCTCTGGCGGCGGTGCAGGCGCGCCTGAAAGGGCTGTTGGAGCAGCACGGGCTGACACTCTCCGGTTTCTACTACTGCCCGCACCATCCCCAAGGCAAAGTGACCGATTACGCCACGGAGTGCACCTGCCGCAAGCCGCAGCCCGGCCTGTTGTTGACGGCTGCCGGACAGCATGGCATCGATTTGGAGAGTTCCTGGCTGGTGGGCGACATCCTGGATGACGTGGAGGCGGGGCGCCGCGCGGGCTGCGCTACCATTCTGCTCGACAACGGGCACGAGACCGAATGGCGCATGAACCCGCAGCGCCGCCCGCACCACACCGTGGCGGACCTGCCTTCCGCCGCCCGGATCATCGTGGAGGGCCGGCGGTGAACGGATGGGGCCAGGCCCGCAACCTGCTGTGCGTGCGGCTGGACACGCTGGGCGACGTACTCATGACCGGTCCCGCCATGCGGGCGCTGAAAGAGTCCCTGCCGGGAAGCCGGATCACTCTGATGACCTCGCCTCAGGGCGCCGCCGTGGTTCCACTGATGGCCGGGGTGGACGAGACTATCATCTACGAAGCGCCCTGGATGAAAGCCACGCCGCCGGGGGCCGGTGGCGAAAAAGAGGATGCCATGGCGAGCGGCCTGCGCGCCCGGCGCTTCGATGCGGCGGTCATCTTCACGGTCTACTCGCAGAGCCCGCTGCCGGCGGCATTCCTCTGCCACCTGGCCGGTATTCCGCTGCGGCTGGCGC
>JADZAF010000081.1 GCA_020852755.1 Bryobacterales bacterium
CCTCGACGCGATCGATAGCGGCGCCGTCTACGTCAACGTGCACTCCAACCTGTTCCCCTCCGGCGAGATTCGCGGCCAGGTCAAGCCCGGGCGCGGCCCGGACGATGACCCCGGCCAAGGTGAAGGCCGCGGCAAAGGCAAGGCCAGGGGCAGGGAAAAGGACGACAATTAGCAGAGAGATGGAAGCGCCCTCCGACCTCGAAAAGTGGATGCGTAACGAGGGCCGCTTCTGGGAAGGAGCTCGCGAAAAGCAGGGCTTCGGCCGGCGCCTCATCCTCGCCTTGTTTATCGGCGCCCTACTCTACCTGCTGCGCTCCTGCGCCGCGCCCTTTCAGTGACAGCGCCGCGTGAAGCGGCCGTGAGCCGCTTAAGGAACGGTACATGACCGGCAGACTCCCGCTGCTGTGGATTCTCTCCGTCGCCGTCGCGCTCGGGGATCAGATGCCGCGCTTCCCCAGCGATGCCGGCCTGCCGCCCGTCCTCCCCATTCCGCCCCTCATCTCGCCGTCCGTCCACCCGCCCCCGGTGCGCGGAGGCGGAGGCCGCGGCTTCTTCCCCTTCTTCCCCGGGTTCTATAGCGGCTACCCGCTCTATCAGCCCCCGGTCAGCGTCTCCAATGTCGTGGTGGTGCAGCCCGCGCCCCCGCCCGCACCGCCGCCGCCTCCCGAGAAGCCTCCCCGGCCCGAGCTCCGCGAGTACTCCTGGCCCGCCTCGCCCCCCGCCGCCCCGCGCCACTTCTCCATCGTCCTGCGCGACGGCTCGGTCCACGCCGCCCGCGTCCTCTGGCTCTCCGGCCCCACCCTCTTCTTCATCACCCCCGAAGGCCTGCAGCGCGAAATCCCCCTCGACTCCGTCGACCGCCCCGCCACCGGCCGCCGCAACCGCGAATCCAGCCTCCCCTTCCCCTGGCCCTAGCTCATCGCGGCCTGAGGACGATCTCGTACTCGCTTGCCTCGATTCCACGTTCGCTTTGCACCTGTATGAACGTAAAGGGCCCGATCGGTCCAACCCGCGACCGGTTGCCGGAGAACGCCAGTGCCGACTGCCGCCATCCCTGGCCGAACTGGACCTGAACTACGTAAACGCCTGGGCCGATGCCTGCTATCCTGGCCACGCCACCGGCTCGAACGTAGGCCATCCTCAATGGGACGTGTGCCTGTACTTGTTCCGCCACCGTGACCGCTGAATCGAGCGCGGTTTCGTTCCTGATGTGCAGAACACCCGATCCCGGGCGGCCCTTCCTTGGAATCAGTTCGCCCACGTCCTTCATTTCCCGGGGAGAACTTCGCTTCCTGGGGGAAGACGGAAGCCTGGCTGACGGCGTCTGGCCGGCTTGCAGGGCCTCCCCCGATACTGGAACCGGTACCGTTCTCCGCAGTCCGGCGGTGAGATCACTCAGGGCGCGCTCGAACGCCTGTGTGGCCGGCGGCCGCTCGGCTGTTCCAAGTGGCGCCACAACGGAAGGTACCGTATCCAGTAGCCAGATTGTGCCGGCAATGAATGTCGTGACGATCAAGGCTGCCGCCAACCCTAGTTGCCAATTCGAGCCGGGCTTGAATGGCAGCCGGAAAGGGCGGCGGGGTTTGAACAGCCGTTTGGCGGGGAACCGAGGCGCAGCAACCCCATCGCGCAGTGCTTCGTAGGCCTCGTTGATTTCGACGAGCTTCGCCGCCGCTTTCCTCTGGAGCCGCGGATTTGCCGCGAATCGGTCGGGGTGCCAGACAAGAACCAGATCCAGGTATGCTTGCCTCACCTCAGCCGCCGAGGCTGGCGGAGTGATGCCGAGGATCCTACAGTCGCGCTGGAGATCCCTCACCTTCACGCCTGATCCGCTCGCTGCTTGGTACCGGGTGGTCTATCCACCCGCAAGCTACCTGGCGTCTTGCGCCTGTTAGTGCGGCGCCCAGATCGCCGCCGCGGCCAGGAAGCCCAGGGCCGCCAGCGCGATCACCGCGCCGTGCGGCAGCCCCACCGCCTTGGGGCTCCTTATATCCAGTTCCTCGTGCTTCATGTACGGGGCCCGGAAGTAGGCCAGCTCCTTGAGCAGGTACCCGACATTGGACAGCGTTCTCCGCGTGCGCCCGGTGGTCACCAGCAGGAGCACCGCGAATACGCCGCCCATCAGCGCCGTGAGAAAGAAGATGCCCAGCCAGTTCCAGGGACCGGCCATCGCGCCGACCGCCGCCATCAACTTGGCGTCGCCCGCCCCCATTGCCCGGATGGCAAACAGCGGGAAGTAGACCAGCAGCGCCAGTCCGAGGCCCTTCAGCGACAGCCAGAATCCCGCGCTTTCGTACAGGAAGCTGTTCATCCCGATGCCCACCAGCACCCCGGAGAGGGTCAGCCAGTTGGGCACCCGCCGCTCCCGTATATCGAAGATGCCGGCCGGGATCACCAGCAACGCCAGCAGCAACTGCAGAACCGGAGGCAGGTAGCTCATCTCCGTATGAGAATACCAGTCCCCGCTGCCCGATCCTAGTCTCCATTCGGGGTATCGATCCGGTACTATCCAAAGTAATTAGTACGAACCCGCCGTTTTCGAGTATTGGCCCCCACCGTAGGGAATGCTAGAGTCGGGAAGGACTCTCATGCCTTGTCACCAGGAGCAGAGGCAACGTCTATGAATATACTGCGCTTGCTTGCCGTAATCTGGGTCTTTACCACGGCCGCGTGGGCGGCCACTTTCGGCAAAGTGGTGCCGATCGGGGGCCACATCTCCGACCTCGCCTACGACGCCCGCCGCGACGTGGTGTACATCGCCAACTTCACCGCCAATCGGATCAACGTGCTCTCGGGGTCCAGCCAGAGCCTGATGTCCCCGATCTACGTTCCGCAACAGCCGTCCTCGGTTGCGTTGTCTCCAGACGGACGGTTCCTGGTGGTCGGGCACTACGGAGAGTGGACTGAAGGCACCATACGCCCCGCCCTTACCGTGATCGACCTGGATGCCAACGTCCGCCGCACTCTGGCCATGGGTAACTCGCCGCTGGCGGTGGCTTTCGGGAGGCAGGGCCCGGCGCTGATCGTCACCAACCGGGACTTCCAGCTCCTGGATCCCTTTTCCGGCACTCTGCGCATCGTCGGGAGCTGGGGCGAACTGACTACCGAGCCCCTCCCCACCGCGTATCCCAAGTCGCCGCCCGAAGTGCTGCAGGCGTCGGCCGGCGTTTCCGGTGACGGCGAGGTGATTTACGTGCTGGCCCAGGCGGAAAGCGCCCAGGTCATCGCGTCGTACCGGGTCACGCAGCAGGTGATCGGCGGAGTCTTCATCACGTCCAAACCCGATCTCGGGCCGCGGGTGGTTAGCGTGAACCGGGACGGCGGCCTGTTCGTGGCCGGCTGGGCGTTGTCCAACCCCGCCATCATCAACCTCGCCCAGTTCCCGTATCCCACTGGGAAATTGAACGTCGGCAGCCACGCTTTCGACTGGCTGCGCAACGTAATCTACGCTCAGATCCCGGTGGCTACCACCACAACCACCATCGTTGGCGGCGTCACGACCACAACGACTACGTATGACGCTCCGACGCTGCACATCGTCGATACCGACAACCTCGCCGTGCGCGAGCGTATCCAGCTCAAGGAGAATCTGGCCGGGAAATCGGTTTTCAGCGCGGACATGCAGGTGCTGTACGCAGCCTCGGAAAGCGGAGTGACCATACTCCCGGTGGGCGCGCTGGATCGGACGCCCCGTGTACAGGCCGTTCAGGAAGATCTGTTGTTCCGCGGCAGCGCCTGCGACCGCAGGGCTATGGTGCGGGAACTGGACATCGTGGATCCGGGCGGTGGCAACACCGACTTCTACTTCTCCGGCGGCGGCAAGGGCGTGACTGTTACTCCCTCGTCGGGCGTCACACCGACTCGCGTCCAGGTGCAGGTGGATCCCTCTTACTATCTCAACTACAAAGGGACGGTGGCTCTTTCCCTGCAGGTCGGTTCGCTTTCGGCGGTCAATCTACCCATGCCGGTACGGCTGCTGATCAACACGCACGAGCCCGAGCAGCGCGGCACCAATTTCTCGATTCCGGGCAAGGTAGTGGACGTGCTGGCCGACCCGGTGCGCAACCGATTCTACGCGGTCCGGCAGGATAAGAACCAGGTGCTGGCCTTTGACGCCAGCAGCTACGAACAGATCGCCGTGCTGCGCACCGGCAACACGCCCACCCAGATGGCCATCACCCGGGACGGGCGCTTCCTGATGGTGGGCAACGACAACTCGCAGATCGCGAACGTGTACGACCTGGACAGTCTGCAGCCGTCGACTCCCATCATCTTCCCGTTCGGCCATTACCCGCGTTCCCTCGCGGTATCCAATAACGCCATCCTGGCGACGGTGCGATCGGCCGCGTCGCCGGAACACAAGATCGACCGGGTTCAATTCGAGGGCCGTACCGCGACCGAACTTCCGAGCCTGGGCATCTACAAGAACGCAATCAACGTCGATACCGGGCTGGCAGCATCGCCCACGGGCAACACCGTTCTGGCCGGAATGCCGGACGGCAATGTTCTGCTGTATGACGCCGAAGCCGATACCTTCATCGCGGCGCGCAAGGATTTTGCGAGCTTAGGCGGCGCGCTGGCGCCCATCTCGGACCAGCTGTTTCTGGCCGACCGCCACGTCCTCAACTGGTCTCTGGTTCCGGTGGCCAGCCTCGAATCGGGAACGGGGTCGCCTTCGGGCGGCGGTTTTGTGGACGGACTCGGATTGAGGACCACCTCGCTTTCGCCCGCCGGCCCCGGTGTGATCCAGCGCCTGGACCCGCAGACCTTCGATGCCGTGCGTCCCACCATGATGATCGAATCGCCGCTGGCGCCGAAGGATCTGAAGACTGCGCCGATCGGCCAGATCGGTCAGACCATTCTGCCGTTCCTGCGCACCCTGGCGCCGCTGTCGAACCGCACGGCGCTGGTTTCCCTGACGACTTCCGGATTCACCGTGCTTCCCTGGGACTTCGACGCGGCGCTGGCGCAGCCCAGCATCAGCGGCGTGGTGAATGCGGCCGACCAGACCGAAGGCGTCGCGCCGGGCGGGCTGATCAGCGTGTTTGGCAGCAACCTGAGCCCCATCACGGCGGCGAACTCGGAGGTTCCGGTGCCCACCACGCTGGGTGAAGCGTGCGTGACGGTGAACGGCATCCTGCTGCCCATCACCAGCGCCTCGCCCACCCGGATCAACGCGCAGCTGCCGTTCGAAGTGGTCGGAGCGGGGCGCCTGGTGGTGAAGTCGCCGGGCGGCACCAGCCAGCCGTTCGACCTGACGGTGCATGCCGGATCGCCGGCCATATTCCGCAGCGGCACGGCCGGGCCGAACACCGGGATCGCCACGGTGGTGCGGAGCCGCAGCGGCGGCCTGGTCACCCTGTCGAATCCGATCCACCCCGAAGACGAGATCACCATTTACCTGACGGGACTCGGCCAGACCTCGCCGGTGATCGGCGCGGGCGAGCCGGGACCCTGGCCGCCGGCCTACACCTCGGCCAGCCCTCAGGTCAGCCTGGGCAACGCGCCGCTGGAGATATGGTTCGCGGGAGTTACTCCCGGACAAGTCGGTGTATACCAAATTAATGCCAAGGTGCCCTACTGGGTCCCGACCGGTCTGGAGATACCGCTGGTCATCACACAGTCCGGGCAGTCCACTACGTTGAGCGTCCGGGTAGTGAAGTAGTTCGAGTAGCCAAGTTCGTGGAGAAAGATTAAGACATGCGACTGTCGATGCGCTGCATTCCAGGACTGCTGATCGCTGCCTGTACGGGAGCGTTCGCCCAGCAATGGGAGTTGGGCGGGGCGGCCGGTTTCGGTTTCCCCCGGACTCTGAGCGTCACCAACCAAGACCTGAAGGGCAAAGCGGGTTTCAGCAAGGGAGCCGCCTTCAGCGCGGTGGGCGGGCAGCATCTCTATCGCTATCTGAGCGGGGAACTGCGCTACGTCTACCGCGACAGTGACTTGCGGGTGACATCGGGAGGCACGAAGGTCAAGTTTGCCGGGGACTCGCACATCGTCCATTACGATGCCCTCATCCATCCGCCGGCGGAAGACTGGCGGATCCAGCCGTTCCTGGCTTTTGGGGGCGGCGTCCGGGTGTTTCGGGGCACCGGCCGGGAGACCGAATACCAGGACCTGGACCGCCTGGCGATCCTGACCAAGACGGACGAACTGAAGCCTGTATTCAGCCTGGGAGGAGGCTTCCGGTTCCGGCTCAACGACAGTATGCTCCTGCGGGTAGATTTCCGCGATTACATGTCTCCGTTCCCCACCCAGGTGGTGCTGCCGGCGCCGGGAGCGACGATGAAAGGCTGGGTGCACGACTTCACTCCCATGATCGGCATCAGCGCGTTTTTCTGAGACGGCCCGCGTCTGCAAAACAGCGGACCAAACCCTGGCTGTTCGTAACCCCACTAAGGCAGCATCTAGTACTAACGGATATACGACGTACTGTACCAGTGTCCCCCAAAGGTACTGGTGCGTTTCCTTCGCTTCAAGACCCCGATCTGTTATAACTTGTATGCTACTCTCAGAGAAGCCGACCCGAATATAGGTCAAAACAGTGGCGTCCAAATTAGCTATACTGCGCCCGCGTCCACGTTGAATCTAAACAACATGTTCCCGCCGTCGCCGCAGATCGCAAACCGGGTTGGGGGGTATTGAGGTCATGTCGTCGCCAGCGGGAGC
>JADZAF010000082.1 GCA_020852755.1 Bryobacterales bacterium
ACTTTCAGCCGGCTCTCCGCCTTGGCCAGGTCGTGTTGCACGGCGGCGCTGCGCTCGGCGATGCGCAGGCGGTTCAACTCGGGGCGGCGGCGCATGGCTTCCTGGGAGAGCTTCTCGAGGTCGCCGCCGTCCCAGGCCCGGGCCTCGAATTCGCCCACCGCGCGGGTAGGAAAATCGATCGGCCGGGCGAGGTAGAAGTTCAGCGCCGCGCGCGCCTGCCGGATGGCGTTTTCCGCCCGGACCAGGTCCGGCTTGCCGTTGGCCACGGCCACTTCCGAGCGCAGCGCGTCCACTTCGGTGGCCACCCCGTTCTGAAAGCGGGTGCGCGCCATACGGGCGTGCTCTTCCTTCTGGCGCTGGGTCTCGGCCACAAGGTCCCGGTAGCGCTCGGCCCACATCAGGGCGTAGAAGGACCTGGCGACATTCAGGGCGAGGTCCTGCTCGGCGCGGTCGATTTCCGAGAGAGCGCCTTCGGCCTCGACCGAGGCCAGGCGCAGGGCGGTCCCCACCTTACCGGCGGTGTAGAGGGGCTGGCGGACGCTGATGTTGTAGTCGAACAGGTTGACGCCTTCCGGCACCAGGGCGGTGCGCAGCTCCTCGGGGAACTTGTCCAGGCCGGAGGCGTTTAGCAGGCTGGGATCGCGCCAGCGGGTGATACCGCCGTTGATGGCGACGTCCGGCAGCGCCTGGGCGCGCACCTCCCGGACCTTCCCTTTGAGCACGTCCGCCGACGCTTTGGCCTTGCCCACCTCGGGATGCCGGGCCACGGCAAGGCGCACGGCTTCCGGCAGGGTCAGGGCAGTGGCTTCCTCCTGGGCACGGGCAGGCACCAGGGCCAGCGCCAGGACGATGATTGCATGGGGATACCGCATTTGGACCAGCCTTCAAATCAGTATACTTGGACCCCGAGATCCTATGAATATACGCGGTGTACTGGAAGACGGTTCAGGAAATGCGCATGAGGCCGGCGGGCGGCGGCAGGCGCCGCCGGCCCATGTCACTCGCGTTGTTCTCCAGCCACCGGAGAGGATGGGCCGCCCTCGGGGGGCCGCTCAGCTGAAAGTCATGCGCTACTGGAGGCCCAGCTTGCGGGTCCAGGGCGTGGCCGGGGCGAGGGCCGCGTTGACGGCCTCGATGTTGCGCACGCCGTCCCTGGAGAGCCAGTCCTCCAGGGCGGCCTGGCCGTGCTGGGCGTAGACCGGGATGCCATCCTTCCAGGTGGCCCGGCCGCACAGCACGCCGGAGAAGTCCACGCCCGCCTCGGCGGCCAGGTGCAACGATTCGGTGAACTGCGCGTTGCTGACGCCGGCGCTCAGATAGATGAAGGGTTTGGTGGCCGCGGAGGCGGCGCGCCGGTAGTACTCCAGGGCCTCCTTCCGGCTGTAGACGCGCTGGCCGTTGTAGACCCCGCTGCCCTCCACGTACTCCAGGTTGACGGGCACTTCCACCTTGAGGACATCGACGTGGTAGTGCGGCTTGGTGAACTCCTGCATGCTGCGGGTGACGATCTCCGGCTTGCGGCGCGCGTACTCGGCGCTCTTCTCGTCGCCGCCCTCGTGATCGTACCCGACGAATTCCAGGAAGAACGGAATATCGCAGGCCATGCACTCGGCGCCGACGCGCTCGATGAAGGCGTGCTTGATGTCGTTGATCTCCGGGTCCTCGAAAGGCGTGTAGTAGATGAGGATCTTGACGGCGTCGGCGCCCCAGTCGACGATGCGCCTGGCGGAGACGTGGGGCAGCAGGTCGGGCAGGCGGCCGGGACGCGTGTTGTCATAGCCGCTGAGCTCGTAAGCCAGGAGCAGCCCGGCGTTGGAACTGCGGGCGCGGGCGGCGTCCAGGCCGAATTCGGGATCCAACAGGATGGCGCTGGCATGCGGCGTCAGCACCCGGGTGACGGCGGTCTTGAACTCGGCCATCATCTCCGGAGTGATCTGCTTGCGGTCCACGCCGCGGGCCTTGGCGAGCGATTTCTGGAGGCTGCCCCGCTGGTCCATGGCGGCCGCGGCGATGACGCCGGCCGGGTTGGACAGCGCCTTCAGATGGTTGAATTTGCCGGCCGTGAGCGCACCATTTCTTACAACCGTGGTCTGTGCCATTCCCTCTCTTTTCTCCTTAGGATGTTTGCGTATTCACCCCTCGACCCCAAGGGTCGAACCAGATCCACTAAGATTATGACGCAAAACGCGCGGGGGAGGGCGTCTCGCGGCGGCTTGCCCGTTTTGAAGCGCTCATGCTAGCGTGAAAATTAGGACTTTCGGGGCGGAATTCCCTGCGTGCCCGGACTCTCCGGGCGCCCCCCGGTCAGCACGGTTAGGAGAGAGCAATGCCATTAGTTTCAATGCGGCAGCTGTTAGACGAGGCTGCCAAGGGCGGATACGGCGTTGGCGCGTTCAACGTCAACAACATGGAACAGATACAGGCGATCATGGAGGCGGCCAGGGAGACCCAGTCGCCGGTGATCGTGCAGGCCAGCCGGGGCGCCCGCAGCTACTCGCAGGACCGCTTCCTGTATCACCTGATGCTGGCGGCCAGCGAACTGTATCCGGAGCTTCCCACCGTGCTTCACCTGGATCACGGCAACAGCGCGGCCACCTGCAAGTCGGCCATCGAGCTGGGCTTCACCAGCGTCATGATCGACGGGTCGCTGCTGGAGGACGGCAAGACGCCCTCCAGCTTCGAGTACAACCTGAAGGTCACGCGGGAAGTGGTGGAGATGGCGCACGCGCGCGGCGTGACGGTGGAGGGCGAGATCGGCGTGCTGGGCGGCATCGAGGACGGGCACGGCGCGGGCGGCGACGCCCTGGCCCACCTGACCGATCCGGACCAGGCGGTGGAGTTCGTGGAGAAGACCGGGGTGGACGCCCTGGCCATCGCCATCGGCACCAGCCACGGCGCGTACAAGTTCAGCCGCAAGCCGACCGGCGAGACGCTCAAGATGGACCGGCTGATCGAGATCCACAAGCGCCTGCCCAAGACCCACCTGGTGATGCACGGTTCCTCCAGCGTGCCCAAGGAACTGCAGGACATCATCAACCAGTACGGCGGCAAGCTGAAACCCACCTGGGGCGTTCCGGTCGAGGAGATCCAGCTGGGAATCCGCAACGGGGTCCGCAAGATCAACGTGGATACGGACAACCGGCTGGCGATCACGGGGGCGATCCGGAAGGTGTTTGCCGAGAGCCCGGAGAAGTTCGATCCGCGCGATTACCTGAAGCCGGCGCGGGAGGCCATGAAACGCGTGGTGGCCGAGCGCATGCAGCAGTTCGGGCAGGCCGGACATGCGGGAACGTACACACCGGTCTCTCTGGAAGAGATGGCGCGGCGGTACGCGCAGGCGTAGGAGTGAGTTTCCGCGCGGCGGCGGGAGCGCCGCCGCCGCACGAGACGCCGCTCGGAGTCACCCGGATTCCGGGATCCCGTAAGTACCATTGACACCCTGCCCGTGCGGGCCTAGAGTAGGGGACGGTGTGTGTAGCGCTCCCCACAGTCTCGGGAGGGCTCATTCAGTGAAGCAACCGTTCTTTCACAGGCTCGAATACAATGACCCGCACTATCCCTCGTAAAGGCATTGCTGTCCTCGCAACCGTTTTCCTTTCAGCTGTTTCGTCATGGGCCATCGTGAGGCCCTCTCCGGCCGACCGGGTGGCGGACGATTTCGACAGCCGGGAGGCCGCCGCAGCGCCGGCGCTGCCCTCGGCCACCCTGGCCCTGAAGCGGCTCGAGGCGGAAACGGGAAGGCCGCTCCAGGCGCGCATGAACCCGCTGAGCGGCGGGGTCCGGCTGCTGCGCGGCGGAGAAGGCATCGCCGCGGCGCGCATGGGAACGCCGGCCGAGATCGCGCGCGCCTTTCTGGGCCGCTACTACGACCTCTTTGGTTTGAACCTGTCCGACCTGGCGGGACTGGTGGAGACCCGGAACTACTCGGGCCTGCGTGAAGCCGTCACCCACCTGGTGTTCTCGCAGTATGCCTCCGGCATCCCGGTGTTCGGGTCCGACATACGGTTCCACGTGGACCGGGCCGGGCGCATTGTGTTTCTTTCTTCCAGCGCGGTGCCCCTGGCGGCGCCGAACCTCACCCCGGCCCTGCCGGCCTCGATGGCGGTGATCCGCGCGGCCGCCGACGTCCGGCCCGAGCTGGTCTTCGCGCCGCGGGCGGTGAAGCCGGCTTCCGGTCCCGCCCAGAGCGCGGTCTTCGCGCGCGGGCCGTTCCGGAGCGATTTCGAGACCAGCCTGGTTCTGTTCCCGGTTCCCGGGGGCGCGCGGCTGGCCTGGCAGGTGAGCGTGGAGCCGGTGGGATTCCCTCAGAAGTACATCACGCTGGTGGATGCCGTCAGCGGAGAGATTCTCTACCGTCACAACCTGGTGCGCTATGCCGACGGCGTGGGCAACGTGCTGCAATCCGACGCCACCATGGCCAAGGACCCGCGCCAGCCCGACCAGTATCCGGCGGGAACCGGCAACTGCCCGCCGGTGATGAACCTGTTCAACCGGCAGTTGAACGCGCAGTTCCGGGATCCGGCCACGGTGCTGTTCGACACCGGGCGCCTTTCGGGCAACAACGGCGCGGCCTACCGGGTCAGCAGCGGGGCCTTCGGGGCGCAGGGGACCAAGGACGGCAGCGGCATCTGGCATTTCGATTTCGCCTTCAACACCGCCAGCGCGGCGGAAACCGATCTCTTCTTCGAAGTCAATTTCACTCACGACTTCTTCTATGATCTGGGCTTTGACGAGCCCTCCGGGAACTTCCAGGAAAACAACTTCGGACGCGGCGGTCTGGGCAGCGACGGGCTGAACGCCAACGCACGCGCCTCGGGGCGCAACAACGCCAACTTCTCGACGCCCTCCGACGGGCAGAACCCCACCATGAACATGTTCCTGTGGGACGGGGCGGGCTGCTGGGCCCAGGACGTGGACGGGGACGGAAGCCTGGACCTGGACGGCACCATCGATTACGACATCGTGCTGCACGAGTACCACCACGGGGTCACCTACCGGATGAACACCGGATGGGGCGGCAACGAGGGCGGCGCCATGGGCGAGGGCGGGGGCGACTTCTTCGCCTACTCGGTGAACGGCGACACCAAGCTGGCCGATTTCGCGGCCCCGCCCGACGGCATCCGCCAGATCAACGGCAAGACGTACGGCGACTGGTATTGCCCGTTCCGTTTCTACTGCCCGGTGCACACTAACGGCGAGATCTGGGCCAACGTGCTGTGGGACGCGCACCAGCGCTACCGGTCCGACCTGGTGGGCGGAAGCGACGCCGCCGCCATCCAGGAGATCCGGCAGACCTATATGAACGGCATCAAGCTCTCGCCCTCCAGCCCCACCATGCTGGAGATGCGCGACGCCATGCTGCAGGACGACCTGGTCCGCCATCCTTCCGGCGACCCCGGCGGCAGCGTGAATTACTGCCGGCTGTGGGAGGTGTTCGCGGGCCGCGGAATGGGCCTGAATGCCAGGGACACCAAGGACACCGGCACCCGCAGCGTGGTGGAGAACTTCGAGAAGCCCGCGGCCTGCCAGGGCACGCCGGAGCCGCCCGCGGCTCCCACCGGGCTGGGCGCCGGCGCGGTTTCCTCGAGCCAGATCAACCTGACGTGGACGGACAATTCCGACAACGAACAGGGCTTCAAGATCGAGCGGTGCCAGGGGGCCGGTTGCTCCAGCTTCGCGCAGATCGCCACGGCGGCGGCGGGAGCCACCAGCTACGGCGACACGGGGCTGGCTGCGAACACGACCTATGGCTATCGCGTGCGGGCCTATAACACGGCGGGCGATTCGGGCTACTCCAACGTAGCGGAAGCGACCACGCAGCAGGCGCCCGCGCCGCCGGCCGCGCCTACCGGGCTTAACGCCGCGGCGGTCTCCTCGAGCCAGATCAACCTGGCGTGGACGGACAATTCCGGCAACGAGCAGGGCTTCAAGATCGAGCGCTGCCAGGGGGCCGGCTGTTCCAACTTTGCGCAGGTCGCGACGGCAGGCGCGGGAGCCACCGGCTACAGCGACACGGGGCTGGCGGCGAACACGACCTACCGGTATCGCGTGCGGGCCTATAACACGGCGGGCGATTCGGGCTACTCCAACGAAGCGGAGGCGACCACGCAGGAGCAGAGCAGCGTGCCGGCCGCGCCGTCGAGCCTGAACGCCGCGGCGGGCGCTTCGGGCTTCGGCAGGAACAAGGTCGTGTGGGTCAACCTGACCTGGAGCGACAACTCCGACAACGAGACATCCTTCATCATCGAGCGCTGCAGCGGAGCCGGATGCTCGGGCTTCAGCCAGATCGGCACGGCGGGGGCGGGAGCCACGGCCTACAAGGACGAGACAGTGGCGCGCAATACGGAATACAGCTACCGGGTGAAGGCGCACAACAACAGCGGCGATTCGGGCTATTCGAACACGGCCAGCGCGAAAACCAGCCGGTAACCGTATATATTTGGCCTTATGGCCAGGGCCGGGGAGGCCGGTTCCAAGCCGGCCTTCAGGTTGACAGCCTGCCCCGCGGCGAGCGGGTTGCGGGGCGGGCCGGCAGCGCACGCATTCCTGGGAATCCTGCTGGCCGCGCAGGGTTGCCTGGTGCTGGCGCGGCCGGGACTACTGCCGCTGTGGGGCGACGAGCACGCCACGCTGGCGGCCCTGGAGGGGCCGGCGGGCGAGATGCTCCGGGCGCTCCGCGGCGACGTGCACCCGCCCCTGTACTACCTGCTGCTGCGGGTCCTGGCCGCTTTGCCCTTTCCCTTTCACCCGTTGGAACTGGCGCGCCTGTTTTCGGGGGTCTGCGTGCTGGCGACGACGGTTGTCCTGGACCGGCTGTGGCTGCGGACCCTGGGGCCGGGGCGCAGGCGGCTGGTGCTGGCGCTGTGGTGCTTTTCCCCGGCGGCCGTGCTGTACGGCCGCATGGGGCGTTCGTACGCGCTGCAGGCCCTCCTGGCCGTGACGGCCGTGGCGCTGCTCGGCCGCTTCGGGCGCGAGCCTTGCCGGCGCAGGCTCTGGCCGGCGGCGCTGGCGGCGCTGGCGCTGCTGTACACGCACTACGTTCCTGGGATCGCGCTGGCCGGGGCGTTTTCGCTGCATGCCCTGATCCGGGGGAAGGCGGAATTGCGGCGGGCCTGGGTGCCGTGGGCGGCGGTGGTGGCGGCTGGTTATGCGCCCTGGCTGTTCGCGGCGGCGGACGCGCTGGGGCAGTGGGCGGCGGCGGCCAGCCTGGCCGGCCGGTACACGGCGACCGGGCATCCCCTGGCGGAGCAGGCGCTCAAGCTGGGCTACGGGCTGTTCGCGTTTCTGTTCGGCGAAACCGTGCCGCCCTGGCTGCTGCCGCTCACCGCGCTGCCCGCGGCGCTGCTGCTGCCCTGGTCCGGCGCGGGACTGCCCGCCTGGCTGGCCGGAGCGGCGGCGATCGGATACCTGGGAGTGGCTCGCTGGGTGAGCTTCCCTTTCGTCCCGGCGCGGCTGCTGTGGCTGCTGCCGTTCTTCTTCGTCTGGCTGGCGGCGCGCCCCATACGGCTGCGGGGCTGGCGCGCGGCGGCCCTGGCCTGCCTGCTGCTGGTGAACGCGGCCTCGCTGGTTTCGTATTTCGGGCGGAGGCATTTCTTCAATCCGGGCTACATGGCGCCGCTGGACGAGATCGCCGCAACGGTGCGCGCGGGAGGCGGCGTGGCGCTGGTGGACATCTACAACACCGACGCTCCGGCTTTCGCCTATTACCTGGGCGGCTCGGTTCCCCATCGTATCCTGACGCCGGAGGCGGCGCCCGCGGCGGAAGCCTGGGTGCTCAGCCTGCGGCCCGCCCGGGTATGGGTGTTGCGCAATACGCACGACACCTCGCCGGGAGGGCTGACCACGGACGTGGAGCGCGCGGTCTGCCGGAACGCGGAGGTGCGGCGCCGCTTCTACGTGCCTTACGAGGCGTGGCAGCGGGAGGCGGCGCGGCGGCTCGGGGCGACACCGCCTCCCACCCATTACTATCAGCTCACCGAGTGCCGTCTCGAAGCTCCCGCACCGCCTCCCGCAGCTTCTCCGCCACCGCGCTGACGGCGGCCGCATCCGCGTACTTCTGCCGTGGCCAGAAGAACCCCCGCAGCCCGTCTCCGGCCCTGCGAGGGACCACGTGTACATGCAGGTGCGGCACGCTCTGGCTGACCCGGTTGTTGATGGCGACGAAGGAGCCCTCGGCGTTCAGGCCGCGTTCCATTGCCCGGGCGAGCAACTGCGCGCCGCCGAACAGAGGCGCCAGCAGATGGGGCGGCAGGTCCGGCAGGATTTCGTAGTGCGCTTTGGGGACCAGCAGGCAGTGGCCCGGAAACAGCGGCCGGGTATCCAGAAAGGCCAGGCAAATATCGTCCTCGAAGACGGCAACGGCTTCCGCCTGGCCGGCCACGATCGCGCAAAAGCGGCAACTCATAGATTCAGGGTAGACGTTTTCGCCGGAGGCCCCGCATCCGCCGCCGCTTCCGGACTGCAAGCTCATCCAGGGCAGGCCGGCGGGCCGCGCCAGGCGCCGCCCGGTGTAAGAATCTACTTCTGAGGAAGGTTTTCATGCGACGACGCGACTTCATCCCCAGCCTCGCCGCCGCCACTCCCGGGTTCGCCCGGGGCCAGTGGCGGCCGGCGGTTCCCGAACGTGTGGAGAGCCTGACCGCCGGGCCCAGGCCCGCGATCGCGCTCAACCACCTGGGCTTTCAACCGGGGGGCCGCAAGATCCTGATTTACCGGCTCACGGCGAATGCCGCGCCCAAGGAGTTCACGCTTCGCGATTTGGTGGGCTACCCCAGACGCTTCTCCGTCACGAAAGCGTTCATACGGAGAGACGGAGATTTCGGCCCCGTGATGCTGGGCGATTTCAGCGACATCACCGCCCCGGGTATGTACCAGGCGACGGCCGGCGGCGAACGCTCCGTGCCGTTCTTCATCCGCCAGGACGTCTGGAAGCGCACCCTGCCCAAGGCCGTCAGCTATCACCACGCGCAGCGCTGCGGCGTCGCCGTCCCGGGCGTACACGAGGCGTGTCACCTGGACGATGCCCGGCGGCGCGACAACGGCCGGTACGTCGACCTGACGGGCGGCTGGCACGACGCGGGCGACCTGCGCAAGTGGATGTCGGCCACCATGACCAACGGCTTCGGACTTCTGCACCTGGCGCGCAACCTGGGCGACCGGTGGGACGAGGGAGTCCGGGGAGTCGCCGCCCTGCTGGAGGAGATGCGCTGGGGCAACCGCTATTTCCTGAAGATGCAGGACTCCGACGGCCGCATCTGGGCCGACGTGGCCGGGGGCGTCAACGGCGACAACAGTGACAATCACTGGACCGACAACATCGCCGGCACGGAAGACGACCGCTATTTGAACGTGAGCAAGCCGGGCATGGTCCAGGCTATGTGGACCGCTCTGCAGGGGATGGCGGCGCAGGCTTTCCGCCGGACGGATCCCGGCTACGCCCAAGCCTGCCTGGCCGCCGGCCTGCGCTGCTGGGCCGCCAACCAGCGGGGAGGGAACACCGCCGAGCTGAGCTGGTGGACCCTGGCGGCGACGGAGCTTTTCCGGGCCGGCGGCAAGGCCGAATTCGGGGAGGCGGCCGCACGCCTGGCGGACGAACTGCTGGCGCTTCAGGAGACCGGTTTCACCGGCGGGCAGAAGATGGTGCGGGGCTTCTGGCGAGCCGGCAGGGACAACCGCGAGCCGTACGCCGAAGCGGTCTACGCGGCTATGCCGGGCATCGCTCTGCTGGAACTGGCCGCCGCGCTGCCCCAACACGCCGGCGCGCGCCGCTGGCGGGACGCAGTGCGGCTGCACGCCGAAGACTACGTGCTGCCCATGACCAGCCGCTCGCCGTACCGCATCATGCCCTTCGGCGTGTTCTACGGCGCTCCCACGGAGGAGAAGTACCGGCCCCTGGCGGGAGAGCTGACCTATCGCTACTTTCTGCCCACCCGCAAGCGCTCCTGGTGGCTGGGAACCAGCTCGGTGCTGGGCTCCTACGCCGCGCTGCTGGCGAACGCCTCCCGGGTATTCGGAAAGCCGGAATACCGCGACCTGGCCTTGCGGCAACTGGAGTGGATCATGGGCGCCAATCCGTTCGGCGCCTGCCTCATGACGGGGGAAGGCATGCGCAACGTTTTTCCCCATTCGCGTTACGTAGGGCTGATCAACGGGGGCATCGTGAACGGCATTGCCGGGAACCCGGAGGACGAACCGGTCCTGGACACGGAATACGGAGGCGACTGGCGGACGGCGGAATACTGGAGCCCGCACAACGCGTTCTACCTGTGGGCGGTGTCCAATCTGGAGAAAGGGGAGGGGCGCGGGGCGTTTTCTTAGTTTACAACAAGTACTTTACATGATAAAGTAGATCTGGGCGGCGAACGAACGGCCGGCCCGGAGGTGCAGCCGATGAGCGACGATGCGGTCCCAGGACGCCAGGAACGCGGGCGAGCGGGAGAGCAGCAAGCCGGCGGCAGCACCCCGGCGGGGCACTCCGAGAGAGGGCTGATTGGCCAGGCGCTCGCGGCAGCGGCCCGCTTCTATCCCCTGCCGCCCGGCTCGGTCCCGGCTTTGCTTGCCGCGGGCGTGCTCCTCGGCGTTGCGGGCGACGTCCTGCTGCGCGGTCCCGGGCCGGTGGGCCTGAACCTGTCGTTATGGGTGGCCCTCGTTGCGGCGGCCGCGCTGGCGCTGCATGGCCTCGCGGGCCTCGTCTGGGACCGCGGGCGCATCGCCTGGCTGGTCACGGGGGCCCTGCTCGCGGCCGGACTCGCCTGGCGCGACGCTCCGCCGCTCAGACTGCTCGCGCTGGGTTGCGCGACCCTGGCCTTCGCGCTGGCGGCTCATCGCCGCTCCGCGTCCTGGGTGCGCCATGCCGGGGTGCTCGGGTACGCCGGCGCCCTGGCGCTGGGCGCGCTCCAGGCCTGGACAGCGGCGGCGCTTGCGCTTGGGGATGCGGCGCGGACGCGGACGCGCATCGCGGCCGGACGTCCGGCCGGGTGGCGCAGAGCCGCGGCCGTGGCGCGCGGCCTTCTGATCGCAGCGCCGCTGGTGGCGGTGTTTGGGGCGCTGTTCATGTCCGCCGACGCCGTCTTCGCAAAGATGGTGGGGAGCGTATTCCGTTTCGACTTCCAGCGGCTTGCGAGCCATATCCTGGTGTTCTCGATTCTTGCGTGGATCTCGACCGGGTACCTGCGCGGCTTTCTGACGGGCACGCAACTGCCGCCGCTGGGCGGCCCCGGGCGGAGCGGCGCTCCGTCCGCCTTCGCGCCCAAACGGCCGCCGCTCGGGATTACGGAAACCGCCACGGCGCTGGCGGCGCTCGACCTGCTCTTCCTGCTGTTCGTGATCGTGCAGTTCCGCTACCTGTTCGGCGGCGACGCGCTGATCCAGGTCACGCCGGACCTTACGTACGCGGAGTACGCGCGGCGCGGCTTCTTCGAGCTGGTGCTGGCGGTCGCACTCGTGGTGCCGGTCCTGCTGGGCGCCGACTGGCTCGCCGACCGCCGCGGCCCGCGCGACGTCCTCGTATTCCGGATGCTCGCCGGCCTGCAGATCGGGCTGGTGCTCGCCATCGCCGCGTCGGCGCTCCAGCGGCTGCGCCTCTACCGCGCGAGCTACGGGCTCACCGAATCGCGGTTCTACGCCATGGCGCTGCTGATCTGGATCGCCGCCATGCTGCTCTGGCTCGCCGCGACCGTGCTGCGCGGCCGCCGGGACGCGTTCGCGTTCGGAACGCTGGTTTCCGGCCTCCTGGCGGTCGCGCTGCTGTTCGTCGTGAACCCGGATGCGATCATTGCGCGCGCGAATCTGGCGCGGCTGGTATCGACGGATGCGGCAGCCCGGTTCGACGCCAGGTACGCCGCCTCGCTGAGCGCGGACGCAGCCCCCGTGCTGATGGATGCGCTGCCCGCCCTGCCGCCCGGCGTGCAGTGTACGCTGGCGCGCAGCCTGCTGCGGCGCTGGCCGCCGGACCGCGAGCGCACGGTCCGCGGCTGGAACTGGTCGGCGGCGCGGGTGAGCGGCGCGGTGCGCGAACACGAGGCGCGGCTGCGGTCGATGGCGGGGCCGGGTCAGGGTTGCGGGACAAGCGGCGGCAAATGAGACTCGAGGCCCGAACGGGCTCCCCCGCTCCCCGCGCGCAAGGGCGGGAAAAAAGCGGGCGCGACCCGGAATGGGACGCGCCCGCGCCGCATCAGAAGTGGAGACGGATGGTGTATTGAGCCTCGCGGCCGTAGTTGCCCGCGGCCGGGCCGACAGACTTTCCAAACAGAGAGCTGGTCACCGTCTGGTTCGGCTGGTTGGTCATGAACGTGTTCAGGGTGTTGTACGTCTCGAAGCGAAACTCGAGCCGGAAGCGCTCGTAGATCGGGAAGTACTTCACCAGGGTGCTGTCCAGGCTCCAGAAGCCGGGGCCGGTCAGCCCGGGGTACTGCCAGGGGTTGGTACGCGGGGTGTACGGGGTGGCGATGGCGAAGGCGGCCGTGTTGAACCACTTGCTGCTGGTGGGGTTGTCGATCTTCGGGTCGCCGCTGACGTTCAGCTGTCCCCAGCGCAGTATGGGTCCCGAATTCCACATGTACATGTGGCTGGTGGACCAGCCGCCGATGATGGCGTTCAGCACCGGGTGGATGTTGTTCATGAACTTCCTTCCCTTGCCGATGGGAACCTCCACGGTGGTGGCGCCGCTGATCCGGTGGCGGGGATTGTTGCTGCCGATCCAGGTCAGCGTGTCGGTGTAGCGGTCATCGTTGTTGAACCACTCGGTCGACGCCTCGCGGTTGTAGTTGTAGGCCAGCATGAAGCTGAACCCTTCCGCGAAAGCCCGCTCCGCCTTGAGCTGCAGCGCCTGGTAGCGGTTGGAGAGGTTCGGCCGGAAGGCCTGGGTCAGGCTTCCATACTGCGGATACGGCGTCAGCAGGCTGGCCACGGTCACCGTGGCCTGGTTGCGCAGAGCTCCCGGGAAGGTGTCCGTGGTCCCGTACTTGTAGAACGGGTTGGTGACCCGCTGATCGAGCGCGCCCTTGTACTGATAGGAAAGCGCCGGGTCGGAAAGGTTGAGCAGCACGCCGGAGCCCGTGCCGCCCCAGATGTTGGGCGCCTGGTAGTCGTGATTGTAGGCGAAGAAGTAGGTCATGTCGGTGCGGATGCCGAACGCGAACTCGCGCTGCAAAGTGAAATTGATGCGATCGTTCATGCCGACTTCCATGTCCTGAGTGAACCAGGTGGCGGCCTCTCCCAGGTGGGTGTAGCGGCCCCACTTCTTTCCGGCCGACGGGATCAGCGGATTGGAGCCGGAAGGATACGGGTTGCTGAGCACCGCCTGCGGAATCCCTTCGAGGGAGGGGAGCGGGTTGCTCAGCGCGTTGTAGCCGTCGGCCGGTATGTACCAGCTGGAGCCGATGGCGTTCACCATGGGGATGGCGTAACGCGCGTAGCCGA